>JBGAKX010000186.1:0-7146 GCA_044224215.1 Blastocatellia bacterium
GCAAGCCCGAAGGGCGCGACGGCGCTTTCGTCCTCGCCACCGTACGGCCGCAAAGCGCCGTCGCGCTTCGCTTGCCGGCGCACTCCAGAGGCAGCGGCTTTACGAACTTTTTATCCACTCTTTAGCCCTTCTTTTGACCGGACTCCCTAGAGTTTTTGGTGGAGACAGAACTCGGGGGTGGAGACATGGTCGAAATGATTGGACGTCGTATGGCCTCGTCGGGAGTCGTGGCGTGCGCCGCCGGGGTAGCGTTCCTCGTGGTGCTCGGCGTGGCACTCCTCGAAATGGCAAGGTTTGGCGGCGCCGAGGGCGTCGAGGATTTTCTCGAGATGGCCGGGAACGCTGCCATCTTTTCGGTGATTCCTCTTGTACTCGTCGGCGCGTGGCTGCTCGACCGACTCGAGGATCGGAACACGTCGTCACGTGACGGTTCCGAACAGCGATGAGAACTCGGGCGCTCATCGTGATGCTGGTCGTGTGCGCGCTCGGCATGGCGCAGACAACACATGCCCAACAGGTAACGGAGGTGTCGCCCGAGACCCTCACGCCTCGTGAACGGGCGCTGCTTGACCGCGTCGAGCGGCTCGAGCAGCGGCTCGCCACGCTGGAAGCCGAGCGCGCTGGTGCGAGCACGACAACCGTCGCGTCGAACGCAATGGCCGCGTCCGCGACGCCAGCCGCGCAACCTGTCGCACAACCGGCTCAGACTCCCGCGCCAACTGCCGCGGAGACAACACTCACGCCTGAGGACAAGGGCGTGCTCGGCTTCTTCCGCGACACGACCTTCAACGTCACGATCGACGGCTACTACGGGTACAACTTCAACAAACCGGTTGGCAGCGTGAACCTGCTGCGCCCATATGACGTGACGTCGAACAGCTTCAACCTGAACCAGGCAGCTCTCGTCATCGAGCAGACGCCGGACGTCGACGGCGGCCGGCGCTACGGAATGCGCCTCGACCTCCAGTGGGGGCAGGCCACCGAAACAGTCCAGGGCAGTGCGTCGAACGAACTGCGTCCGCAGGTCTGGCGCAACGTCCTCCAGGCATACGGCACGTATGTGGTGCCCGTCGGCAAGGGGGCCACTGTCGACTTCGGCAAGTGGGTGAGCGCTCTCGGCGTCGAGGGGAACTACACCAAGGACCAGATCAACTACTCGCGTTCCTACTGGTTCAATTTCCTGCCGTTCTATCACGAAGGGCTCCGCGTGACGTATCCCGTTTCCGACAAGATCACGGCGACCTACTGGCTCGTCAATGGAGCCCAGCAGACCGAGGACACGAACGGCTTCAAGTCGCAGGCGCTCATTCTGAACCTCAAACCAGCCAAGTCGGTATCGTGGAACGTGAATTACTACACAGGGCTCGAGGGGCGCAGTTATGTCGCAAACCTCAACCCGGGTTTCCCGACGATTCCGAGCCAGCCGGGGCTTCCGACCTCCGAATTCGAGCCGGCGCCGCGCGGGCGAACTCACATCTTTGACACGTACGCCACGTGGAATGCCACGGACAAGCTGACGTTCGTCGGCGAGTTCGATTATGCGATCAACCGCGTCATGCCGAACTCGGCCCCGTCACACGTGATGGGTGGCGCCGGGTACGTGCGATATCAGCTTGACCCGCACAATGCGATCGCGGCACGCGGTGAGTACCTGTCGGATCGCGGCGGGTTGTTCACGGGAGCGACGCAATCGCTCTACGAGACGACGCTGACCTACGAATACAGGTTCGCCGAAGGCCTGCTCACGCGAATCGAATGGCGCCGCGACGCTTCGAACCAGCCGTTCTTCCTGACGCAGACGCCAGGTGTGTACAAGACGGAGCAGAACACCGCCACGATCGGCCTCGTGTGGTGGATGGGACGGAAACAAGGCTCCTGGTAGGGGCCGTTTGGAGGACTCATGCTCGACGCAATCTTCATCATTGCGACCATCGCGTTCTTTGCAATCGCGATCGGCTACACGGCCGCGTGCGACCGACTGTAGGAGGTGCATCCATGACGCTCGAATACCTCACAGGCATCGTCGTTTCGGCACTCCTGCTCGTGTACCTCATGTACGCACTACTGCGCCCGGAGAAGTTCTAATCATGACCGCAAACGGATGGCTTCAAATCCTGGTCTTCTTTGCGCTTGTCCTGGCTGTGACCAAGCCGCTTGGCATCTATATGGCCAGGGTGTTCGAGCGCGAACGGACCTTCCTCGACCCGGTTCTGCGGCCCGCGGAGCGGGTCGTCTACAAGCTCACCGGCGTCGACGAGACCCGCGAGATGAAATGGAAGGAGTACACGATCGCGATGCTGCTGTTCAGCGTCGTCTCGATGCTCGTGCTCTACCTGATACAGCGGCTGCAGGGCGTCTTGCCCTTGAATCCGCAGCAACTCGCGGGGATCTCGCCCGATTCCTCGTTCAACACGGCGGCGTCGTTCACGACGAACACGAACTGGCAGTCCTACGTCCCTGAAACCACGATGAGCTACCTGACCCAGATGGCTGGGCTTGCGTACCACAACTTCACGTCCGCGGCCGCAGGCATCGCCTGCGCCATCGCGCTCGTGCGTGGGATCGCGCGCCGCGAGGCCGAGACGATCGGCAACTTCTGGGTGGACATGGTCCGCGCGACGCTGTGGGTCCTGTTGCCGATCTGCATCGCCGGTGCGCTCGTGCTCGTCTCGCAGGGGGTCATTCAGAACCTCAAACCGTACGACACGGTGCAGCTCGTCGAGCCGCAGTCGGTCGAAAAGACGGCGGACGACGGCACCACGTCCACCGAAACGGTGTCGACGCAGACGATCGCGCAGGGTCCGGTCGCGTCGCAGGAGATCATCAAGGAGCTCGGCACGAACGGCGGCGGCTTTTTCAATACCAACAGCTCGCACCCGTACGAGAACCCGACGCCACTTACCAACCTGATCGAGATGTTTGCGATCTTCGGGATCGCCGCGGGACTCACCTACACGCTCGGTCGCATGACCAAGTCGCAGAAGCACGGCTGGGCGGTATTCGCGGCTATGGCGGTGCTGTTCTTTGCGGGGGTCTCGGTCGCGTTCTGGGCCGAGGCGCGCGGCAACCCGATGCTCGCGAGCGCGGATCAGTCGGTCAGCTCCATGCAATCGGGCGGCAACATGGAAGGGAAGGAGGTCCGGTTCGGCGTTGCCAACTCGGTGCTGTGGGCGACGGTGACGACCGACACGTCGTGCGGGGCCGTCAACTCGATGCACGATTCGTACACGCCGCTGGGCGGTCTCGTGCCGCTCACGAACATTATGCTCGGAGAGGTCATCTTTGGCGGCGTCGGCTCGGGACTGTACGGAATTCTCGTGATGGTGATCCTGTCGGTCTTCATCGCGGGCCTGATGGTCGGCCGTACGCCCGAGTACCTCGGCAAGAAGATCGAGTCGTATGACGTGAAGATGGCGATGCTCTATACGCTCATCTTCCCGCTGACGATCCTCGTGCTCACGGGCATCTCGGTCGTATCGGAATCATTCGGAACGACGGCGATACTCAATCCCGGTCCGCACGGACTGTCGGAAATCCTCTACGCCTTCACCGAAGGGGCGGGAAACAATGGCTCGGCATTCGCCGGAATCTCGGCCAATACGCCCTGGTACAACTCGTCCATCGGCGCGGCCACGCTGATCGGGCGGTTCCTGATGATGGTCCCGATGCTCGCGATCGCGGGCAGCCTCGTGCGCAAGAAGGCCTCACCGCCGTCACTCGGAACGTTCCCGGTGACGACGCCGCTGTTCTCGGCGCTCCTCGTGAGCGTGATTGTGATCGTCGGCGCGCTCACGTTCTTCCCGGTGCTCAGTCTCGGGCCCATCGTCGAGCAATTGCTGATGCAGGCCGGTCAGACGTTCTAGGAGGGGATCATGGCAAGCACGTCGAAGAAGGAAATCTCGATCTGGGATCCCCGAATCATGGGACGGGCGGCCAGGGACTGCGTCCTGAAGCTCAACCCGGTGACCATGATGAAGAATCCCGTCATGTTCGTCGTCGAGGTGGGAAGCGTGATCACGACCGTCCTCCTCGTTCGCGATATCGCGACCGGTGCGGCCGGGACCGGGTTCGCCCTTCAGATCACATTGTGGCTGTGGTTCACGGTGTTGTTCGCAAACTTTGCCGAGGCGATGGCCGAGGGGCGTGGCAAGGCGCAGGCCGACACGTTGCGGAAGGCGCGCACGGAAACGACGGCAAACAAGGTCCTCGAGGACGCAAGGGACGGAGAGACGATGAAGATCGTCGTCGTCGGCGCGGCCCAATTGCAGAAGGACGACCTCGTCATCGTGTCCGCGGGCGAATTCATTCCGAGCGACGGCGAGATTGTCGAAGGCGTCGCGTCGGTCGACGAATCCGCGATCACGGGCGAATCGGCGCCGGTCATCCGGGAGGCAGGAGGCGACCGGTCGGCCGTCACCGGCGGCACGCGCGTGCTGTCGGACCGCATCAAGGTGCGAATCACGTCGAACCCGGGCGAGACGTTCATCGACCGCATGATCGCGCTCGTCGAAGGCGCCGAGCGTCAGAAGACACCGAACGAGATCGCGCTCAACATCCTGCTCGCCGGCCTGACGGTCATCTTCCTGATGGCGGTCGTCACGCTCCAGCCGTTTGCGATCTACTCGGGCGCGCCACAGTCGACGTTCGTGCTCGTATCGCTGCTGGTGTGCCTGATCCCGACGACGATTGGCGGGTTGCTGTCCGCAATCGGTATCGCCGGCATGGACCGGCTGGTGCAGCACAACGTGCTCGCCATGTCAGGAAGAGCAGTTGAAGCCGCGGGCGACGTCAATACGCTGCTGCTCGACAAGACCGGCACCATCACGCTCGGGAACCGGCAGGCGAGCGAATTTCTCCCGCTGCCGGGTGTTACGGAAGAGGTGCTGGCTGAAGCCGCACAACTGTCGTCGCTCGCCGACGAGACGCCGGAGGGTCGTTCGATCGTGGTTCTTGCCAAGGAACGCTATGGCCTGCGCGGACGCGAACTGTCGTCGCACAACGCGACGTTCATTCCATTCACGGCGCAGACTCGGATGTCCGGCGTGGATTTCAACGGCAGGCGCGTCCGCAAGGGCGCGGCGGACGCGATCGAATCGTTCGTCTTCAAGGTGCCGACGGCCGAGACGCGCGGCGAGCTGCGAGCGATCGTGGATCGCGTCGCACGCGAAGGCGGCACGCCGCTCGTGGTTGCCGACACCGGCCGGCCGCTCGGCGTCGTCTATCTGAAGGACATCGTGAAGGGAGGCATGAGGGAGCGGTTCGACCAGCTCCGCGCGATGGGGATCAAGACCGTCATGATCACCGGCGACAACCCGCTGACGGCTGCGACGATCGCGCGCGAGGCCGGCGTCGACGACTTCCTCGCCGAGGCAAAGCCCGAAGACAAGATGGCCCTGATCAAGCGCGAGCAGGCCGAGGGCAAGCTCGTGGCGATGACCGGCGACGGCACGAACGACGCGCCCGCGCTCGCCCAGGCCGATGTCGGCGTGGCCATGAACACCGGCACGCAGGCCGCGAAGGAGGCCGGCAACATGGTCGACCTCGACTCGAACCCGACCAAACTCATCGAGGTCGTCGAGATCGGCAAGCAGTTGCTGATGACGCGCGGCGCCCTCACGACATTCTCGATCGCGAACGACGTCGCCAAGTACTTCGCCATCATTCCGGCGATGTTCGCGGTGGCATTTCCCGTATTGAACGCGCTGAACGTCATGGGCCTCCGGACGCCGCAATCGGCGATTCTCTCGGCCGTGATCTTCAATGCGCTGGTCATCATCGCGCTGATACCGCTCGCGCTGCGGGGCGTCTCGTACAAGCCGCTCAGCGCCGCGGCTTTGCTCAGGCGAAACATGCTGATCTATGGCGTCGGCGGGATCATCATCCCGTTCATCGGGATCAAGGCGATCGACGTGATCATCACGGCCCTTGGGCTCGCGTAGGAGGGAAGCATCATGAAGAATCTCGTCACGGCAATCCTGATGACGGTGGTCACGACGATCCTGCTGGGGCTTGTCTATCCGCTCGCGGTGACCGGACTTGCGCAGCTGATCTTCCCCGACAAGGCGAACGGCCAGATGATCGTGAGGAACGGCGAGATTGTCGGCTCGCGGATCATCGGCCAGCCGTTCTCGTCACCCGGCTACTTCCATTCGCGGCCGTCCGCGGCCGGCAACGGGTACGACGCGGGCGCATCGTCCGGCTCGAACCTGGGACCGACGAACGTCAAGCTCGTGGATCGTGTGAAGGCCGACGTCGCAACACTCCAGGCCGAGAATCCGGGCAAACCCGTGCCGATCGATCTCGTGACCACGTCCGCCTCGGGGCTCGATCCGCACATCACGCCCGCGGCGGCAGAGTTCCAGGTGCCCCGCGTCGCTCGCGAGCGGGGCCTGTCCGAGGATGCGGTACGGCGGCTGGTTGCGGTACATACGGAGGGACGCCAGTTTGGATTCCTCGGCGAGCCGCGGGTCAACGTGCTCGAGCTCAACCTTGCGCTCGACGATGAGATAAGCCGCAAATGACGCAAATCACGCAGATATGACATCGGGCGTACATGGCAGGCCATCTCCTGAATCGCTCCTCGCAAAGATCAAGGAGGGCGAGCGGGCACGGCTGCGCGTGTACATCGGCGCCGCCCCCGGTGTCGGGAAGACGTACAAGATGCTCGAAGAGGCGCACCAGCTGAAGGCGCAGGGCGTCGACATCGTCGTCGGCGTCGTGGTTGCTCACGGGCGTGCCGAAACCGAAGCGCTTGTCGGCGACCTCGAGTGCGTGCCACTCCGAAAGATCGAGTATCGCGGCGTGACGCTCGAGGAGATGGACGTCGACGCGATCGTCGCGCGCCGGCCGGATGTCGTGATCGTCGACGAGCTCGCCCACACGAACGCGCCTGGTTCGACGCACGAAAAGCGCTTCGAAGACGTGCTCGAACTGCTCGACCGCGGGATCTCGGTGACGACCGCCGTGAACGTGCAGCACATCGAATCGCTGAACGACGCGGTCGGACGGATCACCGGAGTCACCGTTCGCGAGACCGTTCCCGACTCGTTTCTCGGGCGCGCGGACGAGGTCGTCAACGTCGACATCTCGGTCGACGCGCTGCGGTCGCGGCTGCGGCAAGGAAAGATCTACGAGATTGAGAAGATC
>JBGAKX010000187.1:0-7029 GCA_044224215.1 Blastocatellia bacterium
CGCGCGACTCGGCGGCCTCGAGGAGCTGTGCATTCGAGAGCGCCGCCGCCGCCTGCGGCGCGATCGCGCCGAGCAGCCGTGCCGTTTTGTGATCGAAGCCCGCAGGACGGTCCGCCGCGAACAGGAATCCGACGGTTTCGCCCTTCGCCCGCATCGGCGCGCACAAAAGGTTCAGCGGACGGTACGCGTCGGTGATGACCGACGAGAATCGTATGTCGGACTCTGGCGAGTTCGAGTAGAAGGGCTCGAGCCAGCGAAGCGCGTCGATTCCTCCCTCCGAGGAGTCCACCGGGAAACGGAATTCGCCGATCTCCTCTGATCGCACGCCGAATCCCGGCGGCTCGGCCGTGACCGTGTTGCGCCGGGGATGCGACGTTGCCACAAAACAGCTCTCGGCGCCGACGAGCCGCGCGGCGCGTTCGGCGATCGCGCGGCACAGGTCGCGTGCATTCGTCACCGCGGCGAACGAGCGCCCGATTTCGATGATCTCGGTCAGCTCCTTCCGGCGACGCTCGCCTTCGTCGTGCCGGGACACCGATCCAAGCGCCGTCACGACGAGCGCGCCCATCGACGTCAGCAGCTGGTCCGTGATCGGGTCGAGCTCGAACCCGGGGTCGAGCTCGAGCGCGAGAAAGCCGATGTCGCGATCGTGAAGCAGCAGCCGTCGGACGATCCGATTCGCGCGCGCACGCTCGTCGAAGTGCTCGGTGACAGGATACTCCTCAACCGGGCCGTCGGGACTCCACGTGGCGCCGAATTCGAGGACGTCTTCGCCCTCGGTGACGACGAGCCACGCGCGTGTGTAAGGGATCGTCTGGTGCAGGTGCGAGGCGAGCGACGCGCAGATCGCGCTGGTCGTGCGAACTCCCGACAGGTCGGTCGCGATCGCGCACGCGCCACTGAGCCGGTCCGTCAAACCGGCCTTGGGATTCGCCTGCTGCTCCGCGGTGCGACCTTTCATCGTGGTCACCGGAACCGACTGGATGGGTGAGGAGGAACGACGGCCGGCGTTGGCGCGTCGTCCCGTATTGTATCGGCAGAAGGGGATCGCGTCGCCAGCGAAACCTGCAGATTAGTCGCGTCCGCCGGTCTTTGTGCGCCCGAGGACGCGTATCGGCGTGCCAAAGAACTCGTAGGTCTCGCGGAGGCGGTTTTCAACGTAGCGCTGGTACGAAAAGTGCAGTTTTGCCTTCTTGGCGTTCGTGAACAGCACGAACGTCGGAGGCGCGACGCTCGCCTGCGTGATGTACTTGACCTTCAGCTGCTGCTTTCCGGGCAGCGTCGCGCGGGGCTGGACGAGGTGCTGCACAAAGAACTGGTTGAGCTCGTGCGTCGCCACGCGTTTGCGCCGGGCCTCGGCTGCGCGCGCGGCCAGCTCCAGCAGTCGCGTGACCCGCTGGCCCGTCAGCGCCGAGATGAACACGACAGGCGCGAAGTCGAGAAACTTGAGCGTCTCGCGAACGCGTCGCTCGAATGCGGCCGGTGTTCCGGTCTCCTTTCCCGGGACGAGATCCCATTTGTTGACAGCAATTATGGTCGAACAGCCGGCGTCGTTCGCATACCCGCCGATCGTCGCGTCGAGGTTCGTCGGACCCTCGACGGCGTCGATGACCAGAATTGCGACGTCCGCGCGCTCGAGGTGGCGGCGTGCCATCACGACCGACAGCTTTTCTGCCATGAGCTCGGTCTTGCCCTTGCGGCGAATGCCTGCGGTATCGATCAGGCGAAACCGGTGTCCGTCGGACTCGATCTCGGTATCGACGGCATCGCGCGTGGTCCCGGCGATCGGGGACACGATGACGCGTTCGGCGCCGAGCAACTTGTTGACGAGCGACGACTTGCCGACGTTTGGGCGACCGACGATCGCGACGCTGATCTCGCGGCTTGCCGCGGCGTCCGGATCGGTCAGGTCGATCCGATTCGCGATCGCCTCCAGCATGTCTCCAAATCCCTGGCCGTGCTCGGAGGACACCGGAATGACGTCGTCAAACCCCCACCGCGTGAATTCGAGGGCGTCGTCGTCGTGCCGGCGGGACTCGGCCTTGTTTGCGATGACAAAGACGGGCTTTCCGGTCTCCCGAAGCCGCTGCGCAAGCTCTTCGTCGAGCTGGGTCGCGCCCTGGCGTACGTCGACGACGAAGAGAAGCAGCGCCGCCTGCTCGATCGCAGCGCGGGCCTGCTGGAAGATTGCCGCGGGAATGGTCGCCTCGTCGTCGGGGACGATGCCGCCGGTATCGACGACGTCGAACACCTTGCCCTGCCATTCCGCGACTCCGTAGATGCGATCACGTGTGATCCCGGGCTCGTCACCGACGATCGATCGCCGCGAACCAGTCAACCTGTTGAAAAGAGTCGACTTGCCGACATTGGGCCGGCCGACGATCGCGACGAGCGGCGTCGCCTGTGCCGTCGGTTCGGTGAGGTCGAGTGACGAGGTTTCCGGGGCGTCCATTGGGCGGAGTGTACCACGCCGATGCGGAGATCGCCCTGCCGTCCACGATCGCCAGGCGCGGCTGGCAATCGTCGATTTTTCCATTGCAAACGGCACGCCTCCGGTGCGGTCCAAAGGGACAATATTGGCCGCTCGGCCGAAGGGTAAAAGCCCGGAAACCCTTTATTTCTATCAGTTTTGGGCGAATGGCGCTCAAAAAAAAACTTTGACAGGTTGTGGCCGATCTGCTACATTTCAGCGCTTGTCGCGGCCACCCCATTCCTTTTTGGGCCGCGAGTTTCCAGCCTCGTGACGGGAGCCAACTGTTGAGAACGACCATAGAGAAGGCGGCTGAGACTTATGGAGTCGCTAGCTGGGGTTCCGGCTACATTGAAATAAACAGGAAAGGGAACCTGGTCGTGAAGCCCGCCGAGAATGAGGACGGCGTGGACCTGAAGGAGGTTGTCGACGATCTCGTCAAGCGGGGGATCACGCCACCGCTGCTGATCAGGTTTCCGCAGATTCTTGCGAACCAGGTCCGCCGGCTCCACCGCTCGTTCAAGGGGGCGATCCGCGAGTTCGACTACGAGGGGCGTCACCGCGCAGTGTTCCCGATGAAGGTGAATCCGCGCCGCGAAGTCCTCGAGGAGTTCCTGAAAGAGGGCGGCCGCTACGATTACGGGCTCGAGGCGGGCTCCAAGGCGGAGTTGTACGCCGCGCTCTCGATGCCGCAGGCGGACGACGGGCTGCTGCTGTGTAACGGCTTCAAGGACGCGGCGTTCATGGAGCTCGCGCTGATGGGCCGGATGGTCGGCAAGAACGTCATCATCACGCTCGAGAAGCTGTCGGAGCTGAAGATCGCAATTGCCGTCGCGGACAAGCTCGGCGTGAGGCCGGCGTTCGGCATCCGGGCAAAGCTCTATTCGAAGGGCAGCGGCAAGTGGGAGGAATCGGGCGGCGAGACCGCGAAGTTCGGGCTGACGACGAGCGAGATCCTCGAAGTGTTGAGGTACCTGGGCAAGCGCGACATGCTCGATACGCTCAAGGTGCTTCACTTCCACATCGGGTCGCAGATCACCGACATCAAGCGCATCAAGAACGCGATGAAGGAGGCCGCCCGGGTCTACGCCAAGATCCGGCAGAAGGGCATCAACATCGAGTACCTGAACGTCGGTGGCGGCATGGCCGTCGATTACGACGGCAGCCGGACGTCCTACGAATCATCCGCGAACTACAGCATGCAGGAGTTCGCGAACGACGTAATCTTTACTATCAAAAGCGTTTGTGACGACGAGGATGTTCCCGAGCCGAACCTGATCACGGAATCCGGACGCATCATGTCGGCCTATCACGCGATGCTCGTGGTCAACGTCACGGAAGAGATCGAGACCTACGTCGAGAACGTGGTGCGGCTCGAGCCGAGCGCCGACGATCCGACCGTTGTCGGCGAGCTGTTCGAGCTGTACGACAGCATCAATGCCAAGAACTACCGCGAGTACTACCACGATGCGCAGGAACACAAGGACGAGATGTTCACGATGTTCAACCTCGGGCTGATCTCGCTCGAGGATCGCGCGCTTGGCGAGTCGCTGTTCTGGGAGATCTCGGCAAAGGCGCTCAAGTACGCGCAGAACGCGAAGTACGTCCCCGAGGAGTTCGAGGAGCTGAAATCCGTGCTTGCCGCGCGGTACCTGTGCAACTTCTCGGTCTTCCGTTCGGTACCGGATCACTGGGCGATCGAGCAGCTGTTTCCGATCCTCCCGATCCACAAGCTGAAGGAGCCGGCGACTGAGTTCGTGACGCTGTGCGATATCACGTGCGACTCGGACGGCCGGATCGACAAGTTCGTCGATCTGCACGACGTCAAGAAGGTGCTCGAGATCCATCCGTTCGACGGCAGTCCGTACTACCTCGGGATCTTTCTCGTCGGCGCCTACCAGGAGGTGATGGGGAACTATCACAACCTGTTCGGGCGTCCCAACGAGGCGCACGTCATCGTCGAGCGCGACGGCGCATACCACATCAAGAAGACTACGCCGGGATCGACGATCGGGAACATGCTCGACTACGCGCGGTACGACCGCGACGCCGTGCGCGACCGGTTCTTTGGGATGGTCGATGCCCGGGTGAAGAACGGGGACATGAGCGAAGACGTTTCGTACGTCGTCAAGGACCGTTACGACGGTCATATCAAGGGGATAACGTACCTGGTTTGATTGGGCCTCCGGCATGCTCTCGTGGCCGGAATTGCTCGCCTCAGTAGTTCGATTTCTCGGAAGGGCTCCGTAGGACCTCACTATTATGATGAAACGATCGAAAGCGTCGAAGTTCCTGAAGACTCCGACATACCCAATTCAGATTGATCGCGACCGCTCGGTTGCCGGGCTCCTGTCGAAGATGGAGGCGACGAGCTTCCAGGGGCGCAACCTCGCTGCGGCGCACCAGGTCTGGCTCAACATGCTTCAGGACAACTCGACGGTGTTCCTGGGTCTGTCGGGTGCGCTCGTCGCAGCCGGCATGCGGCGTCTGATCGCCTACCTGATCAAGAACCACTACGTCGACGTCGTCGTCGCAACGGGTGCGAACCTGTTCCACGACCTGCACGAGACGCTCGGGCGGTACCACTACCAGGGATCGCCGCGCCCGGACGACAAGGAGCTGAAGGATTCGGGCGTCGTGCGGATTTACGACACGTTCGCGTCCGAGGTCGAGTTCCGCGAGGCGGACGAGTGGGTCGGCAACTTCTCGAACACGCTCGATCACGCGCGTCCGTATTCGACGCGCGAGTTTCTTCACCTGCTCGGTCGTGAACTGTCGGAGATCGCGACCGAAGACGGCATCCTGACGTCGGCCTACAAGGCCAAGATCCCGATTTACTGCCCGTCGATCACGGATTCCCCGATCGGAGTTGGAATCGCGTCGAGCCGCATCGACCGAAAGAATCCGTTCCAGTTCGACGTGATTGCGGACGTCGTGGAGATGGCGCAGATCGTCGCCAAGTCGGCGAACACCGGCGCGGTGTTCTTTGGCGGCGGCGTTCCCAAGAACTTCATCCTGCAGGCGGGCCAGACGGCCACGACGATCAAGGCGAACGTGCGTTCGCACAAGTATGCCGTGCAGATCGTGACTGCGGGCCCGCAGTACGGCGGGTTGTCGGGCGGCTTTGTCGAGGATTCGGCGTCGTGGGGCAAGTCGGCTCGCGATGCGGATCGCGTGACGTGCAACGTCGACGCCACGATCGCGATGCCGCTGCTCGTGACGGCGCTGTCGCAGACGGGGACCAAGGTGCTCAAACAGCGGCGCCGGCCGGTGTTCACGTTTGGCAAGGAGCTGACGATCTCGTTCGGGTAGAAGAAGGGCCGTAGATCGCGCAGATCAGGCGGAAGAACGCGGATCAATCGCAGTCGAGTGCGGGTTCTTCGACCTTGCACCCGCGCGCCTGGTAGATCACCGAGTTCACCTCAGCGCCGACGAGAATCGACAGCCCGAGCAGATACAGCCACAGCATCAGCACGATGACGGCGCCGATGCTGCCGTACGTCACGCTGTAGCTGTTGTGAAACCTGAGGTACGACGAGAACCCCCACGACGACGCCACGAACATCAGAACGCCCATTACCGAACCGGGCGTGATCCAGTGCCAGCCTCGTGTTTCGTCGTCGGGGCCGAAGTACAGTGCGACCTCGAGCGCGAAGATCAGGATCACCACGCCCAGTATGTAATTGATGACGAGACTGTAGACCCGCGTGATCAGTGCCAGGTGAAACGTGTGCGCGAGATACGCGGCGACGCTGTCGCCTGCCGTGACGAGAATCGCGCCGGTGACCATCAGCGCCAGCAGCGCGATGGTCAGTCCGATCGACGTCGCGCGCATGTGCAGCCACCCGCGCTGCTCGCGCGCGCAGAAGATCCGGTCGAGCGTTCCCATCAACGAGACGACGCCCGATGACGCCGCCCAGAACGTCGCCAGCATTCCGAGTGTCAGCTTGCTGCCGGTCGACGAGCTCATGATCCGGCCCATCTCGCCTTCCAGCAGCGCAAACGCCTGTTCGGGCATCGCGTCGGCGAGCGCGTCCCGCATCGTCGCGATGAGATTGGGGCGCGGCATCATGGCGACCACGCTCAGCAGCACGATGAGGAGCGGAAATAGCGCGAGCAGAAAGTAGTACGCGAGCTGGGCGGCCGAATCCCAGACGCGGTCCGCCGTCATCTTGTCCCAGACGCGAACGACGAATTCGCGACGCGAGAGGCTGCCGATCGTCCACAACCCCTTTCGCATCAGCGGCTCCGGCGGTTCAGTCGAATCGCAGCATCCACATCATCACTTCCTGATCGGGCTGCGGACCGGTCATCGCGCAGATCAGGCCGTCGACCTCCCCGTCGCCTTCGGGGATCTGGAAGACGAAGTCGGCGAACGGGATCACCGACACGCTCATGTTCTCGCCGGCGGCGATCGCGAAGGCGAAATTGTCAGCGGTCTCCTGCGTGTAGAGGCGTCCGGTGATCTGGATGCTCACTCCGGGCAGCGAAGGAGTGACGAGCGTGACCTCGTCGTTGGCATGGCGCCGGATGATTCCGAGCGCCTGGTCGTACGAAAT
>JBGAKX010000188.1:0-7028 GCA_044224215.1 Blastocatellia bacterium
CGCGTGCGCGGATACGGGAACAATGAACGCCGCAAGCAATGCGACAGCCGCAACGTACCTGATCGAATGCATTCGCACCTCTCCTCGAGTTTCGGGTCCCGGCGATGCCGGTTCACGCGGTTGGTGACCCACGATGACAATTCGTTGCGCGGCAATGCGGTGTATCGGCACGTTTCGCGTGATGGAGTGTCCGACAACGCATTGCGCGCCCCAGGCATCAGCATGAAACCGCTTCCCGGTTGCCGGCGAAGCGGCATGTACCAATCCGGGAAGTGCCCCACACGCGTATCAGTCTGATAACAACCGGCCGAGGGACAAGCCCTCGTGTCGGCTACGGATTCCTCTCCAGCGAGACCGATCGGCGGATTCTGTGGCATCATCATGCCTTCGACAGATCCCGCATCGACCTCCTCCCCCATTCCTGAATCACGACATGCGGCGTCGTGAAGGAGAACAGAATATGCCGTCTGGCACCCAGCGTTTCGACCGTTCGCGCGGTGTGTTCGTCGTGCCCTCCATGCTCGCCGTCGCGGTCGTCGTCCTCGGCCTGTCCGTGTCCGGCAGCGCGGCGTCGCGCCTTCGGCCCCAGCAGCCGGCCGTTCAGCAGCTGCAGGCTCCAGCGCAGCAGGACGCTGCCGGCGCGCCCGTCCCCGAGGTATCCGCACCGCCTCTCGACGGCGCGACGCTCGCGCCCGCCGCGCGCTCCGCTCAGGACGACGGCGACGCCGTGCCGCTGCTCAACGGGCCGCGTCTCTCGATGAAGCCGGTTGGCGAGCTCCCGTCAGCGTTCGAGGCCGAGTCCGCACGTGTCGCGGGCGTCGCGACGTGGAACCGTCAGCACCCGGAACTCCTGAAAGAGGGCTTCACACGACCGCTTGCCGGCGCGCGTACCGTCACGATCGATTCGGCAACGCTCGACGCGGCGAAAGCCCGCGAATCCCTTGCGGGGGGCGCGCTTGCGGAGTCGGACGCCGGCTCGGTCGTCTGGACCGGTCTTGTCCGGGTCGGCGCCGCGTATCGCGTTCGGCTGCACCTCACCGACGTCGATCTGCCGAAGGGAACGCGGATCTGGGTCTACGGCGCCGATGGCGTTGCGCGCGGACCCGTCGGGCGCGACAGCGTGTCGCCCGAGCACGAGCTCTGGTGTCCGAGCATCGAGAGCGAGAGCGTCTGGATCGAGGTGCATGTGCCCGCGGCGCGGCTCGAGGCCGGCGGCCGCTGCTCGTTCGTCGTTTCGTCCGTGGTGGAGATGTTCCGCATCGACGACACCGGCGCACCGGTCGCACCCGCGCCGAACACGAGCAAGGTGAGCGGCACGCGCGACAACAGCTGTCTGACCGACATCAGCTGCGTGTCGAACTCGACAGCCATACAGAACGCCAGCCGCGCGATCGGCCGCATGGCATTCGTGAGCGGCGGTGATTCGTACGTGTGCACGGGCGGGCTGCTCAACGACCAGGCGGGTGATGGCACGCCGTACTTTCTGACGGCGCACCACTGCCTTGAAACCCAGTCGGAGGTTTCGAGCCTCGAGATCTTCTTCGACTACCGGTCGTCGACGTGCAACGGCTCGGGGCCGTCAAATCCCCCGGCGAGCTTTGGAGGCACCCTGCTCGCCACGAGCGCCAACAGCGACTTCACGTTCATCCGGCTCGGCGCAGTCCCGGCTGGTCGTTGGTTCATGGGCTGGACCACCGCGTCGCCCGGCAGCGCGACGCTCGAGCGCGTGTCGAATCCGGGCGGAGACCTGCAGGTCTACTCGACGACGCGGGGAATCACGCCGAACGGGACGTGCAGCGGGCTGCCGAACTCGAATTTTCTCTACCAGGACAAGACGTTTGGGGGCATTGCGGGCGGCAGTTCGGGTTCGCCGTTGTGGATGGGGAACACGGTCGTCGTCGGGCAGCTCTTTGGCCAGTGCGGCAGCAACCCGGGCGACAACTGCGATCTGAACCAGAACGTCGTCGACGGCCGCTTTTCGGCGACGTTTCCTGCAATCAGCCAGTACCTGCAGGGCGACGGCGGCGGCGGCGGGACGTTGCCGGGGACTCCGACGAGCCTTGTCGCAACCGCGTCCGGCGGCACGCGCGTGGATCTCGACTGGACGGACAACACGACGGTTGACGTCGTCTTCAAGGTCGAGCGCCGGTTGGCCGGAGGAACCTACGCGATCATCGGCACGACGGCATTGAACGTGTCGACGTACACCGACACCACGGTGAGCCCCGGCCAGGACTACTTCTACCGCGTCCGGGCGCTTGCCACGCCGGGCGGGCAGTACACGGCGTATTCGAACGAGGCCGAGGTGATGACCACCGCCGGCGGACCTTCGGCGCCGACCAACCTCTTTGCCGAGCGGATCAAGAAGCGGAAGATCACGATCGCGTGGACCGACACGTCGAACAACGAAGACGACTTTGAGGTGCTGATAAGTAACGGATCGTCGTTCGTGTCGCTCGGCTTCGTCAGTGCCAATTCGACGGGCGCCATCGTCACTGGCCTTTCGCGCCGGACGACGTATGTGTTCGGCGTGCGCGCATGCAATTCGTCGGGCTGCTCCGCGATCTCACAGCTGAGTGCCACGACCCGGTAGCCGGGAATCGCCTGAGGATAGCGGTTACTTCGGCGCGAACACGATGATCTTGAACGTTCCCGCAACGACGGCCGGCCGTGCACGCGGCTGGCCGGCGGCGGGCTCCGGGGCCGGCTTGAACTCGGCGGTTGCAAGGTAGATCTGGTGTGTGCGCGTGTCGAGCGTCATCGTCCGGGCGCCCGGCCCGGTGGCAAGCGTTTGAACCACCCGATACGAGTCGGGGGTGAGTTGGTCGGAAATCGTGACCGTGCCGTCAGAGCACGACGCAAAGACCAGGTGCAGCTTGGCGTCGTACCGGCATGCGTCGACGCCCTTCCCGATCGGCCACGTCGCGACGACCTTCCCGCTCGTCGAATCGAGCGCGATGACGTGGCCGTTCCGGCATCCCGAAAACAGGCGATGGTGGTCGAGATCGATCGCGAGACCGGTGGGCGTCTCGCCGGGCGCGAGCGGCCAGCGCGCGACAACGGTGTTCGTCTTTTCGTCGATCGCGACGACCTCGTTCTTGTCTTCGAGGTTGTTGTAGATGCGGCCCGCCATCGGGTCTTCGACGGCGAACTCAGGCGCGCCACCGAGAGCGACCGTCGCGACGACCTTTGAGGTCTTGGGGTCGATCACCGACGCGCAGTTGCCGTCGCCACAGAAGGCGTAGACGTGCTTCGAAGCGGACGCGTAGAGGATTGCGTCGGGCCCCTCGGCGACGTCGATCTTTGACACGGTCTTGAGCGTCTTGAGATCCACGACGCTGACCTTGTTCTCGCGGCCGTTCGTCGTGAATCCAAGACCGACTCCGGGCGCGATCGCGAAGCCGTGCGCACCCGGTGTGTCGGCAATCGTGCCGACGACTGCGTTCGATTTCGTGTCGATTACGGCATACGAGGTCGAATGCGAGACGTACAGACGCGATGTCTGCTCGTCGAGCGTGAGGTAGTCCCAGCCCCCTTCACCGCCGACGGCAACCTCGCAAACCTTTGCGTACGTCGGAGCGGCGTGCGAGTCCCGCGCCGTCGCAGGGCCGCAGACGGCCATCGATACGAACGCCAATGCGAGAACCTGTCTCGTGGTCACCATGACGTGTCCTTATGTCGCATGATTTCGTGCGGCTACTGCTTCGGCGCCATCCGGTCGATGACTTCTCCCAGCTTCCGTATCTCGTCGCCGTACCGCGCCCAGTCGCCCGCCCGCTGGGCCTCGAGCGCGTTCTCGTAGTGCTGTCGCGCCTCGGCCGCTAGGTCGGCCGCCATGCCCGCCGCTGGCGCCGCGGCGGTTGGACCTGGTTTCGGCGCCGCACGTTCCTGTGTGGAGGCGCCGCCAAAGATCAGCGCAAGACTCTTGTCGAGCGTCTCGTCCATCGCGATGCGGTTGTCGGTTGCGACGATCACGCGCCGGAGCTCTGGAATCTTTCCGCTCTCGGCGCGCAGATAGAGCGGTTGGACGTAGAGCAGCGATTCCTCGATGGGAATCACCATCAGGTTGCCAAAGATCACCTGCGACCCGCGCTGGTTCCACAGCGTCAGCTGTCGCGAGATCTCGGGATCCTGGTTGAAGCGCGCGACGATCTGTTTGGGACCGTACACGAGGCGCTGCTTGGGAAACCTGTAGACCACGAGGTGACCGTAGTGTTCGCCGTCGGCGCGCGCCACCATCCACGACGCAAGGTTGTCCTTGCTCTTTGGCGTGAACGGGAGCATCTGGATGAACTCCTCGTCGGTGCCGCCCGGCAGGCGCATGATCGTGTAGTACGGCACCATCGGCTCTTCCTGCCCCTGCTTGTCCGATGCCGCGAGCGAGGCGACCTCCCACACGTCTTCGCGGTTGTAGAACATCTGTGCACCGCTCATGTGATAGGTCGCATAGACGGCCGTCTGCAGCCGGAAGATGTCCTCGGGATAGCGCACGTGCTCGCGCAGACCGGCGGGCATCTCGTCGAGCGCGTGGAACACGCCCGGAAAGATCCGCTCGTAGGTCTGGATGATGGGATCGGCCGGATCGGCGACATAGAGCATCACCGTGCCGTCGTACGCGTCGATCGTGGCCTTGATCGAGTTGCGGATGTAGTTGATCCCGCCGGCGGGTTGCGCGTAGGGATACCGGTCCGTCACGGTGTAACCGTCGAGAATCCATACCAGGCGGCCGTCGTGCACGACCAGGTACGGGTCGTTGTCGAGACGCAGAAACGGCGCTACGAGAGCGAGGCGATCCGTGATGTTTCGGTTCAGCATCACCCGGCTGTCGGCCGTCATCGCGTCCGAGAGCAGAAGCTTCATGTCGCCGAGCCTGAGACCAAAGAGGATCTGTCGCAGGCTCGAGCCGATCGACACGCCGTCAGCGCCTTCGTACGTGGCAAAGACGTTGTCGTCGCCTGCCGGATAGTCGAACTCGGCGGTCGTGGTCCGGACGAACACGTGATCGCTCGCCAGTTCGCCAAAGTAGATCTCGGGCCGTTTGACCGCAAAGACAGGATCGGACGTCGCGGGAGGGATGTCCTTCACGAACAGCAGTGGCAGGCCTTCGGGAGTCACCTCGGTGACGGGACCGAGCGTCAATCCGTAGCCGTGCGTAAACGTCAGGCGTTCGTTGATCCAGTTGCGGTTCGGCAGACTCTCCACGGAGAGTTCGCGGGCCGAGAGCATCACCTGTTTGGGGACGCCGTTGATGCGGTAGCGGTCGTTGTCGACGTGCTGGAACTCGTAGTAGGTGCGGATCTCCTGGATCTGGGCGAACGTGTCGAGCAGCGGCCTCGGATCCCACAGCCGAATGCTGTTGACCGTGTTGCGGTTGGCCTCGATGTCCGCGGCGGTGAGTTGCGCCTCGCCGGTCAGCTCGCGCTCGTCGACGGCGTCGAGTCCGAAGGCCTTTCGCGTGGCGTCGATATTGCGCTCGATGTACGGCGTCTCCTTTGCGAGCTCGTTTGGCGCGACCGAGAACTTCTGGACCGTCGCGGGATAGACGCCACCCGCGACGACGACCAGAACGTAGAGGATGCAGCATCCGATGAGCGGCGCGCTGCGTGTCCGAAATGCGGCGACGACCGCAAGAACGGCAGCGAGGAGCGCTACCGCGATGCGGGTCCACAACAGCGGAACGGTCGCGTGGAGGTCCGTGTAGCAGGCGCCGGCGACGGGTCCGTCCGTCGTGAGCAGCAGGTTCGGAATCTCGAGCCACGCATTCGCCGCGATCACCACGGCCATCGCGGCGACGAGCGCGAGCACGTGCCGTCGGGGCCCTCGATCAAGCGCCGGCAGTCTGCTGCCCTTCGTCCAGTAGAAGCCCCCGCGAGCGATGTGGATGCCGCACACGCCGACAAGGCTCGTGACGGTCAGGACAAAGACCAGCCACTCGACCCACTCGAGCATGGGCAGCGTGAACACGTAGAAGCCGACGTCGCGGCCGAACGCGGGCTCTACGACGCCGAACGGCACCTGGTGGAGGTAGAGCTGGAAGACCTCCCACGATTCCCACGCGACACTTGCGGCGACGAGGCCGACGACCGAAGCGACAGGCAATGCGATGTATGCGACCAGACCGCCCACGTCGGGGACTGGGACGCGCGCACGATCGATCTTCACGACACGGCTGCGGAACGGGTTGTCGGACGATTGGCGCAGTGCAAGCGCGAGGTTGGTATAGACGATGACGGTGGCGACGATGCCGACGAGACTCGCCGCGACGAGTTTTGTGGCGAGCACGGTCGTGAAGACCGTTTCAAAGCCTACGCTTCGGAACCACAGCCAGTCCGTGTAGACGTCCACCCAGCCGATCGCGACGAACAGAGCCATTGCGACGACGATTGCCGTCGTGACGAGGCGCGGGCGAAAGCGAGTCACGCGTTGACGTGGTTCGTCGTCGGGGTCGAGCGCCAGCAACGCGTCGTCTATGTCGGTCGGGTCGTCGTTCATGGATTTGGCCTGCCAGAACCATACGCGACCTGACTCAGTTCGGCCACGTATGGTGGCACCAATCCCCCGTCACAGGCTAAGGTACGCGGTGCGTGATCGGATCAACGGGTTCAATCTGTGCGGGGGCGGGTGCGTGACACGCGTCGATGCGGCACACACGTACCGCGGTGCGGATGACGTCTGTCTCGTCACGACGTTCTTCAATCCGGCCGGCTTCCGGAGCAGGAAGGCGATGTACGACGCGTTCGCCCAGCGCGCCGATGCCGGTAACGTACGTCTGATAACAATTGAGTGTGTCTTCAACTCCTCCGACTTCGAACTCCCCGAGTCCACTGGCGTCCTGCGCATTCACGCACGCGATGCGATGTGGCAGAAGGAGCGCTTGATCAATGCCGCATTGGCTCGCCTGCCCCGGCCGTGCACCAAGGTGGTCTGGATCGACTGCGACGTGATGTTCGAGAACGCGGACTGGGTCGCCGACACCTCGCGCTTGCTGGACCGCCATTCGCTCGTCCAACCGTTTGAGACGGCATACT
>JBGAKX010000189.1:0-7000 GCA_044224215.1 Blastocatellia bacterium
TCCTCAGGCGCGAACTTCAAAGGGCGAGTCCGAAAGGACTCGCCCTCTTTTTCTTCTGCCGCAGATACGCGCGAATCTGCGCAAATCTGCGTTCATCTGCGGCTACTGCAGATGCGACAGGAACAGCGTGGCGACGGCCAGAAACGTCCCGTAACCGAACGCATCCGTAAAGGTCGTCACGATGACGCTCGACGCGACCGCCGGATCGATGCGGAGCGCCTTGAGCGCCAGCGGTACCAGCGTACCGGTTCCACCGGCGACAATCATGTTCGTGATCATCGCGAGGCCCAGCGCCACGCCGACATACGCATTGCGAAAGAAGATCGCATACGCCGTCGCGATCAGCAGCCCGTTCCCGAGACCGGTTCCGAGACCGACCAGCAACTCCTTGGACAGCACGCGGCCGGGCGTCGTTCCCGCGAACTGGCCGAGCGCCAGACCGCGGATCACGACCGTGAACGTCTGCGTTCCTGCGTTCCCACCCATCCCCGCGACGATCGGCATCAACGCCGCGAGCGGGATCGCCGCATACTTGATCGTGTCGTCGAACAGAGAGACGACAAATGTCGGCACGATCGTCGTGGCGAGGTTGATGTACAGCCACGGCAGTCGCCGCCGAATCGCCCTCAGCGGGCTTCCCGTGACGCTCTCCTCGCTCGACACGCCCGCCAGTGCATAGATGTCTTCCGTCGCTTCCTCTCGCAGGATGTCGATCGCATCGTCCACCGTGATGATTCCGACGAGCCGGTTCTCGGCATCAACCACTGGGATCGCAAGCAGGTTGTACCTGGCGATCGTCGCCGCGACGTCCTCCTGGTCCGCGTCCGTTCGAACGCTGATCACGTCGTCGCTCATGATCTTGCGCAGCGGCATCGACGGGGGATTCAGCAGCAGCTGCCTCAGGCTGACGACGCCGACGAGGTGTCTGCGGTCGTCGATCACGTACAGGTAGAAGACCATCTCGTACTCGTCGGATCGTTCCTGCAGCGCTCGCGTGGCCTCGCCGACCGTCATGTCCTCGTGGAACGTCAGCACGTCCGGCGTCATCAAGCGCCCGGCGGTCTCGTCCTTGTACTCGAGCTGCCCAGCCAGTTCGGGCGATATCGTGCGCTCGGCGTCGTCGTCGTCGCGCAGCGCCGCGAGCAGCTCGTCCGGAAGCAGCGATGCGAGGTGCGCAGCGTCGTCGACCGGCAGGGACCTCAGGACCTGTGCCACGTCCGCAGGTCCGAGCGCCGTGAGCGCAGCCGCTGCCGAGCTGTCCGCCATCTCGGACAGCACCGTCGCCGCCATTCTCGAGTCTGAGGCGCGCAGCGCCTTCCACACCGTCAGTCGCTCCTGGGCGCCGAGCCCTTCGAGGATCTGAACGATGTCGACGGGACGAAAACGCCGTAGCAGGTTCGCCGCTCGCTGCGGCGCACCTGACTGCGCAAACTTCCGGGCCGACGCTGTTGCAATCTCGAGCTTCCGTGCTCGGTCCATCGACAGCATGACGTTGTCTCCCTTGAATCGTGGCTGTGCCGGGCGAGACCCTGAGAATGCGTGAGAGCGCAAGGCGGTTGCAAGGGCTTTCAGGGTTTCCTTGCTATACTTTGCAGCCATGATCCACGTGCGCGCGCTGGACCTGGACACTGGCAAGGTCACGGATGGCCACGAGACGTCCGATATCGACGCGCTGTGCGGCAGCGAACGCCACGTGGTCTGGGTGGACGTCGAAGCGCCGACCGACGCGGATTACGCGATGCTTGAGGAGGAGTTTCACTTCCACCACCTCGCGATTGAAGACTGCCGCCACGCGCATCAACGACCAAAGGTCGACGAGTACAAGGGCTACTACTTCGTCGTTCTGTACGAGGCTCGCACGACGGCACGGCACCACTCGCTCGAGCTCCGCGAGTTGAACATCTTCCTTGGAAAGAACTACCTCGTCACCGTGCATCCGCAATCCGTCAGAGCCGTGGAGACGGCAGCGCGTCTGTGGCCCGAGTGGTCGTCGGACTCGGACGCAAGCTCCGGAATCCTGGCGTACCTGCTCATTGACGCGATCGTCGACGACTATATGCCGCTGCTCGACGGGATGTCCGAGCGTATGGACGAGCTCGAGGAGCAGATCTTCGGAGCATTCGATCCGCAGTCGATTCGAAACATATTTCTGATCAAGAAGCAGCTCGTCTTTCTGCGTCGCTCGATCGTGCCGCTCAGAGACGTGTTCAACACGCTGCTTCGCCGCGAACAGGCTATCTTCGCCCGCGACACGCACGTGTACTTTCAGGATGTGTTCGACCACATCATCCGCGTTGCCGACCTCATCGACACGCTGCGCGACATGATCGGTTCGACGATGGACGCGTACCTGTCGATTTCGGGAAACCGGATGAACGTCATCATGAAACGGCTCACGTCGATCTCGACGATCCTGATGTCGGTGACGCTCATTGCCGGCGTCTACGGGATGAACTTTGCGTTGATGCCGGAGCTGCACTGGAAGTACGGATACGTCTACGCGCTCGGCTCGATGGTCGTCGTGTCGCTCGTGATCTACTATCTCTTCAGGAAGAACGACTGGCTGTGAAAGACGAACCCACACTCGATCCCGACAACGGACCGTCCGAGAAGCCCGTGATGCGCGTCACGACCAGCTCGCTGAGCGTGCCGGAGGGTTTCGCGCCCGACACCGACGGACGTGAACATCAGGCAATCGACCGAATCGCCGCCGTGCTCCTTGCCGGCGCGATCGTCTTCATCCTGTTCATCGCGTGGCTGATCTCGCGAACCTGACCGCCACTAGCCGACGAGGTCCTCGCTTCCGTCCACGCGGATCGTGTTGCCCGTCAGCCACGCCGTGCCCGGACGCGACAGTTCGACGATGCACCGCGCGACGTCCTCGGGCGTCGTGAGCCTGCCGGCTGGATGCGTCTCGAGCACCCGTTCGATCATCAGGTCGTTTCCGGGAATCTTTCGCAGCGCCGGCGTGTCGGTCACGCCGGCCTGGATCGCGTTTGCGGTAATTCCGCGCGTGATCAGCTCGACGCTCAGTTGGCGAATGTTGGCCTCGAGCGCAGCCTTGGCGGCGGACACCGGGCCGTAGAACTTCCACACGCGATGGCTCCCGGCCGACGTCAGTGCAAAGATCCGGCCGCCCTCTTCCATCAGGTTGCGCCGAACCACGCCGTGCGTCCAGTACACCAGCGAGCTCGCCATGACGTCCATCGTCATCGACATCTGCGCGGGCGTGATGACATCGGCGTCGTTGTCCGACACGAACAGCTTGAGCGTCCCGAACGCAAGCGAGTGGAGCAGGACGCGGACGGTGCCCGTAGAACCGCCATTCGTGCGCCGCTCGATCTCGGCGAGAACCTCGCTGCGCTTCTCCTCGTCCGCGGCGTTCACGTTCATGAACACGGCCTCTGCGCCCGTGGCTTCTATCTCGGCCGTGAGCCGTTCGACGTTTGGCATCGTCGACTTTCGGTCGAGATGGACGCCAAATATCGAGTACCCGTTGCGCGCGAGCTCCAGCGCCGCGGCGCCGCCGAATCCGGATGACGCGCCCAGGATCAGGGCCCACAGCTTCTTGTCGGACGTGTTGCTCACCTGGTTCCTCCTCGAGTCTCGTAGCACGAAATTCAGCCGTTTTCGGCCGACCAGTCTAGTCGGACTGCCGTTCGAGCGCCAGAGCTAGGCGCCCGGCGGCGTTCGCACGAGGCGCGCTACAGTCTCGATGTGATAGGTCTGCGGAAAGAGGTCGAACACGACGACCGATTCGAGCGTGTAGCCCGCGCCGAGCAGTATCTTCAGGTCTCGCGCAAGCGTGCTCGGATCGCACGACACGTATACGATGTGCGTGGGCGCAAGCTCAGCGAGCCGTCGCGCAGCGTCGGCTCCGACTCCGGCTCGTGGCGGGTCAACGATGGCAAAGTCGATGGAAACTGGTTGTGCCGATCGCGCGAGCCACTCCTCGACGGGCGACGCAATGAACTCAACGTTCGCGCATCCGTTCCGCACGGCGTTCGCTCGCGCGGACGCGACCGCCTGTGCATTCGATTCGACACCGATGACGTGTCGAAACGACCGTGCGAGGGGCAGCGAAAACAGTCCGACACCTGAATAGAGATCCAGCGCCACATCGCCCGTTGCGCCTGACGTGACGTCGGTGACGAGCCGGTCCAGCAACGGTCGGTTCACCTGAAAGAACGCGCCGCCCGGATAGGAGAATGTGAGTCCGGCGACCGTGATCTCGAGCTCCGATGACGGCACCGCGGCGATGGGCGGATCGGCCGAAACCGCGTTGTCGCCCGCGTCGAGCCCGAGCGTGTCGAGCCGATGAAGCGAGGCCGCGGATTCGCGGGCCCGGCGCCACGCGGCGTCGAGCTCGGGCACGAGCAGCATGCACGATGGCACGTCGACGACGTGGTTCGACTTTGCCGCGTGGAAGCCAAAAAACGTCCCGTTCCGTGTCTGCGCGATGTGCGCCGAGGCACGAATGCGATAGCCGAATTCGTGTGCGTCGTCGGCGACGACACCTGGGTCGTCGGCCAACTCGATGCGCGCAAGGCGGTTGAGCGTTTCACGAACCATGGCCGCCTTAGCGGAGCGCTGCGCGGCATAGTCGACGTGCTGGAGCTGGCAGCCGCCGCACGTGCCATAGTGCGGGCAGGGCGGCGTCCGGCGTACCGCACCGGGCTCGAGGACTTCGACGAGCTCGGCCCTCAGATAGCCCTTCTTTCGCTCGACGGTGCGCACCCTGGCGAGATCTCCCGGCGCGCTCATCGGCACGAACACCGCCTGTCCATCGAGCCTGCCGAGACCGTCGCCACCGTATACAAGCTTCTCTATTCGAATATCGAAGACCTCGTCCATTTGAGCTATAATGCCCGCATTCCGTTCGGAATTGCACGCGGGTGTAGCAGTTAGCCCATTCATCCATCAAGGAGAAGCCCTCAGCATGAGGCCATACTGTGTCGCCCTGTCAGTCGTCCTGCTCGTCTCGCCCTGCTTTTCCTCGCCAAGATACCTGGTCGACCGAGGAGTTCATCCCGCGTCCGTCGACGCCGGCATCCTGACGGCGCCAGGCGAGCTGTTGATTGGTTGGACCGGCGACGCCGCGTCAAAGACCGCGACCGATGTCGCAACCCGGTTCGGGCTCACGGAACTGCCGGCTCCGGCGTTGAACGCGCTTGGGACCTCGCGGTATTCGGTCGGCGCAGGGCGCGACTCCCTCGACGTCGCCGCGGAAATCGCCGCGCTGCCGAACGTGCGATTTGCCGAGCCGAACGTGATCCTGATGCCGGCCGAGGTGCCGTCCGATCCGCTCTACGCCGGTGTCTCGAGCGTACCCACGGATCTACAGCGATGGGCATACGCAGGGATCGGGGACAACTCGATGCTGAACGCAGAGGGAGCCTGGGACGTCACCAAGGGCGATCCGTCGGTTGTCATCGCGGTGCTCGACTCGGGGCTCGATCTCGACAATCCGGAATTTACGAATGTCTGGGTGAACCGCGGCGAGATCCCCGCAAACGGCGTCGATGACGATCACAACGGGTTCGTCGACGACGTGAACGGCTATGATTTCCACAACCACCGCGGCGACATCACGCCTGACCTCGGCGACGGAATCGACAACGACAACAACGAGCGCGCCGACGACTCGGCGCCGCACGGCACGATTGCGGCGTCGATCATCGGGGCCGCGCACGACGGCGCCGGCATGGCTGGAGGCGCCCCCGGCTGCGCGATGATGATAGTGAAGATCTTTGGCGACGACGGCGGCGTCACTGTGGCCGATCTCGCTGAAGCGATCAAGTACGCCGCCGACAACGGCGCTGACGTATTGAACTTGAGTCTGTCCACTCCGTTCGACTCCGAGGCCCTGTTCGATGCAGTTCGGTACGCGGTGGCGCACGACGTGGTCATGGTTGCCGCTGCCGGAAACGGGAACTCGGCCGCGCCATACTATCCGGCGTCCTACAACCTTGTCGTTTCTGTCGGGGGCACGGGGAGCGGGTTCAGCCGCAACGCGATCGAAATGCAGGCCGGTCTCGGGGCGATCAACGGCCGTTGGCCAAAGTCGCAGTTCGGACCCGCCGCGGTCGACGTCGTTGCCCCAGCCGTAACGCTTGGGTCGTCCGTCGTTACCGTCGCGTTGCATAACGAGGACCCGACGATGAACGTCGGAGACACGTTCTATGGATTCTTTGAGGGCACGTCCTTTGCTGCGCCGTATGTATCTGCGCTTGCTGGACTTGTCATTTCCCGAGACAAGGCGCTCCACGGCCGCAGGACGCTCAACCCGGACGACATCCAGTCGTTGATTCTGTGGACGACGACGGACCTGCCGCGCGATGGCGGCGACACCCAGAACTCGGGAGCCAGCTGGGACGGCAAGGGACGCGTCAATTTTGCGCGAGCGCTTGACGGCATTCCCGGCGCGAAGGCGCCTGCGCCGAACGTGACGGGCGCCAACTTCCACAAACTGGTGCTGCGCGTGTACGGCGACGCATTCACGACGGAGTCGACGATCGAGATCAACGGCAAGGCGGTGACGGCGCCCATCGCGTTTTCATTCGCCGACCGCAAGCTTGAAGTGCACGGCGGCAAGAAGAGCCTCGGCATCAAGAAGAAGGGGCACAACATCCTGGTTGTGACCGACCGAGGCGTGCGATCGCCGGAGTATACTTTCTGAGCGACCTCCCGGCGCGGGGTCAACGCCACATGTCCGAACGTCGCTCGCCAATCGCGCTCGCGTTGGGCGCACTTCTTCCGTGCGCCGCGGCGATCGCAATTGCCGTGTTAAGCGCGTCGCCCGTCGACGCGACTCGGCGCGTCGTTGCGCAGAACGCGCGCACATCCGAGCGAGCGCAACTTCACAAGGTGCTCGTCGACCGCCACTCCGAGGCGCGCGATCGCTTTGACGCCGCGGGCGTTTCTCCTGTGGCGGACTGCGGCGCGTTTGCGGTGTACGAGACGAGCTCTCCCGAGCTCGCGCGCGGAGGCGCCGGTGGCG
>JBGAKX010000017.1:0-50565 GCA_044224215.1 Blastocatellia bacterium
TGACCGTCGAGGAGAACATTGCGTTCGGGCTCGAGCTGCGGAAGACGCCGCGGGACGTGATTCGGCAGAAGGTCGAGGTGATGCTCGAGCTGACCCGGCTTCAGGACCATCGCAGGAAGGTTCCCGCGCAGCTGTCGGGCGGGCAGCGTCAGCGTGTCGCGGTGGCGCGGGCGATCGCGATCAAGCCCGATGCGATGCTGTTTGACGAACCGTTCAGCGCGCTTGACGCGGTCACGCGGGTCGAGCTCCGCCGCGAGGTGCGCCACATGCTGCGCTACGTGAACATGCCGGCGCTGTTCATCACGCACGACCAGGAGGAGGCGCTGGAGCTCGCGGACCGGATCGTCGTCCTCAACAACGGGCGGATCGAACAGTCCGGGTCGCCATTCGAGGTCTACAACCAGCCTCTCAACGAGTTCGTCGCGACGTTTCTTGGCGCCGCGAATGTGCTGCTGGGAAAGTACCGCGCCGGCAAGTTCGCGATCGGTGCGATGCGGATGGATCCGCCGCCTTCGGCTCCGGAGCTCGTCGAGGGCCAGCCCGTGAAGGTGCTGATCCGTCCCGAAGACGTGGTCCTGAATTTCCAGGCGCAGTTTCTGGACGTTCCGTTCTACCTCGGATGCGCGATGGTCGACGACGTCTCGTACATCGGTCCGACGGAGCGGCTGACGATTCAGCTCTCGCTGAAACCGCGGCCGTTCGACAGCGGCGACGGCCGCGCGAACCTGCAACTCGTCGACGAGTCGTTCTCGGACACGTTCCCGATCATCGTCACGCGATCCAAGTGGGACGCGAGTGAGATGCAGCTGTCGCCGGGCGACCGTGTCGTCGTCGGCGTCAAGGACTACCGCGTCATGGCGCACTATCCGCTGCGCACCGAGCCCGGCGCAAAGGTCTACACGTGATCGTCTGGTTGGCTCGTGTACCATCGCTATGATCGCCGCGTGAGGTGGCGAAGTCTGCCGGGTTGCGGGACATCCCGGGATCGAGGTGCAACGTGTCAAACAGGACGATTCAGGTAACGGATGAGGTCTATGAGTATCTGCTGGGAGTGTCGTCGCGCGAGCCCGAGGTCCTCGCGCGGTTGCGGCGCGAGACCGCGGACGCAACGGGACACATGTTCGTCATGCAGATCTCGCCCGAGCAGGGTCAGTTCATGCAGCTGCTCGTGCGGCTGATCGGCGCGCGCAAGACCCTCGAGGTGGGAGTGTTCACCGGGTACAGCTCGCTCAGCGTCGCGCTCGCGCTCCCGCCCGACGGGCTGGTCGTGGCGTGCGATGTGAGCGAAGAATGGACGTCGATCGGCCGGAAGTACTGGGCCGAGGCGGGCGTCGCGGACAGGATCTGGCTGCGTCTCGCACCGGCGCTCGAAACGCTCGACGGACTGATCGCTGCAGGAGAGGCAGGGTCGTTCGACTTTGCGTTCATCGACGCCGACAAGGTCAACTACGACGGGTACTACGAGCGAGCGCTCGTATTGCTGCGTTCGGGCGGTCTGATCGCAGTCGACAACACGCTCTGGAGCGGCCGCGTTGCCGACCCGGCCGTCGACGACCACGACACGGTCGCGATCCGCGCGTTCAACGCGAAGCTCCACACGGACGAGCGCGTGGACGTGAGCATGCTGCCCGTCGGCGACGGATTGACGCTTGCAATGAAGCGGTAGGCGGCACCGTGCAGGCATCCGCACACCCGGTCCGGGGACGTTTTGCTCCAAGCCCGACCGGCGAGATGCACATCGGCAACGCCCGCACCGCGCTCGCCGCGTGGCTCGCGGTCCGGGCGCAGCGCGGACGGCTCGTCATGCGCATCGAAGACCTCGATCCGCCACGCGTCGTTCCCGGCGCGGAGGCGCGCATCATGGACGACCTGCGCTGGCTCGGGCTCGACTGGGACGAGGGTCCCGACGTCGGCGGGCCCTTCGGGCCATACCGGCAGAGCGAGCGGCGCGATGTGTACGAAGAGGCCGTCGTCGCGCTGGAGCGCCAGGGGCGCGTCTATGGCTGTACGTGCACCCGACGCGAACTGCGGGGACTGCTGTCCGCGCCGCACGGGCCGGGCACCGACGGGCCGGCATATCCCGGGACGTGCCGTGCCAGGGGGATCCGTCGCGGCGTGCCCTACGCATCAGTCGTTCATCAGTGCTCCTGGCGATTCCGGTTGCCTGCTGACGGAATGATCGACTTCGTCGACGCGCTCCACGGGCCCCAGCGCCAGGATATCGGCGAGGTCGTCGGAGACTTTGTCGTACAGCGGGCGGATGGTCTGTTCACCTACCAGCTTGCGGTCGTTGTCGACGATGCCGCGATGGGGATCACCGACGTGGTGCGCGGCGGCGATCTGCTGCTCTCGACACCGCGACAGATTGCGCTGCAGCGGGCGCTCGGCTACTCGCAACCTCGGTATGCGCACGTCCCGATCGTGACGACGCCGTCGGGCGAGCGTCTGGCGAAGCGCGACCGGCCTGCGATGGTGCGCGCGCTGCGAGAGTCGGGAATGCGCGCCGAGTCGCTGGTCGGCATCCTCGCGCATTCACTCGGCCTCACGGAGACGACCTCGCCCGTTCGTGCGAGCGAGCTCGTTGACCTCTTCACGTGGGCGCACGTACCGCCCGATCCGTGGGTCGCGCCTGCTTCAATGGTGTAAGATTTTGTCCACGGAGGTCTGGATGTCGTTCGAGGACAAACATCTGGCGTCGCTGGTGGCGGCGTGCGCGGTTGGCGTGGGGATTGGTGTGGTGCTCGTCCATACGTTTGGGCGTGTCGAGCCCGCGAGCCGGGCGTTCGACCAGCCTGCGGTGGTCGCTCCCGCGTCGGCCAGTCCCGCGACGCCGGTCGCGCCAGAGATCGGGTCGCACGTGGTGACCGACGTTGTTTCGTCGGAAGTCGTCACGCTCGAGGGCGTCGGCAAGGTAAGACTCCTTGGGGTCGACACGCTGCACGGACCTGGCGGCAAGGACGCGGACCCGGCTGCGGCAAAGGCTTACCTGACGATGAAGATCAAGGGGAAGGAGGTCTTTGCGACCGGCGATCCCGAGACCGCCGATACGGAGTTCAAGGACGAGAACGGCGCGCCGCTCGTCTACCTCATGCTCGAGGACGGGGTCATCGTGAACACCGAGATGATCGCTCGCGGCATGGCGATCACGGATCTCGACCGCTCGTACGGCCGCCGGGACGAGTTGATGCGCGCCGAGCGCGACGCGCGCTGGAACAACCGGGGTGTGTGGGACATCGCGGCGCTCAAGCCGCTCTCGCCTTCGGATCTCGACAAGGCGAACGCCCAGAAGAAGAACCAGCTGCCGCCCGTCGAGGTGCCTCAGCCCGCCGTCGGCAAGAACGACGTGCTCGTCACATCAGACGGCAGGTTCCATCGATCGTCGTGCAAGCTCGGAAAGGGCGGCGTCGTGATGTCGATCGACGACGCGCGCAAGAAGCACTACCTGGCGTGTCCGTCGTGCTTTGCTTCGCCGCGCGTCAAGGTCTGAAGCGACGCGCGCGCGCTCCTGATAACGTCGAGCAGGCGCGTTCGCTCGTCGCCGTCGGGGAGGTCCTGGGCCAGGCGTTCGCAGACATTGATCCGATGCAGCATGCCGCGACGCTCGCGTCCGAGCCGCCGTCTCACAAACGTCAGTTCGGACAGCAACGCCTCGGCGTGCTGAATCTCCTCGGCGAGCGAATGCGCAATGCGCGTCGAGCGCCGTCCGCAGAACTCGCGACCGCCCCCGAGCGCCGACCTGGCGTCTCGATGCGCTGACTCGAGCTTGCGCTGGAGCTCGGCGCGGTGAGCGATCAGCCTGTTCGCCAGACGGCGCACATCCGCCACGCGTCCAGGGAAGTCGCGCGAGCGTTCGATCACAGACGCCAGCAGACCGATTGCACTCCCGAGATGTTCCATTCGCGGCTCGAGCGGAGTCCTGCCTCTAACGGATGTTGCTTTTGACGACATGTCCGTCGATCAACCTGTGGCGGTCGAGGACCGCCGGATCATTGCGATACGCGTACGATGCACGACTGCGCTGCCGCGTGCGCCGGCGGCGACCGCAAAAATGTCCGGAGAATTCCGGGGGAGCGGCCCGAAAAACGCGCGGTCAAACATAGACTCGCGGCCGCTGCTTGGGTTAGGCTTCTTTCCTGTCTCCGAGGCCGCCTCGGCTTGCCATTCCTCAAAATCGGGCGTTTCTCATGCGGTCCTGTCTGTTGTGCTCAAGACAATACGACGACATCGTCCAGTACTGTCCCCATGACGGGACGGCGCTGCCTCCTCCCGATCTGCTCGTCGGGCGGGTGATCGACGGCAAGTACCGCATCGATTCATTGCACGGCAGCGGGGGCATGGGCGCCGTGTATCGCGCCACGCAGGTGAATCTCGAGCGCACGGTCGCGCTCAAGGTCGTGCGCGGCGATTTTCTGAAGGACGCCATCGTCACCGAGCGCTTCAAGCGCGAAGCCCTCGCGGTTGCGCGCCTCAAGCACCCGCACATCGTCACCGTGTACGACTTCGGGATCATGACCGACGGCGGCGCATACCTCGTGATGGAGTTTCTCGAGGGACGATCGCTGCGCGTCGAGATTCAGAACCGCGGCCGGATCCCGATCGGTCCCGCCGTCGAGCTGATGCGCCAGATCTGTTCGGCCGTACACGCAGCGCACGTCGAGGGCGTGATCCACCGCGATCTGAAGCCGGACAATATCTTTCTCGAGCGAGGGCGCGAGGGCGCGATCACCGTCAAGATCCTCGACTTTGGCGTCGCCAAGCTGCGCCAGAACACGTCCGAGCTCAAGACGCAGAGCGCCGAGCTGACGATGAGCGGCATGATGCTCGGTACGCCGATCTACATGTCTCCCGAGCAGTGCCAGGGCGATCCGCTCGACGCCCGGTCCGACATCTACTCGCTCGGCTGCGTCTTCTACGAAATGGTCGCCGGCCGCCCGCCGTTCCTCGGGAGCACGCCGTCCGCGCTGATCATCAAGCACGCTTCGGAGGCGCCTCGCGCGCCAAGCACGTTCGCCGACAACATCCCAGGCGATCTTGAGGAGATCCTTTTGAAGTCGCTTTCAAAAGGGCAGGAGGACAGGTACCAGACGGCCGCCGAGTTCGGTTCCGCTCTTGCAGGGGTGTGGGTTCCGCTCGACACGCAGGTCTCGTTTCCCGACGTTTCCGACGGCGGACGCACGAGCGAGCGTGCAACGGTTCCAAAGGCTGAAGAGATCGGCGAGTTGATGGACGAAATCTTTCCGGATTTCGATGTGTCGGATCGACACCGCCTTGCGGTGCTTCCGTTCCGGAACCTCCGCGGAGACAAGTCGATCGACTTTCTGACGCTGTCGCTCACCGACAGCATCATCAGCGAGTTGTCCATTGAACAGTCGCTCGTCGTGCGGCCGTCGGCCGCCGTCGAACAGTATGTCGGCACCACGATCGACCAGCGCGCGGTCAGCCGGCATCTCGACGTCGAACTGCTCGTGACCGGCAACTACATGAAGCAGGGCGACGCGTTTCAGCTCAACGCGCAGCTGATCGACGTCGCGGGTAACGAAATCGTCTGGCGGCACCGGATCAACGCGTCGTTCGGCGATATCTTCGAGCTGCAGGACGCGATCGTGTCGCAGATCGTCGCAGGTATCCGGGGCAAACTGTGCGGTGGTCCCGGCGTGCCGACCGAGTTCCTTGTGCAGGGGCCGGTTTCGGCGCAGAACACGCCGATCACGCCGTCCATGTCGACGTCCACACCTGTCCCGACACCGGTCTCGACTGCGAGGCCGGCGCCCACCGCGGATCCGGTCGCGCTGGATCTCCTGCGGCACGCGAGCGAGCTCGGCGATGGCCTCGAAGAACGGAAACGGGCGATCGAGATGCTCGAGCGCGCTGTTGGAATGAGCCCGGATCTGGCTCCCGCCTGGACCGCGCTGGCCGCTCGGTACTACTCGTCGCGCAACGAGCTTGGGCGCGCATCTGAGAGCGCCGAAAAGGCGCGCAGCGCCGCCGAGCGCGCCGTGGCCCTCGACCGGTCCGAGCTCGGCACGGCGGTTGAGCTCGGCAGGATCCTCGTCGAGACCGGAAACGCGGAGGAGACGGCGCGCAGAGCGGCGGCCCTCGTTGCCGAACAGCCGTCGAATTTTGCGGCGCGATTCTCGCTCGCGTACGCGTGCAGGTTCGGCGGGCTGCTCGATCGCGCATTGCGCGAGTTTCGACTTGCCGAGCAGACGGGTGGCGGCGGCGTGGCGCACGAGGTCGGGACGATATACCTCCAGAAGCACCTGTACACGGATGCGCTGCGCGTGCTCGACGAGCAGAACGAGGTCGCGCCACGTGCGCGGTCGCTGTTCATGTCTGCGCTTGCGTGGACGCTCATCGGCAATCCCGCCGGCGCGCGCGACGTTGTCGGCGAGCTCGCCAAGATGGACCCGAACAGCATCTACACGCTCATGGGACAGGTGCTGCTCGGACAACTCGAGGGGCGAACGATGTCGCCGCTGCTCGGCTGGCTGAAGGACATTGAGACCCCCAACGGCGAGGTGCACTGCTGGCTTGCGCAGGTGCACGCCTTTGCGGGCGACGAGGCCGGGGCTGCCGTGCGGCTGCGCAGCGCCATCACGAGCGGGTATTTCAACTATCCGTATTTCACCACCGATCCGTTGCTGGCAAAGGTCCGTGCGACAAAGGAAGCCGCGACGTTGCTCGAAGCGGCGCGCCTCAGGCACGACCAGTTCGCGCGGGAGTTCGGCACGTGACACAGTGTGCCACGACGACGGGGTTCGCCTCGTACGCTTTCCTCGACGGCCGTGGGCCGGGCCGTGAGTGTCCGAAATCAACACGTTGGCGCGCGTTTTGACGCCGGAATCCATGCAGATTGACAGCTTGTGAAACGTTGTGCTAAGTTTCGCCGCTTAAGTCAATGCCCTGTATTGCGTCCTTGGAGAAGGAGTTTTGATTCACCTGACCTCAATGCTCACACTCGCTTCGGATGCGGGCGGCGCAAGCCTTCTGACACCTGACGGCTCGCTGCTTGTCGTGCTGTTGATGTTCCTGGCATTCGTGCCGGTCCTCAACAAGCTGCTGTTCGTCCCGGTTTCAAAAGTGCTCGCGGAGCGCGACCGGCTTACACGTGGCTCGAGCCGGGACGCCGAGAACATCCTCAACACGATCGAGCACAAGCTGAGCGAGTACGAGGACGCGATTCGCAGCGCACGGGCCGACGGTTACAAGTACATCGAGGCGCAGCGCGCGGCCGCCGCGGCCGAGCGACAGGCGACGATTGATGCCGCGCGAAACGCAGCGGAGAGCCGGATCGGCGAGGCCAAGTCGCAGCTCAGGGCGGATGCGGACTCGGCCCGCGAATCGCTTCTGTCGGAAGCGACGCACATTGCGGCGCGCATCTCCTCGACGCTCCTCGGACGCGAGGTAAAGGGCGGGCAATCATGATCATGTCAATGCTCATCGCCCTCGCGCTGCAGACGCCCGAGCCCGAAACGATCGGCGGAACGCCGGAATGGGTGCCAAGATCCGTCAATCTCGCCATCTTCCTGATATTCCTGTATTTCGTTCTCAGAAAACCACTTGCATCATTTTTCGCCGCGAGGGCCGCATCGATCACGGCAGGAATCGACAAGGCGAAACTCGAGAAGCAGGCCGCCGAGGCCAAGCTGCGCGAGGTTGAGTCGCGCCTCGAACAGCTTGGCGCGGAGCAGGCCAGGATTCGAGCGGAGGCCGAGGCCGAAGCTGCAAGCGAGGCCAAGCGCGTCGCCGCGCGCGCCGAAGAGGAAGCCGCAAAGATCGCCGAGACCGCTGGGCGCGAGATCGATGGCGCATTGAAGAACGCCAAAGCCGAGTTGCAGCGCTTCGCCGCCGAGAAGTCTGTCGAGCTCGCAGAGTCGCTGATTCGAAGCGAGATCACCGACGCCGACGGACGGAAGATGGTCGACGACTATGCGGCGCAGCTCGAGGGGGTGAAACGGTGAGCCAGCTGCAAGTAGCGCGGCGATACGCGGAGGCGCTGGCCGACGCGGCAAGCGATCAGAACGTCCTTGCCGAGGTGGGCGCCGAGCTGCACGTCTTCGCGGGCATGGTGGCGTCGAGCAAGGAGCTCGAGTACACGCTCGCGAGCCCTGCTATTGGGACAGTCGACAAGATGAAGGTTGTCGAGGCGCTTGTGGCGGCGACCGGTGCGCACGTCCTTGTCGCGAACCTGCTTCGACTGCTGGCGCAGAACAACCGGATTCACTACATCCGCCTCATCGACACGGCATTCGCGGAAGAGGTTGACGAGCGCTCGGGAATCATCTCCGCCGGCGTGACGACGGCAAAGCCGCTGTCGGCCGACGAACAGGGCGTGCTCAGCGCCCGCCTGTCGGCGATGACGGGCAAGAGGGTGAAGCTCGAGTTCGCGACCGACGACGCGCTGATCGGTGGTGTGGTGACGAGGATCGGCAGCAAGATCTATGACGGATCGATTCGCGCAAAGCTCGACGCCGTCAAACGCCAGATGAGCGGCGGCGCCGCGCGCGCCTGAAGAGTTTGATTCCACGAAGCCACTCTCGAGTGGCGCCCCAGAGGAGTGCTTATGGAAGGCATCAGAGCCGACGAGATCAGCAAGATCATTCGTCAGCAGATTGAGAACTTCGAGACGGGTGTCGAAGTCTCGGAGGTCGGAACCATCATGTCGGTCGGCGACGGTATCGCCGAGATCTACGGGCTGGACAGCGTGATGGCCGGCGAGCTGCTCTCGCTCCCGAATGACGTCGCGGCAATCGCCATGAACCTCGAAGAGGACAAAGTCGGCGCGATTCTGTTCGGTGACTTTCTGACCATTCAGGAAGGTGATCAGGTCAAGCGAACGGGCCGCATCATGTCTGTGCCCGTTGGCGAGATGATGATCGGGCGTGTCGTCGATCCCCTGGGGCGTCCGATCGACGGCGGCGAGCCGATCACGACCGACACGTACGGCGAGATCGAGCGCATCGCACCGGGCGTCATCGATCGCCAGCCTGTGAGCGAACCCGTTCAGACCGGTCTGAAGGCCATCGACGCGATGGTACCGATCGGCCGCGGCCAGCGCGAGCTCATCATTGGCGATCGCAAGACCGGAAAGACCGCTGTCGCGATCGACACGATCATCAACTCCAAGGGCAAGGACCTGATCTGCATCTACGTCGCGATCGGCCAGAAGGAATCGACGGTTGCGCAGGTCGTGCAGACGCTCCGCGAGCACGGCGCCATGGAGTACACGATCGTCGTCAACGCGTCCGCGTCGGATCCCGCGGCGATGCAGTACATCGCGCCGTACTCCGGCTGCGCGATGGGCGAGTACTTCCGCGATCGCGGCAAGCACGTGCTCACCATCTATGACGACCTGTCCAAGCACGCGTGGGCGTATCGTGCCATCTCGCTGCTGCTCCGCCGCCCGCCCGGCCGCGAGGCGTACCCCGGTGACGTCTTCTACCTTCACTCGCGCCTTCTCGAACGCGCGTCCAAGCTCTCGGACGAGAAGGGCGGCGGTTCGCTGACCTCGCTCCCGATCATCGAAACGCAGGCGGGCGACATCTCGGCCTACATTCCGACGAACGTGATCTCGATTACCGACGGCCAGATCTTCCTCGAAGCCGATCTGTTCAACTCGGGCATCCGTCCGGCGATCAACGTCGGCAACTCGGTCTCGCGCGTCGGCGGTGCGGCACAGATCAAGGCGATGAAGCAGGTCGCCGGCACGCTGCGACTCGATCTCGCGCAGTACCGCGAACTTGCGGCGTTTTCCCAGTTCGGTTCGGATCTCGACAAGGCGACGCAGGCGCAACTCGCGCGCGGCAAGCGGCTGACCGAGATCCTCAAGCAGCCGCAGTACCAGCCGATGGACGTCGCACTTCAGATCGCGACGATCTGGTCGGCGACGAACGGCTACATCGACGACATTGAAATCGATCAGTTGCGGGACTTCGAGACCGAGCTCTGCGGCTTCCTCCAGAACACGAAGGGAAGCCTGCTCGAGGGTATCCGGACCAAGAAGCAGCTCGACGACGATCTGAAGGGCCAGTTGAAGGCGGCGGTTGAGGAATTCGCCGCACGGTTCAAGGCTTCGGCCGCGAAGACCGCCAAGGCGTAAGGATTCGCAGGCACGCCGATAAGAATCAACTATGCCGAATCTCAAGGACATTCGCCGCCGCATCAAGTCGGTCAAGAATACGCAGCAGATCACTAAGGCCATGAAGATGGTCTCGACGGCGCGGCTGCGGCGCGCGAAAGAGCGCGTGCTTGCAGCCGGTCCGTATGCGCGCACGATGACCACGGTCCTTCAGGACCTTGCGGGGCAGGCGGGCGAGATCAGCCATCCGCTGCTCGATCCGAGGGAAGGCGACAGCATCCTGCTCGTCCTTGTGACCTCTGACAAGGGCCTGTGCGGCGCGTTCAACACGAACCTGCTCAAGGCCGCCCAGCAGTTCATTGCGGATCACGCGGACAAGAAGGTTCAGATGGTCACCATCGGCAGGCGCGGGCGCGACTTCTTCCGTCGTCGCGGAGCCAATATCGTGTCGGACTACGTGGACGTCACGGGAGGTGTCGTCAAGTACGAGGACGCCGTCGAGATTGCGCGTGACGTCATCGCGAGGTTCACCGACGAGGATGGATCGATCGATTGCGTCTACGTGCTCTATACGGAGTTCAAGTCAGCGATCAGCCAGCACGTCACGACCAAGCAGCTGCTCCCGATCAGCGACATTACCGGCGAGGCGCCGGAAGGGCTGACGCCGACCGACTACATTTACGAACAGCCGCCGGCGGAGATCTTCGGCCGGCTTCTGCCGCGCTTCATCGAGACGCAGATCTACTACTCGATGATCGAGTCGACGGCGTCCGAGCAGGGCGCACGAATGACGGCGATGGACTCGGCGTCGAACAATGCCGCGGATCTGATCGACCGGCTCACGCTGGTCGCGAACCGCGTCCGTCAGGCCGCCATCACGAACGAGATCATCGAAGTCGTCAGCGGCGCTCAAGCGCTCGAAGGCTAGTGGCCGGTTCCGACGTCGGCGTTCGCAGGCCGCTCGGCGCGACGGACCTCGTGTCGTACTGGGGGCCGCTCGTCGGCTGGCTCGCCATGATCTTCGTATTCTCGGGTGATGCGCTATCGGCTCGCCACACGTCGGGGTTCATCGAGCCGTTCATTCGATGGATCCTGCCGTGGGCATCGCAGCCAACCGTGTACGGCGTGCACGTCGCCATCCGCAAGCTCGGCCACGTCCTCGAGTACGCCGTGCTCGGTCTGCTCGCGTTTCGCGCGATCCGCTGTGGCAGGCCGGAGCGGTTCCGGGCGTCGTGGGCTGCCGGCGCCGTATGTATCGGCGCCGCGTATGCGCTCGTCGACGAATTGCATCAGAGCTTTGTTGCGAGCCGGACCGGTACCGTGTCCGACGCTGTCATCGACGTGGCGGGCTGCTTTGCGGCAGTGGTGCTTCTGGCGTGGTGGCGCACGCGCGGCGCGGTCGGACCTCGACGCGAGCGAACTGACCTGCCGTCGAAGTCGTAGTATCCTTCACTCATCGAATCTCGAGCTGCATCGACCACCGGAGGAGCGATGATCTGTCCAAAGTGCGGCACTGACGCCAGCGATCGACCGAACTATTGCCGGAAGTGCGGCTCGAATCTCGCACTCGTCGGCAAGGCGCTGGCATTGGGCGACACGATCTCACGCGGCGACGGCGGGTTGCTGCCAAAACTGAAGGCGATGGTCGGCGACGTCAAGCTCGACGCGATGTCCGAGCAGGTGAGCCGCGGGCTCGAGCAGCTCCAGGGCGATATCGAGAAGGGGGTCCGCAGCGCTCGGGACTGGAAGTGCGACTTGAAAGCCGCGCGGGCATCTCGCAAGTCGCCGGAGGAGCGGCGTGCGCGACTGCTCGAGAGCGGGTTCACGTCGTTCTTTTCGGGAATTGCGCTCGCGATCGTGCTCTACTTTGTCGGAACGAACGTCACGTTCAGGATCCCGCCCGAGGCTATCGCGAGGGCTCCATTCGATATCGAGCAGATGATTCGACTGGCATGGTTGTTTGGTCTCATCCCGATGTTCGCCGGCATCGGACGCATCATGGCGGGCTTCGCCGTCGGGCGGTCTCGAACGGCGCGCGAGGAGCTCGTTGAGCCCGCGCAGCCGCTCACGCTGCCCGAGCCGATGAGGTATACGAGCGTGACCGAGGCGACGACGGGGCTGCTTGACGAATCGCCTTCGCACGCGCCATTGCGCGAGGCGGGCCGCCAGCAGAACGCGTAGGACCGTCGCGCAATCCCTCAGGGCGCCAGTGCGCCCGTTGTGGTGGTATCGGTCACCAGGATGCTCAGAATGTTGTTCTGCAACTCGAAGTTGTTGGGCAGGTCGCCGTGCGTCTCGCAGGCGAATACCGCGTAGTCGATGTCGAGCGCGGACGGAAACAGCCGCCTGCCGGGCTGGTCGAGCCGCTCCGCGAGCAGCGACGAGCGCGTCACGCGTCCGTCGCCCGGCGCATACATCAGATCGTAGAGTTGCTTGCGGTCGATGCGGCGGCGGCCGACGGTCATGCTTGACGCGCGGAAGTAGGTACGCGGCTCGTTGCCGCGCTGCACCACGAGCGGGGCCTGGAGCGTCGGCTCGCAGTCCCCGCCGAACAGGAACATCGCGAACGGGCGCGGCGCGTCGGGCACGCGCTCGATCGCCTCGTGGAACGCGTGCGCCCGGTTGAGCGCCGCTGCAAGAAACGCCTCCTCGTCGCGGAGTCGGGCTTCGCCGGCCGCTCCGAGACGTCCCGTCGTGGACTTTCTGTGTTTGGGCGCGTAGACCGACCAGCCGTTGTTTTTCCAGACGACCGGGTCGTAGAGATTCAGATCTGAGAGCGTGAGGTCCGACGTCACGTAGTGCTCGGAACGCGAGAACGGCAGCAATTGGTAAACGGACGGCAAACTGAACAGCAGGCTCGCGTCCAGCTTGTTGAAGAACGTGTTGCGCCGGAAGTCGCCCCCGTACCAGTTGTAGCCCTCGACCAGGCTACGAAGCGCATCCATCGAGCCACGGTTCGGAGTGCCAACCAGCAGCAGACGGCTGATGTTCCGTCCGCCTCGCCAATCAGGGACCATCGGCGCCGTCGACGACATGTCCTGGTCGCCGTACAGCGCATAGTAGCGGGCGATCAGACCTCCCATGCTGTGCGCGATGATGTTGAACCGCAGATCCGGCCGCCCGAGCGACGCCTTGAGGGCGTCGATCTTGCGCGCCAGCACGCGCGCGTTCTCGACGTTGTCGCGCCGCCAGTCATAGTAGAAGACGTAATACGTGTCGGCGGCGCCGTCGGACGGAGGCAGGTCGATCGACCCGCGCCTGTACCCGGCGGTGCGTTCGAGGGTCTCGAGCAGGTCGCTGTAGACGCGGATTTCCGGCAAGAGCAACGACAGCTTGGTCGTGTCGACGATGCGCGTGGCCATCAACCCGTCCTGATTCGATGGCAGGTCGGTCGAGATCGGAAGCTCGATATCGTCGTCCGAGTAGAGCGTTCGCGACGGCCAGACCACCTGGCCCGACTTTGGATTGACGAGCTGCGACCCGAGCGCTCCGGGTATCACGATGATCGGTGCTTTTCCGACGAACTGGCGTGCGGGCTCGAAGATCCGCGGGAGATTCGGGTGCTTGCTCGGTCGGACGCAACCCGTCGTTGCGGCGAGGCAAACGAGAAGGACAACCAACATGCCGCGCCTGGTATGTTTGGGGGAGACCATCAGCTTGGCAGACTTTAAGCAATGCCGTCCGACCGGTCAACGACCGAACGAATTGGAGCCGCGTTCCACGCTATACTCACAGCCTTGGAGGGCCGCGATGGGGATTCTGTCCACGTTGGGACTCGCGTTCGGATCGGCCTGGCTGAGCGGGATCAACCTGTATGCGATGGTGGCGACGCTCGGGTTGCTCGGACGGTTTGCCGACCTGAAGCTGCCGGGCGACCTCGGCGTGCTGACGAACTGGTGGATCATCGGGATCGCGAGCACGCTCTACGTGATCGAGTTTGTTGCGGACAAGGTTCCGGTCGTCGACTCGGCGTGGGACGTGGTCCACACGTTCATTCGCGTGCCGGCGGGCGCGATCGTGGCAGCCGCGGCGCTCGGCGACTTCAATCCCGCCGTCCAGGTCGGCGCGGCCCTTGTCGGCGGCGGGCTTGCGCTCAGCTCGCACGGAACGAAGGCTGCGGTACGGGTTGTCGCGAACCACAGCCCCGAGCCAGTGTCGAACGTCATGCTGAGTGGAATCGAGGACGTCATCGCATTCGGAGGGACGTTTCTCGCGGCCTTCGCGCCCGTGATCATGCTCGCCGTCGTGGTCGTGGCGGTCATCGTCACAGCGTGGGTCCTGCCAAAGCTGTACCGAATCGCGCGCCGCTCGGTGACGTCGCTGCGCGACGCCGTGCGTGGATAGGCACATGCCCCGCGGGATTGGCACGGCTCACCCAGCCCGGTTGAATACCCGGCGCGGCAGCCGATATCCTTCGACCGGAACCCTGTGCGTTCGCCAGCTGCTACAGCCTCAGCGCACGGTTCTTCACAGGAGGTAGGACATGAGTGCCGATCCGCGGGCCGGAAAACCGGCAACACCCGACATGCTCGTGAATGTGCCGAGGCTTGTGACGGCCTACTACGCCGAGCGGCCGGATGCCTCGATCCGCGAGCAGCGCGTCGCATTCGGGACGTCCGGCCACCGCGGATCTTCGTTGCGGTGCTCGTTCAACGAGGCGCATATCCTGGCGACGACCCAGGCGATCTGCGCGTACCGCAGCCTGAACGGAATCGACGGACCGCTATTTCTCGGAATGGACACGCACGCGCTGTCAGAGCCGGCGTTCGCGTCCGCGCTCGAGGTGCTTGCGGCGAACGGCGTCGACGTGATGATCGACGCGGCGGACGGCTACACGCCGACGCCGGTGATCTCGCACGCGATCCTCGGCTACAACCGCGGCCGCACGGCCGGGCTGGCCGACGGGATCGTCATCACGCCGTCGCACAACCCTCCCCCAGACGGCGGTTTCAAGTACAACCCGCCCAATGGCGGCCCTGCGGACACCGACATCACGAGCTGGATCGAGCGGACCGCGAATGACCTCCTTGCGGCAGGTCTGGAGGGCGTGAAGCGAATTCCGTTCGCACGCGCGCGCGCAGCGTCGACCACGCACCGGTTCGACTACGTCGGCGCGTACGTATCGGAGCTCGCCTCGGTCGTCGACATCGACGCGATTCGCGGCGCAAAGCTGAAACTCGGCGTCGATCCGCTTGGCGGCGCGGCAGTCGGGTACTGGGAACCGATCTGCGACCGATTCGACATCGATGTCGAGATCGTCAATCCGGCGGTTGATCCGACGTTCAGGTTCATGTCCGTCGACTGGGACGGGAAGATCCGGATGGATTGCTCGTCGCCGTATGCGATGGCGAGCCTGATCGCTCTGAAGGACCGGTTCGACGTCGCGTTTGGAAACGACACCGACACCGATCGGCACGGGATCGTCACGCGCAGCGCCGGGCTGCTGAACCCGAACCACTTCCTCTCGGCGGCGATCGCCTATCTGTTCACACACCGGCCCGAGTGGCGCGCCGACGCAGGCGTCGGCAAGACGGCGGTCAGCAGCGCGATGATCGATCGCGTCGCGCGCGGCATCGGCCGGCGGTTGTTCGAGGTGCCGGTCGGATTCAAGTGGTTTGTCGGGGGATTATTGGACGGTTCGCTCGGATTCGGCGGCGAAGAGAGCGCGGGCGCGTCGTTCCTCCGTCGCGACGGAAGTGTGTGGACGACGGACAAGGATGGCATCATCGCCGATCTTCTGGCAGCCGAGATGATGGCCGTGACGGGACGCGACCCCGGCGAGCTGTACCGCCAGCTGACCGAACAGTACGGCGACCCCGTGTACGAACGGATCGACGCGCCGGCGACGCCCGAACAGAAGGCGCGACTGAAGGCGCTCTCGCCCTCCGACGTGGCGGCGACGGAGCTCGCCGGTGAACCGATTCGCGAGATGCTCACGGCAGCGCCGGGGGACGGCGCGCCGCTCGGAGGTCTCAAGGTTGTCACGGACAACGGCTGGTTTGCCGCCCGCCCGTCCGGTACCGAGGACGTCTACAAGATCTATGCCGAGAGCTTTGTCGACCGGGGACACCTGCAGCGAATCCAAGCGGACGCGCGGGCGCTGATCGCCGACACGCTCGGCGGATAGGGCACTCGGTGGCGTCGCGCAGATCCGATCTGCGCTTACTCGACCTTGGCAGGCTCTTCGTCGATCGCGATCTTGCCTTCGATCAGCTTGCCGAACACGCCGTTCCACGGTGGCACGACGATCGTGACGTCGCCGTGCGTCATCGAACGACACGCGAGCCGGACCGGAGGCCGGGTCTCGTCCGAATCGAAATAGCCGAACTCCTTCATCTTGCGCCACTCGCGGTCGTCGACGTCCGACAGCCGCTCGGCGCCGCCAAGCACTCCGACCCAGCACGTTCCGCACGCCGCCGTCCGGCACTCGACCGGGATTGGTCCCTCGACGCACCGGGGGTCGCGCGACGCGTGATCCCGTGTGTCCGTCGCACCGGCGGATGCCAGGTCCTGGCCGTTGATCGCGTCGAACGTGCATTCCGATGAAGTCTCGTCGTACGACACGCGCCACCGGCGGTCGACCGTGCGCAGAAACCCGAACAGCCCCGCCGATCGCTTCTTGCGTCGCGCCGCGATCACGTCGTCAGCGGAGCGCCGGCGCGCGGGGGCATCGAGATGCACTTCGCCCGGTGTCGCCTTGAACGTGTCGATTCCGACGTGCTGCAGCGTCACGAATGCCGCGACCGTGATTCCAACAACCAGCGACCGGTCCACGCCAGCCTTCTGGGCAGCACGGCCTGCGACCTCGAGCACCCGTTCCGCGAGCGGCACGCCGGTGTCGCCGGCCGTCGCCGCGTCGAGAACCGCCTGCTTTGCGTGCGGCCAGTACCGATGTCCGTACATGAACGCGTGCGACGTGTCGACCTGATCCTTCAGCAGATACCGTCCCTGCAACGCGAGCCTGCGCGCGAGCCGGTCGGGCTCTTTCGTAGCCGCAAACGCCCTGGCAATGACCAACGGCCAGAATGACAGCCAGATGCGCGTCGCGTCGCGATCGACCTCGTGAATGGTTGGGCTGAGTGTGGCGACAACCTCGGCCCACGCCTTGTCGTCGTGGCGATCGAGGAAGCCGATCGGGGAATTGGCGGATGCAGCAGACATGGTTGCGATTCGGTACTCCTGACAGTTGTCGGTGAAACGAGAGACTTTACCAATTGACAGTCAATGTGGCAATGAGCGCACGAGTGCACGCGCGCAAACGCCCCCCATCCCGGCGCAAATCGTTGAAGCTTCACGGCCAAAGCGGTATCGTATGGAGCCGATCCCCACACCCAGGAGCGCGTTCGCAAGAATGGACAATCAGACCGCGCAGGCGTTCGCCGACTTTGAGCGCTTCTTGATGGGCCAGAGTGCGCCGGCGCTTGTCGGTCATGCGCTCGCGACCGTCGTGCGCCAGGACATGCGCGTCGTGGCCCAGGTCGTGGTGCGGAGGGCATATTCGACCTCGCAGCAGGATCGCCTCGCGGTGCTGCTGGCGGTCCGCAACAAGGTCTACGACATCTTCTTCTACCGGATTGTCCGGTTCCGGCGCATCTACGAGTTCTTTCCGCGATTCGAGCGAGCGATCATCGAGGTCGCTCCTGAAGGAGACCGCGACGCGATCGCCGCGCTGTTCAAGCGCTATCCGTGGCAGGAGATCCGGCCGATCGGCGACATCCGCGACCCGCGCGAGCTGGCGCTCGAGAACAGACCGGACGCAAGCGTCTCGGCCGACCGGTTCAACGAAGAGCTCTATCGCAACGCGACACACCAGATCCTGTCCGCCGAACGCAGGTTCCAGTTCTCGGACAACGCGCTGCAGCAGAACGTCGCGCAGTCGCAGGCTCAGGTCAGCGAGGTCTTTGACGATTTCGTCGGACTGATCAAGGACGCGATCCTGCGCCGCGAGATCATGCTCGCCAACGTCGCCGACCGCGACACCGTCTACAAGCACCAGACACAGTTCCAGATCGAGAGCTACATGAGCCAGCTCGCCGATCTTGGAATCGCGCTCATCAACGACGACTTTCTCGAGCACGGCGTTCAGATATTCGAAGTGATTCAGACGCTCGCGGTCAGCACCGGGCTCGACATGAGCCAGCTGCGCAGGTTGCACGCGAAGAGCGAACTGCTCAACACCGCCAAGATCGTCGACTACAGCGCCAACCGCACGGGTCCGCTGCTGCTGCGCAGCGTGCTCTCGATCTTCCCCGAGTGGCGGCCGCAAGTGCTGCTCGACCGGCTGCGGACGGAGGGCAAGCAGAACGAACGCAATATCGCCCTGACGATCCTCGAGGCGTACGGACGCGACGTCTACCCGCTGATCGTCGATGCGCTTGAGCGTTGCGATGCGTCGGTGCCCTGGTACTTCAAGCGGAATCTCGCGTACCTGCTCGGGCGGCTCGTCACGGACCAGCCCGCGCTGCGCAGTCGAGCGTGCCAGGCGCTCGCCGGCCACCTGCGCAAGGACGGCGTGCAGCAGGTGAATGCCGAGATCGTCACGGCATTGGGGGCCATCCACAACGACCAGGCCGTGACCGCGCTCGTCGGGCGGCTCGCCCAGTTCACGCCCGATTTTGGCAAGACACCGGAATCCACCGACGTCGTGAACAGGATCCTCGCGGCGCTCATCGACATTCAGACCGAGCCGTCGCTCAAGGCCGCCGTCGAATTCTGCGACTCGCACGGACTGCTCGAGCAGTACCACGAGCAGCTGTCGCGCATCGCGCTGCCCGAGTCCATTCGGACGGCGTTCGAAACGGCGATTCGCAAGGAGCTCCGAAAGCTGAAGATGAGCTTCTCGCTGTTCGGCGATGCGCGCGCCGTGCGCGGGCGGCTGCTCGCGTTGGGCAGCGCTGAGGTGCCGGACGTCGGTGCGCTCTGCGACGAAGTCCAGGCAGGACTTCCGGCCGATCACGAGATCGCGCAGGTCGCCGCGCGACTGCGGGACATCCCCGCGCCGCCGCCGCCGCTCGGCTACGATCGGGCGTTTCACGGACTGATCCAGCAGGGAAACCTGGCGGAGGCGCTCAGCTACGCCTTCGAGTCGGGCATCGGCGGGTGTCTCGAGATCTCCACACGCGGCGGCATTCAGTGCCAGGTGTCGCTCCGCAATGGCGAGGTGTGGCACGCATCGGCGCCGTCGCTCTTCTCGAACGACCTGGACGCGTTCTTCTGGATCTTTGCGCTCGATCGGACGACGATCGGGACGCTCAGGTTCGATCCGTCGCGCGTGCCGACCGATCCGCGAACGCTCGAGCCCGCGACGCCCCGCCTCATCCGCGAGGGCCTGTTCCGCGCCAAGCACGTTCAGCAGACGATCGGGAGCATTCTGTCGCCCGAGTCGCGTTTCCGCAGGCGCCAGCCGAGTCTTCCCGACAAGGGATTCCAGACGACGGGGCAGCTTGGCCCGTACCAGGCTGTCTGGGCGTGCATCGCGAACTTTGTCGACCTCAAGACGATCTCGGATGCCACGCAACTGAGCGAGCACGAGATCTACCGCGTGCTGTTCGATCTCCTGCGCCAGAACCTGCTCGAAGTCGAGACGGGTGGTGTCGACCGCCAGCTCGCGACCATCGACGATGCGCTCACCGCACTCGGTCTGTTTCTGCGCCGGATCGAGCAGAACCCGACGTTCTTTCAGAGCTATCAGTCGGGCTCGGAGGTATGCGCGTACCTCTCGAACGAAGCACGCGACGAGACGATCCGGTCCGTGGCGTGGGCGCTGCACACGTTTCTGCAGCGCGCGTACACGCTCCGGCAGGTGCTGACGCCACAGAAGGTCGACTTCTGCAACCGCGTGCTGGGCCTTGTGTCGGTCTACCTGCGAAGCGGTTCGGATTCGGACCGGCGCGAGCTGCTCGACTTCCTCGACATCTATCTGCCCGAGGAGGACCGGTGGCCCGAGCCCGCTCAGGACGAGGACGCGTTCATCAAGTCGTTGCTCGAGCAGATCGAGAACATCGACGCCCTCAACGATCCGTTCGACGAGATGCCGGATCTGCGCAACGCCGACGCGGGCCGCGAGATCGTCGACACGCTCGACGAGGCGCTCGCGGGGACGCTTGGCGGGGACGACGGCATCGGGGACATTCGATCGCCGCGCGAACTGCTGGGCGAGTCGGCGAACGAGTACGCCAAGCCGATCCGCGATTTCGTTCGCGAGGTGGAACGGAATCTCGAGGCGCACCGCGAGACGCCGAGTGCGTGGCTCGGGCTGGTCCAGTCTCCGCTCGAGCTGCTCGTCGTCGCCGCGGATCGCGCGGGCGAGACGGACGTGCGCGATTGCGCGGCGCGTCTGGACCGGGCGTTCAAGCAGCAGCGCCAGACCGAGAGCGATGTGCTGACGCCGGCATTCTGCGGGTACGTGCTCACGGAGTACCGCCACCTCGCGGAGCTGCTGCCGGCGACGTTTGCGACGACGCTTCCAAACGAGGACGTCGCGGCAAAGAAGGAGACGCTACTCGTCAAGTTCCTGCTGAGGCAGGTTCCGGAGGTCGACGATCGCGTCGTCAACCGCGTGCTGCTCGCCGGGTTCAACAAGTTCGCCGACGTTGCGGAGACGCCGCCGGACGAACTGTCGCGCGCGGTCGGCATCTCGCGTGGCCTGGCCGACAAGATCTTCATGAAGATCTACCAGTACGAGGATCTGTACCACCACGGGGACGAGCCGCAGGCGCACGCAAAGCTGCTCGCGTATTACGCGATCAGCCTGAACGTGCTGAAGGAGATTCACGGGAGCATCGGACGACTGGCGCAGCAGCCGGCGGCCGGGCGCGAGCGCAAGGAGCAGCTGATGTCGGACCGGCAGCGCGCGCTGTGGGGACTGTTTGCGCTGCTGTGCCTCCGCAACGAGATCGACCTGATCGAGAAGCTGCAGAAGACGGTGTTCGAACAGCGCATCAAGATGCTCGAGGACTATTTCGCCGAGCTCTCGGCCGAGCCGTTTCCAGCGCGGCGCGCGCGCAAGTAACGCGGAGCCCGTCCGCGCATGCTGCGCGGCGAGCGCGACCTCGCCCGCACGCGATCAGCGTGCGAGATGGTGCGGCACGCTTGTCACGACGATGTTGCGCTCAAAGAGTAGCCTCGCCTTGATCAGCAACGCTGTCTGGTTGTGCAGCAGCTGCTGCCACCACGCACGCGGAACGAACTCGGGCAGCACGACCGTCACGTACGCACCAGGGTTGGCGTCCGCTACGTCCTTGATGTGCTTGAGAACGGTCGATACCACCGAGCGGTATGGCGAAGGGAGCACGTGGAGCTCGACGCCCATCCCCCACTCGTCCCACGCCGAGAGCACTGCCTCGGTGCTCTCGGGATTCGTCTCGACGTACGCCGCCGTGACCTTGCCTCGTTCGCCCATGCTGATCGAGTACTGGAGCGCAGGCAGCAGTCCACGGTGCACGCCCGACACCGGCACGATCACGCGGTGGCCCAGCCGCACCGGTACCGTCGCGCCTTCAAGCGACAGTTGTTCGGCGATCGTCACGTAGTGCCGATGGATCGAGCGGAACATCCACACGATCAGCGGTATGAGGATGACGACGGCCCACGCCCCATGCATGAACTTGGTGACCGCGATGACGAGAAGCACCACGCACGTGATGAGCGCTCCGGCGCCGTTGACGAGGATCGAGAGCAGCCAGTGTCCGCCACGGTCCTGTTCGATTGCCGTGAGACGGACGTTGCGGTGCGACGCGCGGCCCGGATCGTCGACGTTCACGGGATTGAGGGTTCGCTCTTCGTCGAGAATCCGGCGCGCGGCCTCGTCGGCCCGCCGCTCCCGCAACCAGTGGATCACCATCCCGGCCTGCGACAGGGTGAACGAGATGAACACGCCGAGCGCATAGAGTGGCAGCATCTTCTGCTCTTCACCCTGGAAGACAACCACGAGGATCGACGCGAGAAGCGCCAGAATGATGATGCCGTTCGAGAAGACGAGCCGGTCGCCGCGGTTCGCCAGCTGTCGCGGCAGGTAGCGGTCGGCCGCGAGCAGGCTCGACAGCCGAGGGAAATCGGCGAACGACGTGTTTGCGGCGAGCACGAGGATCGCCGCTGTGGACGCCTGAATGAAGTAATAGGCGAACCCGGACCCGAACGTGTGCCGGGCGATGACCGAGATCAGGGTTTCGTGCTCGCCGACGGGGTGCGCGTTGAGCTTGAAGGCGAGGAACCCCGTGCCAAGGATCAGGGTTGTCATGACAACGGCCATCCACGTCAGCGTCGTCGCCGCGTTGCGCGACGACGGCTCCTTGAACGCGGGAACGCCGTTCGAGATGGCTTCGACGCCGGTCAGCGCGGTGCAACCACCGGCGAACGCCCGGAGGAGCAGCCAGACGAGTGCGGTACCGACGAGTCCACCGTGAGCGACCGTACCGACCGACGTGTCAAAGTAGACCGACTCGGCATCGGGCGTCGGAAGCGTTGCGCCCGTCGTCGCGTACTTGTAGAACCCCACGATCACAAGAAGCAGCATCGCGATGATGAACAGGTATGTGGGACCTGCGAAGATCGCGCCCGACTCGCGCACGCCGCGCAGGTTGACGACTGCGATCAGGCCGATCATGAAGAGGCACAGCGCGACGCGGTGATCGTGGAGCCACTCGAATCGCGTGCCCTGGGCGGCCGACGTGATTGCCGCGACGCCGGCCGAAATCGACACCGCGACGGTCAGTATGTAATCGACGAGAAGCGACGCGCCCGCGACGAGTCCAGGCAGGGCGCCCAGGTTGTCCTTTGCGACGATGTAGGCGCCGCCACCCGATGGATAGGCGTGGATCGTCTGCCGGTACGAGAGCGTCAGGATCGCGAGCAGGATCGCGAGCCCGAGTATGATCGGGACGAGATATCCGATCGCGATCGAGCCCGCCGCGAGCAACACGAGCAGAATCGCCTCGGTCGAATATGCGACCGACGAGAGCGCGTCGGACGAGAAGACGGCGAGCGCTGTTCGCTTGGTGAGACGTTCGTGATGCGCCAGATCTGACGAGATCGGCGATCCGACGAGAAGCCGCTTCAGCGACGGGAGTGTCATGACCACGCTCCTCTTCAATGGACGGTGAATCCAGAGCTGAGCGGTCCGACACAACCGACGTGGTGTGAGAACAGATCGCTTGCCCCTTTCAACGGTGCCTACGGGGTTAGCTGTCGGGTTCGGGCGTGAAAGTGCCCTACCGTCAATGCGTTACAGACGGATACACCCCAAGGAGCAGTTGCTCCGATGTGGTTCCCCCGCTCCGCACAGAACGTCGTGCGGACTCGGCTGACAAGGTCTTCAATCGAAAGAGCAGGTCCGCGGAATTCCGCGGATCTTCGTGCGAGTCGGGGCGAGAGGATTCGAACCTCCGACCTCGTGATCCCAAATCACGCGCGCTAACCAGGCTGCGCTACGCCCCGTCAAAGGACACAGGAGACTAGCGACCGGCCCACCGGGTGTCAAGAACGCGCGTTCCGGCTCCTGGATCACTGGCCGTTCCAGTTTCCAACGAGCGGAGTGACATTCGCCGGCCCGTACTGGAACGCAAGGTCGCCGGCGCCCGGCGAGTTCGTGTTGCGCAGGAACCACGTGCCCGTCGACGGCACGTAGATTCCGATGGAGCTGATGCCGTCGTTGTTCCAGTCGCCGGCGACGCCGATCGCGCTCGCGGGACCGAACTGGATCACCCATTCGGCAGCTCCGTTCGTGTTGGAGTTCCGAAGGAAGAACGAGCCGGTCGACGGCACGTACAACCCGACGGTGTCGCGGCCGTCGCCGTCCCAGTCGCCAATAAGCGGGGACCATCCGGCGCCAGCTGCGCCAAACGTGAACGTGAGGTCCGCGGCGCCCGAGCTGTTGCTGTTCCTGAGGAAGAACGCACCCGTCGACGGCACGTACAGGCCGATCGTGTCGGTGCCGTTTCCATCCCAGTCACCGGCGACGGGAATGTAGCCCTGCCCGCCGGCGCCGAACGTGAAGACGATGTCGGCCGGACCGGATGCGTTCGAGTTCTTGAGGAAGAACGCACCTGTCGCCGGATCGTAGACGCCTGGCGTCGACGTCCCGTTGCCGTCCCAGTCGCCCGACAAGGCGACAAAGCCGGCATTCGCGGGGCCGTACGCGAATGTCACGCTCGCCGGTCCACCCGCGTTCGTGTTCGTCAGGAACCATGCCGCGCTCGACGGCACGTAGACGCCGACCGTGTCGTCGCCGGTCTGCGGAGCCGACTGCGGATACAGCTGGAGCTGAGGCACGAACGACATCGGCGTGCTGGCGCTCGCCCACGAGAGCTGCGCGACGGCGCCGCCGTTCCGGTCGTAGTACTCCATCTTGATGTCGTACACCTGACCCTTGACGAGCGAGATCGTGCCCGTGTCGTCGGTCGGTCCGTGATCGGTCCAGTTGTCGATGATCAGCTGGTTGTTGACCCACAGCCGCACACCGTCGTCGGACCGGGTCGTGAAGGTGTAGAGCTCGCTGAACTGCGCCTGCACCTGGCCCGTCCACCGCACCGAGAACGTGTCTGCGGCAATCCCGGGCGCAGGCACGCCGGTGCCCCAGTCGAACGCGATGTTCGCGTCCGTGCGCGTCACCGTCGTGCCGGTGAAATCGATGTTGTTCCAGTACTGCCCCTTGATTCCGGTGCCGTGGCCAACGATCGCGCCAGCTCCGAGCACGTTGATCGTCACGTCCGAGTCGGCGGCGATCGCACCGTCGCTTGCCGTGAGGCGCAGGATGTACTGACCGGGCGCCGAGAACGTCGCCGTCGTGTTCAATGCATTCGGGTTGCCGAACGTCGCCGTTCCGGGACCGTTGACCTGGACCCACGTGGTCGTCAGCTGTCCGGGCGGGCTCGGCAGTCCGTCGTCGGATGCCGACCCCGCAAGCGTCACGCTGTCCGGCATCACGATGGTCTGCGTCGACCCCGCGTTGACGGTCGGCCGCGCGTCGCCCGCGGGCAGCAGTCCGTAGCACATCACCTGATTAGAGAACGTCGACAGGTAGACGCGGCCGTTTACGATCGTCGGGTAGCTGAACTTTGCAAAGTTGCCATAGTCGTCGCGCGCTGGGTTCTGAAGGCTGTTCCACAACTCCTGCGTGATGTTGTCGGCGTTGAAGGCCCGCAGGATTCCGGGGCGGACCTGCTGGTTCGCATCACCGCTCGCCTGGTGCGCCGCCCATAGGATGCCCGATCCTGCCGTGCTGCCGTTGGACGAGATCGAGAGCATCGACCCGGGCATTCCCTGTGGAGCGGAAACCGGCGTAATAAAGAGCGGGGTCGCGCCAAAGCGACCCGTGCTCGTGTTGTACTGGTAGGCCTTGCCCTGCTCGCTCTCGCACCACACGTACAACAGCCCGCCGCTCGTCGGCGAGTCCCAGTAGATCGGCGAGCCGTGGATATGACCGCCGCTCGAGACCTGGAAGCTCTGAACGATCTGCGTGTCGCTGCCGGCGTGGTAATGGCCGAGGTTGCTGCGGTCGAGGATGTACATCTTGCCCTCCTTGCCGCCGGTGGCAAGAAGGTTCGTGTTGGGGATCAGCAGCACGCCGGCCGAGCCGAGATCCACGTCGCCCGAATTCAGCGAGCCATAGTTGAACGGGATGAACCAGTCCGACACCGACCCGGACGCCGTCATGCGGATCACCGCGTTCCCGTAGTCGATGCCGCCGGTCGGCGACGACACGCTCCCGTTGCCAGTGGAAAAAAAGAGTGTGCCTGCAGCATCGGCCGTGATGCCCTGGCCGCTTTGCCAGATCCCTCCCGCGGAACCGTTCGGCGTGTCGCAGAACGCGAACGTTTGCGCAAGCGTCGTCGGGTTGTAGCCCATCACCCAGCCGTGGTACGGGCCCGTGTCGCACTGCGACGCCCACGCGATATAGAGCGTCGAGTTTGCAAGCAGCAGCGCCGGCCGCTGGTTCTGAGTCTTCGGATTGAACGGGACCATGGTGCCCGTCGATCCGGCGCCGATGCCCGGGACCGACGCCGAGATAACGACAGGGCTGTTGGCCTTGTCGAGACCCGTGACGAGGCTCAACGCGCGCAGTCGCTGCACGAAGTTTCCACTCTCGACCGTTCGAACGACCACGAAGAGCGTGCCTGCGACCGGATCGATCACCGGCGTGCCGACGATTCCCATGTTTCCGCTGAAGTCGTTGTACGAACCGCAGTTCTGCCCGAGCTCGGTGTGGTTCGGAGGGCGAACGCCGTTCGCGAGGTCGTTGAAGTTGCGTTTCCAGATCGGCGTCGCGGCGCCCGGATTGTCCGCGTCGAACGCGTAGACCGAGTTGTTCACCGTTGCGACGAACAGGACGTTGCGCGTGCCGAGGCTCGGTATGGCGAGTCCCGGCATGTAGAGCGGCTGCACGTATACCTGATCGTCGACCGCGCGCGTGAACAGTTTGCCGAACGTGTTCTGGTTCACGTTCGACGTCGTCAGCGTCGTCTCCTGGAGATTCAGCCCCGACCGCGCGTTGTCATTGTGCTGCGTCGCGACGCGCACCTGTGCCGATCCGAGTCCGGGAAACGCGACGAGCAGAACCAGCGTGGCGACGGCGCGAAACACATTCCTTCGAGCGGACAGCATGAAGACAACCTCCGGTGCGTATGAAAGGAGACATCGACGAGGGGGTGCGTGAGGACCCGTGAATATTAGCGAGTCCCGACAAACCGGGTCAATCAGGCGGTCCGTGCGCGGCATGCGCTCGATCGCGCGCAACGGCACGCCAGCTCGAGTTCAGGCGAGCACATCGCCGAGGATATCCACGCCCGCCGTGATGTCGCGATCCGACAGATGCGGATAGCCCATCAGCAATCCGGCCGCCGTCGGAGTCCCGAGAAAATACGGTGCGACGGAGTACACGCCGACGCCGGCGTCGCGGGCAGCGTCGATGACACGATCGACTCGTTCCGGCGCAATGCCGTTGAGCCACGCGACGAGGTGGATTCCGGCATTGGCGCCGCGGACCGAGACACGATCGCCGAGCCGCCGCTCGAGCGCGCCGAGCAGTGTCGCACGAAGCGCGGCATTCGTGGTGCGCGATCGTCGCAGGTGCCGCTCGAAGTGTCCCTCGCCGATGAAATCCGCAAGTGCTTCCTGTTCGAGCGTCGGCGTGTGCCGGTCGCTGAGCCATTTCGCCGACGTGAACGGGCCGACGAGCGGCGCCGGCAGCACGACGTACCCGATGCGAAGTGCAGGGAAGAGGACCTTTGAGAACGTCCCGGTATAGATGACGCGGCCTGCGTGGTCGAGGCCCTGCATCGATTCGACGGGGCGTCCCTCGTACCGGAACTCGCTGTCGTAGTCGTCCTCGATGATGTACGCGTCGTTGGCTTCGGCCCACGCGATCAGCGTGAGCCTTCGGGCAAGCGACAGCGTTCCTCCGGCGGGAAACTGGTGCGACGGCGTCACGTAGGCGAGGCGCGCGCCGCGTGCCGTCTCGTCGATGTCGGACGTGTCGAGGCCTTCGGCGTCGACACGCACCGGAACGAGCTCGGCGCCCGCCGCCGCGAACACCTTGCGGGCGCCCTGGTAGTGCGGCTCCTCGATCAGCACGCGGTCTCCCGGATCGATGACGAGACGCGTGGCCAGATCGAGCGCCTGCTGCGAGCCGTTCACGATGACGACTTCGTTTGCGGTGCAGCGAACGGCGCGCGAGCGCGTCAGGTATCCGGCGATTGCCTCGCGCAGGAGTTCGAGACCCTGGGGCGGGCCGTACCTGAGCGACCGCAGCGAAGCAGTTCGACCGCGGCGCGCGATCATCCGCCGCCAGACGTCGTGCGGAAAGTTCTCGATTGCCGGCGTACCGTAACGAAAGTCGTAGCGAACCGGGCGAGCCGGCACGCGCGGCACGATCTCGAACGACCCGATGCGCGACGCGTATTCGGACAGCCGCGCCGGTCCGGCGCCTCCGCGGACAGGACGCACACGCCCTGCGTTCGGAATCGTCTGGTCTGGAAGTTCGGAGGACACATACGTCCCGGATCCGACACGGCCGCGAACGTAACCCTCCGCGAGAAGCTGGTCGTAGGCGCCTAGCACCGTCGTTCGCGACACGCCAAGGTCCGCCGCAAGTGCGCGCGTCGACGGAAGGCGTGTCCCCGACGCGAGATCGCCGGCGAGAATCGCGCGCCGCAATCCTTCGTATACGCGCTGGAACAGAGGCCCGTCACCGTCAATCGACACCAGCATGCCAACACTCCCGGTGGAAAGATTGGTATCACACTAAATTCAATTAGTGGTCATTTCAAGGGGCCACTTGCCGCGTTATCTTCTGCGAGCGTATTCGACCGGAGGTGATGTCGTGAGGCGGACGGATTACGAAATGACGGAGCAGGAAGAGATCGACAGGCTGCTGGCGGAGGCCGGGCACGGGTACCTTGGGATCATCACGTCCGACGGATGGCCGAGCGTCGTGCCGCTCAACTATGTCGTCGTCGACAATCGGATCTATTTTCATGGCGCGCACGAAGGCCAGAAGATGGAGGCGCTCGCGTCGAATCCGCGCGTGTCGTTCACCGTGGTCGAGGACTTCGCGTTCATTCCGTCGCATTTTCGCGACCCGCGGTTTGCGTGTCCGGCGACGCAATACTACCGCTCGGTGATGATCCGCGGCCGCGCGCGCATCGTCGATGCGGCACCCGAAAAAGCCGCGGCGCTCCAGGCGCTCATGGAGAAGCTGCAGCCGGAGGGCGGCTTCGAACCGATCACCGCCGAAGCGCCGATGTACCGGAAGAGCCTGCGCACGACGGCGGTGGTCGCGATCGACATCGAGCAGATCGCCGGCAAGTTCAAGTTCGGTCAGAACCTGCCCAGGTCCAAACGCGAGACGGTCGCAAAGAAGCTCGGCGAGCGGGGATGCCCGATCGATCACGCGACCGTGGAGATGATGCAACGCTACAACCGCTGAGCAGGAGGATGCGTGAAGACCTCACCGGCGAACCACGACAAATCTCGTGAAATTCTCGCTGCTGTCCGCGATCGCCTCGGCGAGAACCACGCCGCCATACACATCGGCTGCGCGAACTCCAGCGATGGCCGCATCGTGGAGCGATCCGGACGAGACGACGAGGCCGACGGCGCCTGCGGTGTCGAACGCCTCGGTGGCTTCGATTCGCCGGTCCGCGAGAAAGCGGCCGCACTGCGCGAGCGCGACGGGGTGGGAATGCGCGCGCTGGATCTGATCGAGCTCGGCGCCGGGACATCCGATGAGCGCATGAGAGATGCGCAGCGTGTACTCTGCGACGATCTGCATGCCGGAGGCCTCGATCAGGTCGAGGACCCGGTAGATCGGGCCGGCGAGCGTGTTCTCGACGGGAACGACGCCGAGTGCGGCGCGCCCCATCTCGACGGCGGCGAACACGCCGTCAAAGGTCGAGCACGCAAGCGCGCGAGCCTCGCGCGAGTCGATCGTGACGACCGCGAGACCGGCTTCTTCGCTGAACGCCCCGGGGGCGCCCTGATACGCGAAGTCAAAGGCATGGTTCTCGAAGCGATCGTGGAGCGGCATCACGTCAGATCCAGTCACTCCGCGCACATGGCGCGGCTCGAGCGGTTTCGATTGTTCGACGTTGCGTAGGACCCGCATCATCATGCAACGCTCCGGGTCTGTATTGCACGCGTCTCGGTCATGATTGCCGAGAACAGGCGTGCGACGGCGTCGGGGCCGAGCGGTCCGTTCGCGAGCGCGCTGACGCGCTCGAGCACGTCGCGCTCGCGCGTGGGGCAGTACACGGCAACACCGGTCGCGCCCTTCACGCGGCCGATGTGAGCGGCCATGTGCGCTCGCCGATTGAGCAGATCGATGAGGGCGGCGTCGATCTCGTCGATGCGGTCGCGGTAGGCCGAGATTGCGCTCGACGCCACATCGGGCGCGGGCGCCGATCCGAGGGAACGGCCCTCGACGGCGAGATGGCCGGCGATCTCGCGCATCAGCGACGCGAACGCGTCGGGCGTGAGCGACTGCGCGCCGTCCGAGAGCGCCCGCTCGGGCCACGGATGTACTTCGACGATCAGACCGTCGGCGCCGACAGCCGCAGCGGCCTTTGCAAGCGGCGCGATCAGTTCGCGTCGCCCGGTCCCGTGGCTCGGGTCGACGATCACGGGAAGGTGCGTGCGCAGCTTGAGCACCGCCACGGCGTTCAGATCGAGCGTGTTGCGCGTCGCGTTCTCAAAGGTCCTGATGCCGCGCTCGCACAGGATCACGTTCGGGTTCCCGTGCCCGACGATGTACTCCGCCGCCATCAGCAGCTCATCGATCGTCGTGGACATGCCGCGCTTGAGCAGCACGGGCTTGCCCGCGGTACCGAGTGCCTTGAGCAGGGCGAAGTTCTGCACGTTGCGCGCACCCACCTGCAGCACGTCGGCGTAGCGTGCAACGAGCGGGACATCCTCGGCCGCGATGACTTCGGTCACCGTGGGGAGTCCCGCGGCGCGGCCGGCCTCAGCGAGCAGGCAGAGACCCTCTTCGCCGAGCCCCTGGAACGCGTATGGAGAGGTGCGAGGCTTGTACGCTCCGCCGCGCAGCAAGCGTGCGCCCGCCCGCGCGACAGCGTCCGCCGCCTCGTGCATCTGCGCCGCGTCTTCGACCGCGCACGGACCGGCTGCCACGACGAACTCGACGCCACCGATCTCGAGTGCGCCGACGCGCACGACGGTTCCTGACGGCCGGACCGCGCGCGCGACGAGCTTGTACGGCGTCGCGAGTGGCTCGACCGACGAGACACCGCGTATGGCCCGGATGTCATCTTCGTCGGGCGCCGCGCCAGCGACGACCACCACCGTGCCGTCGATGACACGCGTCTCGCCCCCGCTGCGTTCGACCGCGCTGCAGACGTTCGCGATGGTCGCGTCCTGTTCCTCTCCCGAGTGTGTTCGTATCAGCATCGTGTCAGCCTCCGCCAAAAAATACGAAAGGCCCGCTCCCTCTGTGGAGGAAGCGGGCCCTGAGATCCTGTCGCCTGAGCGTTTAGACCAGTGTGCGCGCACCCTCCGTGGGGTTCATAAACACGTAGCCAAAAAACGAAAACAGGCAGGCCACACGCGAATCACCGGCACCGATGGCGCCGGAATTCCGAACTGCTTCTGGAAGACTCGTCTGCATGACCGTTCGCGGAGTATGGGAGCCGGCCGGACATGCTGTCAAGAAAAATGTTCCACGCGGTCAATGGCCGATCGGAGCATGGGGCCGCCAACCCTACATTTTCGTCGGCTCTTTCGAATCGTCCGACATAAATGTATGATGCCGATCGATGAGTTCAAGCAGCGCCGAGGTCCGGAAGCTCGCCAGCCTGCTCGACGTGAGCCAGGCGCTCTCGGGCACGTTGAAGCTGCGCGATGCGCTGCACAGGGTGCTCGAGATCCTCGAGAAGCACCACGGCGTCGTTCGCGGCGCCGTGGCGCTTGTGAACGAGGAGACGGGCGCCGTGCGGATCGAAGCCTCGAACGGCGCGGGAAGCGGCAAGGGCGCGGTGCAGCCCGGCGCGGGCGTTTCGGAGCGCGTCATTGAGAGTGGAAAGCCGATCGTGATTCCGCGCGCGAGCCTCGAGCCCTCGCTCGTCGCGCGAAAGACGCGGTCGTCGCGGGCGCCCCAGTCCGGCGAGTACTCGATCTTTTCGGTGCCGATCACCCTGAACCGCCGTGCGGTCGGCGCGCTCAGTGTCGAGGTGGGCTTCAAGAAGGACCGGGACTATGACCGTTCCGCCAAGTTCTTTGGCGTCGTCGCGTCGAGCATCGCGCACGCCGTCAAGCTCCATCGGCTCGTCGAGGCGGAGCGTCAGCGCCTGTTGCACGAGAACGAGATCCTGAGGGACGAGCTGCGAGGCCGGCACGATTTTTCGAACATCGTCGGCACGAGCGGGCCGATGCGGCAGGTGTACGAACAGGTTGCGCAGGTCGCCCGGCCGAACACAACGGTGCTGATCCGCGGCGAGTCCGGCACCGGCAAGGAGCTGATCGCGCATGCGCTCCACTACAACTCGCTGCGCGCAAAGAAGCCGTTCATCAAGGTGAACTGCGCCGCGCTGCCCGAGACGCTCATCGAGTCGGAGCTCTTCGGGTACGAACGCGGCGCGTTTACTGGCGCGCAGGCGCGGAGGAAGGGCCGGTTCGAGCTCGCCGAGGGCGGCACGCTCTTCCTGGACGAGATCGGCGACCTGAACCTCGCGACACAGGTGAAGCTGCTGCGCGTGCTGCAGGAACGCGAATTCGAGCGCCTGGGCGGGACAGAGACGATCAAGGTGAACGTCCGGCTGATCGCCGCGACGAACAGCGACCTCGAGCGCGCGATCACCGAAGGGCGCTTTCGCGGAGACCTGTACTACCGGCTCAACGTGTTCACGATCTTCGTTCCGCCGCTGCGCGACCGCAAGTCGGACATCCTGCTGCTCGCGGACCATTTTCTCGAGAAGTACGCGCTCGAGCACGCAAAGAACATCAAGAGGATTTCGACGCCCGCCATCGACATGCTCGCGAGCTACCACTGGCCCGGCAACGTGCGCGAGCTCGAGAACACGATGGAGCGCGCCGTGCTGGTGTGCGAAGGCGATGTGATCCACGGCCATCACCTCCCGCCCACGCTGCAGACGGCCGAGTCGTCCGGCACCGTCGTCCGCGTTTCGCTCGAGGAGGCCGTCGAGGCATTCGAGAAGGACATGATCATGGACGCGCTCAAGACGACGCGGGGAAACTGCGCCAAGGCCGCCAGGCTGCTCAACACGACCGAGCGAATCATCAACTACAAGGTCCGCAAGTACGAGGTGGACGCCAGGAGGTTCCGCAGCTAGTCCTCCAATTTTGTAGGATCGCCCGGAAAACCCGACAAACATGTAGCAATCGGTCGCGGCATATACTGTTTTCCTGAGCTTTTTCGCGTGGCACGCTCCTTGCCAACCCAAAATCGCAAAACTGCGATCGAGGAGACCAAGGGTGCACAAACGAATATTTCGGTTCGGGTTCCTGGCGATTGTCGTTTTGCTTGGAGCGCTGCCGGTCGCGGCGCAAACAGAGTCTCAACCCAGCGTCAACTCGGGCGACACGGCGTGGCTGCTGACGTCGACGGCGCTCGTGATGCTGATGACGGTCCCCGGCCTGGCGCTGTTCTATGGCGGGCTCGTCGGACGAACCAACGTGCTTTCCACGACGATGCACAGCTTCTTCAACTCGTGCCTGATCAGCATTCAGTATTGCCGCTGATACACGCTGTCGTTCGGCGCGGACCATCTGTCTTACCGCGCCCGCAGTTCCCCGGATTCAACGACGTGGGACAGCAGGCGCACGCCGGCACCGCGGTGCCGGACATCGCGTTCGCGATGTACCAGTGCGCCTTTGCCGTGATCATTGCAGCGCGCTGATCACCGGAGCCTGCCGAGCGCATGCGCTTTGCAGCGTTCGTCGCGTTCAGCCTCGGTGTGGGCCACGGTCATTTACGATCCGCTGGCGCACTGGGTGTGGGGAGGCGGGTGGCTCCAGACGCTTGGCGCGCTCGACTTTGCGGGCGGCACGGTCGTCCACGTCAGCTCGGGAGTGTCCGCGCTCGTCGCGGCGTGCGTCGTCGGCCGGCGAGCGCGGCACGGCCGCGCGAGCCTGCGCGGCCGCATGCCGCACTGCTGACGATCATCGGCACGGGCCTGCTGTGGTTCGGCTGGTTTGGCTTCAACGCGGGCAGCGCGCTCGCGTCGGGCGGTCTCGCGGCGATGGCGTTCGCATCGACCAACACGGCCGCCGCCGCGGCGGCGCTCGGCTGGGCGGCGATCGAATGGCACAGATTCGGGCGCCCGTCGTGCGTCGGTATCGTGACCGGCGCCGTTGCCGGGCTCGTTGCCATCACGCCCGCCGCAGGTTACGTGACGGTCGGATCGGCCGTCGTGATCGGGCTCGGTGCGAGCGCCGTTGCCTTCATCGGTGTCCACGCACTCAAGCCGAGATTTGGCTATGACGATTCGCTCGACGTGTTCGGCGTTCACGGTCTGTGCGGCATCTGGGGAGCGCTCGCGACGGGCGTGTTTGCCACGCTGAAGGTCAATCCGGCGGGCGCCGATGGCCTGCTCGCTGGAAATCCGGCGCTGCTCGCAAAGCAGGCCATCGCGGTGCTCGCGTGCGGCGCGTTCGCCGGGCTCGGGACATTCGCGATCCTCAAGGCGATCGAACTCTTCATTCCGCTGAGGGTGACACCCGAGCAGGAAGCCGCCGGACTCGACATCGCCGTCCACGGCGAGCTCGCATACGACTTTCTTGTGAGCGATGTACCGTCGCTTGCACCCGAGACTGCCTACGCTTCAGTCCTTGCCGAGGAGGCATTCGCCGAAGCGTAGCAACGCGCCACGGACAGACGCAGCCTTGTGCGGCAAGAACACCTGGGAGTTCGCGCACGCCAGCGTCTGTCCGTGGCAAATCTCCGCGCCCAGCGCCGAGGTCAGTTCGCTACGGGAGCGGCTGCAGGTCGGGCGCGACAAAGGACGCTCGCGCCTCCGCCGAGTCGAGCAGGTCCTTGCTGTAGTACGAAGCGATGGCCTTCGAGCTTCCCCATGTGGCGACAAGGTCGGCGGCCATCGACTCGAGGTCGGCGGACGCGTCGCGGCCGGCCATGAAGCTGTCGACGATGTGAAGCCAGAACATCGTGATGGTCTCGTGGTACTTGGACGGGTCGACGGCGTGGTGTCCGATGTAGCCCTTCACCGTCTCCCGAAACCTGGCGGCGGCTTCGTCGAACGGGAACCGCGAGAGGTACCACAGCGCCACGGTGAGGTGTTGTGCGTGATGGAACTCCGACGTCGGGAGCTCACCCGTCTCGAACGCGCGCACGAGCGATGTGATGCGATCCATCGCGAGATGCTACCGACGCCTGGGCGCTGTCGGCAATCACATGCGGAAAGCGAGGTGGCGCGATTCCGAGGTGAATGCGTAGAATCCCTGGGATGTCTCGCATCCGGACTGTGATCGCAGCGCTCGCCGTGTTCGCGACCGCACAGGCCGCGTTCGGCGTCGCGCCGCGCACGGAGCGACGCGTGGCGTGCTGCTGTGCCGGTGCGGCCTCGTGCGCCTGCCCGATGCGGATGCCGGCCGCCGACTCTGGTGACGGTTGCTCGCAGTGCGGTCCGTCCGATTCGCGCAGTCCGGCCTCAGACGCCGCCGAACGCCAGCGACCGATCAGCAGGCAGGCCCAGCCGACGCCGTCGTTGGGCGACGTGCTGGCGTCCGGTCATACGGCGACTGTTGTCCCTGGATGTGCGTTCGAACCGTCGCCGGAATCCTCCCGCGAACGGCTCGCGCGAATCTCACTCCTCAGAATCTAGCTCCGCGAGAGAGGGATACGTGTGTCTTGCGCCGGGTCTCGAGATCCGGTCGCGACCCAATTCCGTCGACTATCGGGGAGAAGATTCGAATGAAGCCGCTTTTCATTGCGACCGCCGCGCTGGCGTTCGCACTTGCAGGAATTCTCGGACTGAACGTTGAAGCCGCCGCTCAGCAGACCGAGCGGGTCGGCAACTTCGCCGTCACGCTCAGGCTGCCGGCGGAAGGGCTCTACGCGGACGAAGAGTCCCAGATCGAGTTTCGGATTGTCGACGCGAGCAAGGACGACCCGGTGCTTTCGACGCGAGCAAGGACGACCCGGTCCTTGGTTCGCCGGGTGTCATCCGCGCGACCATTCAGACGTTGATCACGATGCCCGCGATGCAGGGCATGCCCGCACAGTCGGAACAGGCGCACGCGGAAGGCGTTCCCGGCGACTACGGCATCCACCCGGTGTTTCCGCACGGCGGCCGGTATTCCATCCGGCTTGAAGTCAAGCCGCCGGTGGGCGAGCCGTTCGCGGTCTCGTTTCCGGTCGACGTCAAGGATGCGGACCCGCGACGACCGGCCAAGCCCAGACCGTTCGCACTCGAGCTCGCCGCAAAACCGGCCAAGCCGATGTCCGGCGAGCCGGTCAGCATGCGTCTCACGATCCGCGATCAGAAAACCGGCGAGCAGATGAAAGCGTTCGATGTCGCACACGAGAAACTCATCCACCTGATGATCATCCGGGACGACCTCGGGACGTTCTCGCACGTGCACCCCGACATTCAATCCGACGGTTCATTCACCATCACATACACATTCCCGACGGAGGGTCGTTTCCACCTGTTCGCCGACGTCGCCCCCAAGGGCCGCGGTTCGCAGGTGCTTACCGCCGAGATCGACGTGAAGCCTGCGAAGGGATCGCCAAGGCCGCAGCCGTTCGTGCTCGACGCGTCGCGCCCCGCCGTTTCGACGGTCGATGGTGTAACCGCGCGGCTCTCGTCGGATCCTGCGCCTGCAACGCGCACGATGAACACGCTCACGGTCACGCTGACGGATGCCACGACCGGCAAGCCCGTCACGGACCTGCAGCCGTATCTTGGCGCGATGGGGCACATGGTTCTCGTCAACCAGGACGGAACGACGTACGTCCATTCACATCCCGACGACGCGCTTGCGGACGACGCCCGGAACGGCGTCGTGTCGTTCTCCGCCAGGTTCGCAAAGCCCGGTCTCTATCGCTGCTGGGCGCAATTCCAGCGCAACGGAACGGTCATCACGACCGACTTTGCCGTCTCGGTGCGCGAGGGTGCGCAATGAGACGCGTCGTTGTGCGGACGTTGCTCGTGCTGGCCGTCGTCGCGTGCGGGACCGTGGCCGCGTCGGCGCACGATCCGCAGAACCGCAAGCTGCCTCCCTCCAAGGCAACAGCCGAATTGAAAGCGGCGCGCGCCGACATGGATGCCGCAAAGAGGAAGCTCGCCGACGAGGGGCTCTACTCGTGCTGCATGAAGCCGTCGTGCGACCTGTGCGCCCGGACGAACGGCTCGTGCATCTGCGCCGCGAACCTCGCAGCGGGTCTCGGCACCTGCGGGGAGTGTCTCGAGGGATGGAAGGCGGGCCGAGGCACGGTCAAGGGCGTCAAGAAGGACGCCGTCACGTTGCTGCCGTCAGACAAACAGGCGTCGCGAGGCGGTGGCACGCCTCCGCCCGAGCTCAAGTCTGCCCGTGAGCACATGAACGCCGCAAAGCGAATTCTCGTCTCCGAGGGCCGGTTCTCGTGCTGTGTCGGCGACGGCGGGTGCGACGCGTGCGCGCACGAGAAGTTCTGTCCGTGCGGCACGGAGCTCGCCGAATCGCTCGCGACGCCGGCAGGCGACGCGAAGACGGCGAAGGCAGCCGCGCCGAAGGGTGTCTGCGGCGAGTGCTTTGACGGCTGGCATCGCGGCCACGGAGCGTTCGCAGGCGTCGACGCTGCGGAAGTGCATCTGGACACTTCGGGCCATGGCGCGATGATGATGCCGTCGCTTGCGGGCGGCCCGTACCGGACGATGTCCGCAATCGGGTCGGGCACGTCGCTGATTCCGGCGAGCTCGCCGATGTACATGTTGTCGAAGACCGCCGGCGACTGGGTCCTGTCCCTTCACGGCGACCTTCGTGTTGGATTCAACGACCAGGGCGGTCCGCGCGGCGTCGGCAAACTCGAGTCCCAGAACTGGGTGATGGGAATGGCGGACCATCCGCTTGGACCCGGGCTGCTCTCGTTGCGCGCGATGCTCTCGGCGGAGCCGATCACGACACCGCACGGAGGATTTCCGGAGCTCTTTCAAACCGGCGAATCCTACCGGGGCCGCGAAATCGTCGACGCACAGCATCCGCACGACCTGTTCATGGAGCTCGCGGCGTCCTACACCATCGCGCTGTCGGATTCGGTGGCATTGCAGTTCTACGGCGGGCCGGTCGGCGAACCCGCGCTCGGGCCGCCGGCATTCATGCATCGGCCGTCCGCCGCCGAGAACCCGGCGGCCCCCCTCGGGCACCACTGGATGGACTCGACCCACATTGCCGACGGCGTCGTCACGACCGGGCTGCAGGTCGGGAAGTTCAAGTTCGAGGGGTCCGCGTTCCACGGCGCCGAACCGGACGAGAACCGCGCAACGATCGATCTCGGCGCGCTCGATTCGTGGAGCGTGCGCGTCAACTTTGCACCGACGCGCGACTGGTCGATGCAGGTGTCGCACGGGCGACTGAACAATCCAGAGGCCACCGAGCCCGGCGATACGGTTCGGACCACCGCGTCCGTCATGTACAACCGTCGGATCGACCGCGGCAACTGGGCCACATCCGTGATCTGGGGCCGCAATCACCGCGACGACGGCGACTCGAATGCATATCTGCTCGAATCGACGCTCAGGTTCTTGGACCGGAACACCGTCTACACGCGGCTCGAGCTCGGGGACAAGCGGCACCTGCTCGACGAGAACATCTTTGACCGTCCCGGACTGCCCAATGCCGCAAGTTACGGCGATCCTTGGTTTCGCGTCGGCGCGTATTCGTTTGGGTATGTTCGCGACGTGTACGTCAACGAGTGGGTCAACATCGGAGTCGGCGCGGACGTCACGACGTACTCGAAACCATACGAGCTCGACGCCGTGTACGGACAGACTCCGACCTCGTATCACGTGTACGTGCGAATTCGGCCGTCGGGGCGGCACATGTAGCCGGACCGGAGGATTGTTGCGATACGGTTACAAGAGCATTCCGTCGGCATTTCGGGAGTAGCGATTTTCGGCGTCGTGCATCTATACTCGCGGTTTCGGACATTGGCGCCCCATTCCCCGAATCGCAACAATCCCCGGAGGAACACACGTGCGGAGAAATCTCCTGTTGGCCGCGGCTGTCGCCGTTGCCCTCTTCCCAGCGCTCTCGATTTCGCAGAATCGCGTCCAGGCCGTCGCGACGCCGGCAGACGGCGCATCGAGCCCGTCGCTGCCCGACTATGACGTTCGAACCGCGTCGCTCGCCGGCCGGTCGACGCTGGATCGCGTGGACGTGTCGTCCAATGCGGCCAGCAAAGCCGCACCTCCGAGGTTTGCATCTGGCATCCGCATCGAACAGAGCGCGCTCACCGGGGGCCCTCGCCTCGTCGTTCCGATCGACGGAACACTTACCGGTCCGAGCTCCAGCGCGCCCGAAGCGGTTGCGCGCCAGTATCTGCGTGACAACGCGGCCGCGTATGGCCTGACCGATCACGAGATCGACGGTCTCGATCTGGTTCGCGAGTACGCGACGGCCGATCTCGGCGTCACGCACCTCACGTTTGTTCAGCAGGCCGGCGGACGACGTATCTACGGAGCCGACATCCGCATGGCCGTCGACTCGCAGGGGCGCGTGGTCTGGGCCGGAGGCGAGCTTGTGCAGAACTCGGACGAGCTCGCTTCGCAGCTGAACTGGGCGCTTGGCCCGGTCGATGCGGCGGCGTCCGCCGCGCTCGCGACAGGACACTCCGCGTCGCCAGTCGTCGTGGCGTCCAAGGGCGGGCCCGAGAACGAGTCGATCGTCGACGCGGGTGGCGCATTCACCGAGCCCGCGCGTGTTCGGCAGATGCTGTTCCCGATCGGGCGCGGCGTTCTGAGACCGGCGTGGAACGTGCTCCTCGCGGAGCGCGGCGTCGGCAACATCTACGTCGTCACCGTGGACGCCGAAAACGGCAAGCTGCTCGCTCGCAACAACCTGACGCACTACCTCGGAAGTCCCACGAACGCAAAGTTCGCCACGTTCACAAAGGACAGTCCGCAACCCGATCTGCCGCACGTGTCCAACAATCCCACGGCGGTTGACCGAACGCTGGTCGGACTCCCTCCAGGCGCGCTCCAGGCGTCGCCGTTTGGCTGGGTTGGCAGCGAGCCGATCACGGCAGGCAACAACGTCCGGGCGGCCGAGGACCACGCCGCGACAAACTTTGGTGGCGCGACCGCAGCGGGGAACTCCGACTTCGTGTTTCAACCGGCACTCGACTTTCCGATCGACCGGAACAAGGCGAACACCGACGCTGCCATCGTAAATCTGTTCTACTGGAACAACTTCGCGCATGACTACCTGTACCGACTTGGCTTTGACGAGGCGGCGGGGAATTTCCAGGCGGTAAACTTCACCGGAGCCGGACGCGGCAACGATGCCGTCAACGCTGACGCGCAGGATGGCGCCGGGACGAACAATGCCAACTTCAGCGCACCGCCGGACGGCGGCGCCGGGCGCATGCAGATGTTCCTGTGGAATGGCGGGTTCGACGGCGACTTTGACCAGACCATCATCCTCCACGAGTATTGCCACGGCCTGTCCACGAGGCTTATCGGCGGGCCCGACTATGTCGACGGACTGACGGGCCCACAGTCGGGCGGAATGGGCGAGGGTTGGAGCGACTGGTACGCGCTCACGATTCTGTCGAACGCGGACGAGGATCCCAGCCAGTACTTTGTCGAGGGGGCCTACGCCACGCGCGATTTCTCGTCGGGCGTGCGGCACTTTGCCTACTCGACCGACATGCGCCGCAACCCGTTGACATACAGCGATATAGACCCTTCGACGGCCGACGTGTTCTCGAATCCGACTGAGGTCCACTCGGTCGGCGAGGTGTGGTGCGCTGCATTGTGGGAGGTTCGCGCGAACTTTATCGCCGCGTACGGACCGGCCGACGGCAAGGCGCTCGTCGAACGCCTTGTCACCGACGGCATGAAATTCTCGGTCAACAATCCGTCGTTCACCGACGCGCGCGACGGGATTCTCGTCGCCGACCAGGTTCGCACGGGCGGCCAGAACCAGTGCCTCATCTGGAAGGGGTTTGCAAAGCGAGGAGTTGGATACGGAGCGTTCACGCTGAACGGTAGCGCCACGACCGTCAAGGAATCGTTCGACCTGCCGCCGTGGTGCGAGCCCAACGGAAAGCCGTCGTTCGACAGCACGTCGTACGACGAGGAGTCCCAGCAGGTCACCGTGTCGGTCGGCGACTCGGACCTTGCGGCAGCCACAACCGCCGCGGCGACACTCACGTCGTCGTCGGGGGATACCGAAGCGGTCAGTCTCGCTCGCACGACCGGAATCCCCGGGCTCTTTGCTGCAACGCTTCCGCTGCAGCGCGGTGCGGCGGCGTCCGGCAATGGAACCCTCGACGTCCGCATCGGCGACACGATCACACTGACGTACGCGGACGCCTCAAACGGAGGCGCAACGCGGACGGCGACGGCCCGAATCGTGCGCCGTGTGTCGCTGTTCAGCGATCGCATGGAGTCGGGACCGACGTCGTGGAAGACCAGGACGTTCGAGTTGACGACGGAACGCGCGGCGAGCCCGACACACAGTTGGACCGACAGCCCCGGCCGTAACTATTCGGACGAGACGACCTACCAGCTTCAGCTCAAGCAGGCGTTCGACCTGAGAGACGTCGTCGGATCGCGGCTCGTGTTCAACCAGCGGTTCCTTACCGAACCAGGGTACGACCTATGCCTCGTCGAAGTGCGTGCAAAGGGCGTGAACTGGAAGACGGTCGCGGTTTTCTCGGGCGCGCAGCCCGATTTCATGCAGTCGACGATCGACCTGAGCGCGTTCGACGGAAAGGACAAGGTCAAGGTGCGCTTCCGGCTGGTGTCGGATCAGCTTGTCAACGACGACGGTTGGCACATCGACGACGTCGACGTTCAGACGGGTCGAACGCAGTAGGGGGATTTGCCGAGCGCTACCGCACCCGGCTCCGGCTACAGGTTGCGCGCATGTTACGAGCCAGAGCCGGGCCCGGTAGGGCTCGGCTCACGCCGTTATGGCCGGGCGCTACCGCACCCGGCTCTGGGTCACGACGAGCGCGCAACGGAAGACCCAGAGCCGGGTCCGGTAGGACTCGGACCGAACCTCCCGGTGCACCCCAGACGCCGTCGCTGGCGGCCTTCGCGCCTCGTGTGCTAGCGTGACCTTTTGATCGGCACAGGAGGAAGCCGCCATGCTCCGCTCGTTTCGTGGAATCAGTCCGACGGTCCCGGCCAGCGCGTTCGTCGACGAGAGCGCACAGCTCATCGGCGACGTGAGGATTGGCGAGCGGTCCAGCGTGTGGTTCAACTGCGTGCTTCGCGGCGACATCAACTCGATCAGCATCGGCGACGACTCGAACGTGCAGGATTGCTCGGTGCTGCACGTGCAGGGCGACATTCCGCTCGTGATAGGTTCGCGCGTGACGCTCGGACACAGCGTGACGGTGCACGCGTGCACGCTCGAGGATCGCACGCTGATCGGCATGGGCGCTGTCGTGCTCGATCGCGCTGTCATCGGCGAAGGCTCGATCGTTGCGGCCGGCGCCCTGGTTCGCATGAATACGATTGTCCCTCCGCGGTCGCTCGTGGCGGGTGTGCCGGCGCGCATCGTGCGCGAGCTCACCGACGAGGACCTGGCGCTGATCGATCACCATTGGCAGAACTACGTCGCCTACACGACGGAATACCTCAAGGAGCGCCAGTCAGCGGCGGGCGCGTAACGTCAGAGAGAACAATGGGTTCCAACGGCAAGCAGATTGAGAATCTCGGCGAGCTTCAGCGCACGCACACGTGCGGCGAGCTTCGTCCCGAACACGCCGGCGAGCAGGTCGTCCTGATGGGATGGGTCAACCGGCGCCGCGACTTTGGCCCGCTGGCGTTCGTCGACCTCCGCGATCGAGCCGGCGTGTGCCAGGTCGTCGTCGACGAGGAGCGAAACCCCGAGGCGCACCGTCTGGCTAAGATGCTGCGTCCCGAATGGGTCGTCGCGATCCAGGGCAAGGTCGTCATGCGCGACGCCGACAAACAGAACGCGAACATGCCGACCGGCAAGATGGAAGTCATCGCGCAATCGGTGCACATCCTTTCGGACGCAAAGACGCCTCCGTTCGAAATTGGCGGCGACAAGGCGAACGAGGACCTGCGGTTGAAGTACCGGTACCTCGATCTGCGCAGTGCCCGGATGCAGCGCAACATCCGAATCCGCCACGACGTCGCGTTCGCGACGCGCCGGTACCTCGACAGGAATCGGTTCCTCGAGATCGAAACGCCGATGCTGATCCGGTCGACGCCCGAGGGAGCGCGCGACTACGTCGTGCCGTCGCGCGTCTCGCCAGGGAATTTCTACGCGCTGCCGCAGTCGCCGCAGATCTTCAAGCAGTTGCTGATGATCGGCGGATACGACCGCTACTTCCAGATCGTGCGCTGTTTTCGCGACGAGGATCTGCGCGCCGACCGCCAGCCCGAATTCACGCAGATCGACATCGAGATGTCGTTCGTCGCACCCGACGATGTGTTCACGTTGGTCGAAGGGCTGATGGTCGACGTGTGCAAGCCGCATGGCATCGACGTGCACCTTCCGTTTCCGCGGATGACATACGCCGAAGCGATGGCGCGCTACGGCTCCGACAAGCCCGACACGCGGTTCGGCATGGAGCTGCAGGACGTGTCGGAGATCTTTGCCGGCTCGGATTTCAAGGTATACGCCGACATCGTCGAGCAGGGCGGCAAAGTGCTTGCCATCGCTGCCGCCGGCGCGGGCGAGTACTCGCGCAAGCAGCTCGACGAGCTGACGAACGTCGCAAAGACGTACGGCGCGGGCGGACTCGCGTGGATCAAGATTTCAAAGACCGGCGAATGCACGTCGTCGTTGCTCAAGGCGCTCGGCGAAGAGCGTGTTCGCGCGCTCGCGACGCGCGCCGGCGCGGGAGACGGTGATCTCGTGCTTGTCGTCGCCGGGGCGGCAGTGACGGCGGCGACGGCACTCGGACAGGTGAGGCTTGCCGTTGGCGGCCAACTCGGACTGATCGATCCCAAGCGGTTCAATTTCCTGTGGGTGACTGAGTTCCCGATGTTCGAGTGGGACGACCGCTCGAGCCGATGGAGCGCGATGCATCATCCGTTCACGTCGCCGCTCGACGCCGACATCGAGGCACTGGAGAGCTCGCCGGGCACGACGCGCGCAAAGGCCTACGATCTCGTGCTCAATGGCATGGAGCTCGGCGGCGGGTCGATTCGAATTCACCGTCGCGACGTGCAGCGCGCCGTTTTTGGGCTGCTCGGCTTTTCGGAGGACGAGGCGCGCCGCCGGTTCGGCTTCTTTCTGGATGCGCTCGAGTACGGGACGCCACCGCACGGAGGCATCGCGCTCGGGCTCGACCGTCTGGTGATGATCCTTGCGGGTGAGACATCGATACGCGACGTCATCGCGTTCCCCAAGACGGCGTCGGCGTCGGATCTCATGGCAGAGGCGCCGGGACCCATCGCGGACGAGCAACTCGACGAGCTGAAGCTTCGGGTGGTTGAGTAGACGGCTTGTCGTAGATCGTATGCCACAGAGCCGATCCCTACCGGAATCGGCCCGCCGACCAAAAACATTCGACAGCGCCGTGCCGATTGGCGACCATGCGCACAAGGTTGCGCACGTCTGCGGGAGCGCCTTCTCTCAGCCGGGTTTCTCCGTTGGTCGCCGGCTTCCGACCTCACATCGTCGCTCGACATCGGAGGGTCACATGGATCGACTCGACGCCATTGCCTCAGGGCGCACATGCGCTCTGCTCGTGTTCGCCATCGCCGCCATCGCACTGTGCGCATCGCCGTCGCGCGCGGGATCGCACCCTCGGTCTCCCGTTGCGAGGGCGTCGACTGCAGATCCGTCGCCGACCGCCGCCGAGTTTGCCGCGCTCGAAGCCCGACTGGAACAGCAGGCGGCGGCCTTCGAGCGACTTCAGGCAACAGTCGACAAACAGGCCACGATCATCGAGACCCAGCAGAAGCGGCTCGATCAACTCGAATCGCTTCGACCCGCGACGTCGACGGGGTCGCCCGACGAATCGACAGCACTGGCAGTGAATGCTGCGTCATCTGCCGACCCGGTGCAGGTTGACCGCAGAAACAACAGTCTTGGCGACGAAGACCACCGAAAGAAGTCAAAGGACGAGTCGGGCTCCGAAAAGAACCTCAAGCGATGGGGCAACATCAAGGTCTCGGGGCAGATTCGCATTCGATTCGACAGCGAATCGAATCGCGCCCTCGACGATCCCGAGGACCTGATTTCGCGAAACCGCCTGCGCTTTCGCGTGAGGCTCGGGCTGAGCGAAAAGATCGACGATCACTGCGACTGGGGGCTTCGGCTGACGTCGGGCGAAGCGTTCGGAGACGGCTCCGAGAACCAGACATTCGACAACTTCTTCTCCCGAAAGCCGTTCGACATCGACCGCGCGTTCATTCACTACACAACCGACCGGTCATTCGACGACGACGACAAGCGCGTCATGTTTGAGGCCACGGCTGGAAAGCAGCCGACGCCCTGGGAGGTCAATTCGGTCAACATCGACGACCAGCTGCAGCCTGAGGGGCTCGCGGAAACCGTTAGGATCAAAGGTCCGGAGGACTCAAAATTCAAGAGCGTGGGTTTCACCGCCTGGGAAATGGTCTTTGATCAGCGCGCAAATCAACCCGACGCAATACTGTACGGCGTGAACGTCAATCCGGAGTTTGAGCTCTCCGAAAACTGGCGCGCCACGGGATGGTTGCAGTTCTTCTATCTCCACAACTTCCGAGTCACCGACCTTACCACGGGCGCAGGACTTGCGGACCAGCCTCTCGTGCTCGCGGATCGCCATCCGGTCAACGCGATCGCCGAAGTCGACTACGCCGGGTGGGGTGAAAAGGATGGTGACCTGAGCAGGTGGGAACTTGCGCTGCGCGGCGAGTGGATCTACAACGCCGACGGGCCGTCGCATGGCAAGAGTGCGTGGGACTACGACATGCTGCTCGGGCGATTGTCCAAGCCTGGTGACTGGCAGTTCGAGGGGCTGTACTACCGTGCAGGCACCGACGTCTTTCCGCTGTTCCTCTCGTCCGGCGAGGACCTCGATTCGAACGCGCACGGCACCGAGATCTCTGCGACGTATCTCCTCCAGAAGAAGATCCAGATGCGAGCCCGGTACATTGGCGGCCGCATCACGAACACGGACAGTCCCGTCAACCGATGGTTCAGCCGGTTCCAGTTCGACGTGACGTACGGGTTCTAGCGCCCGAATTCATTGAACGTAGGTTGGTTTCGGGGCGAATGCTATACTCGGACCAAACCTTCTTGGAGCCCCGTCACCCGGTTTCGGGTGAGAGCCTATGGATAATTCGCGCGAGAGTTCTGCGGCGGATCGTTCCGGCCACACGGCGGATGATTCTCTGTTTCGGGAGCTTGTCGATCACGCGAATGACCTGTTCGTCGTCGTTGGCGGGAGCGGACGAATCGAGTTCGTCAACCAGTCGTTCTGCCGGCTGACCGGGATCGAACGCGACAAGTTTCTCGGCGAACGTATCGGCGTCCTGTTCACGGGAAGCGCGCGCCAGAACGCACAGACGCGACTGACGTGGGCGCTCCAGTCGGGTGGCCAGGGCTCGGTCAGCCTGCCGTTGCGAACCAATTCGGGCGAGAGCGTCGAGATCTCGTTCCGTCCCTCAGCCGAGCGCACCGACGAGGGAATGATCCGCCGCATGGTGCTCGTCGGACAGTCGCCGTTTCTGTACGGCGACCTCGCCGAACAGTTCAACAGCCTCAATCGCGACCTGAAGACGTATTCGACGCAGCTCGAGCGATTGAATGCTGAGCTCGAGGCTCGGATCCAGGAGCGCACGGCGCGTCTCACCGCGCTGCTTCACGTGAGCGCGTCCCTCAACGCCGAGCTGCAACTCGACTCGCTCTTCGAGCTGATCCTGCGGCAGGCGATCGAGACCATCGCCGGCGCGTCCGCCGGAGCGCTGCTCCTCTACAAGCCTCAGATCGACCGGCTCGTCGTGCAGGCCGCGTGCGGCTACGAGAACTCGTCGATCATCCTCGACCTGCAGCACGAGATGGAGCGTGTCAATCCGCAGTCCATCTTTGCCGACCGCACGGCGCGCGTGTGGGGCGGCGAGTCCCGGACCAAGACGGGCCACATGCGCCACCTCGTGCGGCACGTCGATCAGTTCCGCATTCGAGCGGCGATCTCGGCGCCGATCGCCACCCCGACTGAACGGCTCGGCGTGCTGCTGCTCCACAACTTCGACGAGCCAAAGGCGTTCAGCGACGACGACGTGGCATTGGCCGCGAGTCTCGCCGGATCTGCAGCGATCGCGATCACCAACGCGCGGCTGTACGACGAGACGCGAACGCAGGCCGAACGGCTGAAGCTCGTGAACCGGTTGTCGTCGTCGGTGCGAGACTCGCTCGATCTCGAGCAGACGCTCGACCTCGCGACCGAGGGGCTGAGTCTTGGCGTCGGCGCCAGCCGCGCGGCGATCACGCTGTTCGATGAATCGGTGGAGTCAGCCGTCTATGCCGCGGAGTACAGCGAGCCCGGCATCAAGAACCTGAAGGATCGCCAGTCGCTGCTGATCGGGACGCCGTTCTTCCGCGAAGTGCTCGGGTTCCGCGCGACGCGCGCCATCCACGAGGCACGCGTCGATCCTCGCGTCGCCGAGATGCGAAAGGAGATTGCCGAGCTCGGCATCGAATCCATTCTCGTCGTCCCGCTCGTCGTTCGGGACCGTTTCATCGGGATGGTCGAGTTGCACCAGTGCGACCAGCTGCGCGACTGGCGCGAAGACGACATCGGGCTCGCCGAGGCCGTCGCGAAACAGGTTGCCACCGCCGTCCACCAGGTGCGGCTGCACGGAAAGCTGCGCGAGTCCGTTCGCGAAGCACAGGCGCTCTATCGCGCCGCGGGAATCCTGATCAACACGTCGGATCTCGACGCGCTGCTCGACCAGATCCTCACGGCGATCGACGAGGAGTTCAACCTGCCGCGGGCCGCGATTCTGCTGCCGGACGCGGAGGGCAAGGTGCTCTACCTGCGCGCGACGCACGGTCACCCGGATTCGGTGGCTGGAAAGCTGATACCGCTCGATGGGCCCGGTATCGTCCCACACGCGGCGCGAATGCGCGAAACGGTCAACGTTCCCGACGTGAGCGTCGACGCGCGCTACGTCGACGACTGGGGCGATTGCCGGTCCGAGCTGTGCATCCCGCTGATCCTCGACGGTGCATTCATCGGCGTGCTGGATCTGCAGAGCCGACGCGTGAATGCGTTCACCGAGCGCGATCTGAGGATTCTGGCGTCGTTCGCCGACCGCGCGGCGATCGCGATCGGCCAGGCTCGACTCTTCCAGCAGGTCAGCCGCGCCAAGCGCGAATGGGAGGCGACGTTCGACGCGATGTCGGACGCCGTCTTCATGTTCGACGCGACCAAGCGGTTGGCGCGCATGAACTCCGCCGCATCGCAGCTCGAGAGCCACACGTTCGCCGAGCTCACCGGCAAGCCGTGCTGCGAGATTCTCGCGGACGTCGAGAAGCACGAGTGTGTCGTGGATCGCGCGATGTCGTCGTGCGAGCGTCTGACGGCCGAGTGGACGCGCGGCGAGCACAGCTTCTCGATCACGGTTGATCCCGTGGTCGGCGACGAGGGAAAGGCGGCCGGCGCGGTGGCCGTCGTGCGCGACCTCAGCCTGCTGAGGCGCGCGGAGCAGCGCGCCGCACAGGCCGACAAGCTGCGCGCTCTCGGTCAGCTTGCCTCGGGCGTGGCGCACGACTTCAACAACATGCTCGCCGCGATCCTCGGTCGGGCACAGCTGCTTGCAGAGGAGACGAGCGACGAACACGTGCTGGCGGGCCTGGACGTGATCGAAAAGGCGGCGCTCGATGGTTCGGCGACCGTGAAGCGGATTCAGACGTTCGCGCATCAGCGGACCGACGCCGAGTTCGTCACGACCGATGCAGCGACGCTGGTCCGTGACGCGATCGAGATCACGCGCACGCGCTGGCGAAACGATGCGCAGTCCAAGGGTGTGCGGTACGACATCGAGTTCGAGCCCGACGGACCGTTCTGCGTGCTTGCGGACGAATCCGAGCTCCGCGAAGTGTTCGTCAACCTCGTCATCAATGCGCTCGACGCGATGCCTGACGGGGGACGCCTCGACATCGCGATCACGAGGGTCGGCGACGACGTGCAGATCTCGTTCGTCGACAACGGGAGCGGCATGGCGGAAGAGGTCCGCGCGCGAATCTTCGAGCCGTTCTTCACGACAAAGGGTCCGGCTGGAACCGGTCTCGGGCTTGCGGTCAGCTACAGCATCTTGAGCCGGCATCACGGCCGCATCGATGCGCGCTCCGAGCCGGGCACGGGCACGACGATCGTCGTCACCATTCCGGCAGCGGATGACGTGCGCCCGTCCGAGCCGGCCGTCGTGACGAGCACGCCGAGACGCGCGCGCATCCTGGTCATCGACGACGAGCAGCCGGTCCGCGACGTGTTGTCGGACATGCTGCGAACACACGGAAACAGCGTGGAGGCGGTCCCGGGGGGCGCCGAGGGGCTCGCCGCGCTCGAGTCCGAGGAGTTCGACGTCGTGTTCACCGATCTGTCGATGCCCGAGATGGACGGTTGGGCCGTCGCTCGCGAGGTCAAGCTCCGCCGTCCGGCAGCCCGGGTCGTGCTCGTGACTGGCTACGCGGCCACGATCGACCCGAGCGACGAGGATCGTCGATGCGTCGACGGAATCATCGCCAAACCGTTCGACCGCGAGCGCGTGATGCGGGCGCTTCAATCCGTGCTGATGGACGTCGAGGTGGAAGATACGGCGCTCAGCTGAGGCGGGTGGCGCTGCGCCTCGACGGCCCTCGCGCCGGATTTGCAAGCAATACCGCCATGTTCCAGAGCATGACTTCATGCTTTACCTCAGAACATGCCTTCATGTATACTGGCTCTACCGTAGGGGTACGGCAGTACGGACACGTCCGAGCGAACGCATTTCGATGGTGGAGTAGCTGGCCGGAGCCGGGTTGAGTCGACACCCGAATCCGCCGAAATGCGATGTCGAAGGGTTCCCTTGCAGCGGTTGCGCTCACCATGGCGCTCGTGCAGCCTGCCGTCGCCGAGCAGGGGTGGACCGACGCGCGCGGGCTGAGCAAGTCCGCGGAAGGAACGCCTTCGGTTTCGCTCAACTCCGTGGTCTTTCCGGAGGGGAAGCTGGTCTGGGTCGTCGGATCGAACGGCTACGTGGCGAGCTCGACGGACGGCTCGACGTGGGTCGCGGCTTCAAAGCTCGTCGATACGGAGCTCAACGACGTCTTTTTTCGCGACGCCCAGCATGGGTGGGTCGTCGGAAACGACGGGTGGGTGTTGCGGACGGATGACGGGGGCGCGACGTGGCGCTCGTCCCAGATCGAGCCCGTCGGCGTTGACTCGACTCCCGCGAGGCACGTTGACCTCTACAGCATTCACTTCGTTGACAAGAACAACGGATGGATCGCGGGCGACGAGGGTGCGTTGTATGCCACGCAGAATGGCGGCGCGTCGTGGTTCGAGCAGCGGTCCGGGACGCGTGCGCAACTGTTCAACGTCCATTTCAACGACAAGAAGCATGGCTGGGCGGTCGGAACGAAAGGGACGATCCTGCGCACCGTTGATGGGGGAATGACGTGGGTGATCAGACCCCAGTCAACGCGGGCGGACCTGAACGACGTGTTCTTCGTGGATAACGACCATGGAGTGATCACAGGCGACGAGGGCATTCTGCTGACGACGTCGAACAGCGGAGAGATCTGGAAACGCGCCGACGTTCCGGCCAAGGGCAGGCTGCTGGGAATTTGCTTTTCGGGGAAGAAGAACGGCTGGGTCGTCGGGTACGGCGGATTTATCG
>JBGAKX010000190.1:0-6917 GCA_044224215.1 Blastocatellia bacterium
GGGCGCCATCGACCTGCTCACGCTCAAGAACGGCGGCGCCAACAACGCGTTCACGTGGCTCGACTACACGGCGTACTACTTCACGTTCGCCTCGGATCGCTGGGAGCTCGCACTCGACATCGAGTCCGACCGGATGCGGAACACGCTCTTCGATGCGGACGAGTTCGCCGCGGAGAAGCAGGTCGTCATCGAGGAGCTCCAGATAGGTCTCGACGGACCTTGGGACGAACTCGAGCACGAGGTGTGGGCGGCGGCGTTCCGCCAGCACCCGTACCACAACCCGACCGTCGGATGGATCGGCGATCTCGTGGGTGCGGGCGCGGCCGACATGAAGGCCTACTACGACTCGTGGTATCACCCGCGCAACGCAACCCTCGTGCTGGTCGGCGATCTCGACGAGGACGCGGCCCTCGAGGCCGTCGACCGGCGATTCTCGTCCATCCCGCCAGGCCCGAGCGCAACACCGCTCCACATCGTCGAGCCGCCGCAGAGAGGCGAGCGTCGCGTAGTGCTGCGCAAGCCGTCGCTCGTCGAGCGCATGATCACCGCGTATCACGCGCCTGAGGTTGGACATCCGGACTCGTACGCGCTTCAGGTGGCCGAGGCCGCGTTGTCGACCGGCAAGACGTCGCGCCTCTACCGGCGTCTCGTCGAGCAGGACCAGTCTGTCACGATGGCGAGTGCCGGGTACAACGAGCACGTGGATCCGTCATTGTTTGTGATTCGCGCCGAGCTCAAACCCGGTCACACGCTCGGTGCGGTCGAGAGCGCGCTCGACGACGAAGTTGCCCGCCTGCGTGACGGCGGCGTGTCCGACGCCGAGCTCGCGCGAATCAAGCGCAGAATTCGCGCGGATCTCATCCTCAGCAACGAACAGATCCTGAACCAGGCGATCCTTCTTGGCGAGTACGAAACGATCGCGCGGAACTCGCACTTTGGTGAAGACGATCACGGCTACCGGTATCTCGATTCGTACCTGGAGCGCATGTCGGCCGTTACCGACGCGGACGTGCGCCGGGTCGTCGGCGAGTATCTCGCACCCGACAACCGCACGGTCGGATTGCTCGTTCCGTCCGGAGAGCCGGCATCGGACGGCGACACGGCGACCGATGCGCGTGCTTCGACCGTCGCGTATCGAAGACGGCCGCGCGCCGACGAGGCGGATTCGCCCGGCGAGTCGTCCGGTCTCGGCTCGGTCGCCGCGCACGGAAGGAAGCTGCACGTCGAGCGGTACGTGCTGCCGAACGGTTTGAAGGTACTTCTCGCGCCGAACGGGGAACTGCCTGCTTTCTGCCTGAACGTCGTCGTCGGCGCGGGGGCACGGTACGAAACCGACGATACGGCGGGGCTTGCGTCGCTGACCGGCGGGCTACTCGAAGAAGGCACCGCGACACGATCATCGGATGACATCGCCGAGGCGATCGAGGACGTCGGCGCACACCTGCTCACGTTTGGCGGGTACACGCATTCGGGAGTTCGCGTCATCGGACTCTCCGAAGACCTCGAGCTGAGCATCGATCTCGCGTCCGACTGTCTTCGAAACCCCTCGTTCCCTGACGACCGCGTGAAGCTGCATGTGGACCGGCGGGTTGCGCTGATCAAGAGCCGCCTCGATCAGCCACGCATGCGCGCTGCCGAGGAGTTCGACGAGATCGTGTACGCGGGCCATCCAAGCCATAGACCCGGGTACGGCTACGAAGGATCGGTCGCGGGTCTGGAAGCGGAGCACCTTCGCGCGTTTCACAAGGCGTTTTATCATCCCAACAACTCGATTCTCGCACTTGCCGGGCGCTTTGAAGTTGCCGAGGCGCGCGACCTGATCGCACGCCACTTTGGCGACTGGGCGCGCGACGACGCATTTCGGCTTCCCGACGTGCCCGAACTGACGCGGCAGGCCGCGCCCGTCGAGAAGTTCGTTCACGCCGAGAAGTCACAGGCAAACCTGTACCTTGGCCACCTGGGAATTCATCGCAAGCATCCGGACTACTACGCGCTGCTCGTGATGGACACGATTCTCGGCAGCAGCCCGGGATTCACGTCGCGAATTCCGCGCGTGTTGCGCGACGAGATGGGGCTGGCGTACTCGACGTTCTCGAACATTACGAGCTCGGCAGGCATCGATCCGGGACGGTTTGTCGCGTTCATCGGGACGTCGCCGGCGAACCTCGAGCGCGCAGTCGAGAGCCTTCGCCGCGAGATTGCGCGGATCGTCGAGGAACCGGTCGCGAGCGACGAGCTCGAGACTGCAAAGTCCTACCTGACTGGGAGTTTCGTCTTCAAGTTCCAGACCAACGCACAACTTGCGTCGTACCTCATTGACGCCGAAGTCTTCGACCTCGGGTTCGATTTTCGCGAGCGATACCCGCAACTAATCGACGAAATTACCGTAGAAGACGTGTTGCGCGTCGCAAGGGTACACATCGATCCCGAGGCCATGACGCTCGTCGTCGTCGGTCCGCAATCGGGCCCTGCACGCTGAACGATAGCCAGGTATTCAGGAGATCTGCGAATGAAGAGGTTGGGATCCGCGAGCGTCGTCGCGCTTCTTTTTGTTTTTGCCATCCAGTCGGTCGCATCGGCGACGTCGCTTGCATTGCCGCCCGCGGCATCCGTCGACTCGATCAGCCCGACGGAACTGCGGATGCATCTCGAGTTTCTCGCGTCGCCCGAGGTAGGTGGCCGCTACACGCTCAGCCCCGGGCTCAACATTGCCGCAAGGTATCTCGCATCCCGGCTCGAGTCGTACGGTTATCACGGCGCTTCGGCGAACGGCAGCTTCATGCAGCCGTACGACGTCGTGTCGAGCCGCGTGGATACAGCCAGGACGACGCTCTCGCTCACGATCGACGGCAAGGAGCGAAGTGTCGAGTACGGCGACTTTGCGTCGTTCAGTGACTCGAGCGGCGACGCGGCTGGGCCGATCGTGTTCGTCGGGTACGGCATTTCGTCGCCCAGCCAGAAGCACGACGACTACGTCGGTCTGGATGTGAAGGGCAAGATCGTGCTTTATGCATCGGGAGTCCCGAGCGGTGTCGATTCTTCGAAGATCAAGGACGACGAGAAGGGCAGCGGCGCCGCCAGGGCGCACGGCGCGGTCGGAACGATCGCGTTGCCGCAACCGCGTTACGCCGCGTTCATGAAGGGTCCGCAGTTCAAGGAGTTTCTCAAGAACCGAGAGAACATCTCGCTCAAGAACCAGGGCGGCGACGAACTCCCCGGTGTTTTCGTAATGCCGTCAGTCGCGGACGAACTGCTCGCCCCTCTCGGCCTGTCGCTCGACAAGGTGTTCTCCACGGCGAAGGAAGGCGGGGTGCTCGCGCCCGCGACGACCACGTCACATGCAAAATTCTCGATCACTGTCACGAGCTCGACCGCGAGCGCACAGAACGTCGCGGGCGTTCTCGAGGGATCCGATCCCGTGCTCAAGAACGAGTACGTGGTACTCAGCGCCCATTACGACCATCTGAAGACGAATGCGAAGGGCGAGATATACCCCGGAGCGGATGACGATGGCTCGGGCACAGCGGCCGTACTGACGCTCGCTCGAGCATTCTCGCTGCAGCGACCCAAGAGGTCGATTCTCGTGATGTTCCACTCCGGCGAGGAACTGGGACTCCTTGGGTCGGAGTACAACACGGACGTGGCTCCGGTCATTCCGCTCGACAAGCTCGTCGTCGACCTCAACATCGACATGATCGGCCGCTCGCGGGCGGCGGGCGACGAGAACCCGCGAAACAAGGAGCTCACGGATGCAAATTCGATCTATCTGATCGGCGCCGACAAGCTCAGCAAGGAGCTGAACTCGATCAGTGAGCAGACCAACGACGACACGGTGAAGATGCGGATCGACTATACATACAACGACCCGAACCACCCGGACCAGTTCTACTACCGGTCGGACCACTGGAACTACGCCAAGCACGGCATCCCGGTGATCTTCTACTTCTCGGGCGTCCACCAGGACTACCACCAGACGTCGGACACCGTCGACAAGATCGACTTCGACAAGATGGCGCGGGTATCGCGACTCGTGTTCGCCACGGCGTGGCGAATCGCGAACCTCGACCACCGGCTCGTCGTCGACCAGCGCTAGGAGCTGATCGACGCGTGCGGCGTTACGCCGGTGTGGCTCGCTCGACCGCGCGTGCGGCGCGCAGCATCTGCACCTCGCCAAAGTGTGGCGCCAGCAACTGGAGGCCGACCGGCAGACCCTCCGAAGTCCCGCATGGAACGCTGATGCCCGGAACGCCGGCAAGATTCGCCGTGATCGTGTAGATGTCCGACAGGTACATCTGAAGCGGATCTGCCGTCTTGGCGCCGAGACGGAATGCGACCGTCGGAGAGGCAGGCGTTGCGATGACGTCGCATCGCTGGAACGCGGTCGAGAAGTCGCGCTCGATCAGCGTGCGCACTCTGAGCGCCTTGTCGTAGAAGGCGTCGTAATATCCTGAAGACAGGACGTACGTGCCGAGCATGATGCGACGCTTGACCTCGGCCCCAAACCCCTGGGCGCGCGTCCGGTTGTACATCGCGCGCAGCTCGTCAGCCTCCTCGGCGCGGAACCCGTAGCGGACGCCGTCAAACCGGGCGAGGTTCGAGCTCGCCTCCGCGGTGGCGACGATGTAGTACGTCGCAGTCGAATAACGCATGTGAGGCAACGACACGTCGACGATCTCGGCGCCGTCATCGCGCAGCCGTTGGATCGCGGATTCGACAAGCTCGCGAGTTCCCGCATCGAGGCCGTCGCCAAAGAACTCGCTCGGCACGCCGACTCGAACGCCAGCGAGCGCGTTGTCGAGGCCGTTCTCGTAATCCGGAACGGGCGCCTCGCTCGACGTCGAATCCATCGGATCCCTGCCGGCGATCACCGAGAGCATGCGCGCCGCATCCGCGACCGTCGTGGCGAACGGACCAATCTGGTCGAGCGACGAGCCGAACGCGACGAGACCGTACCGCGACACGCGCCCGTACGTGGGCTTCATTCCCACGACACCGCACAGCGACGCAGGTTGCCGGATCGATCCGCCGGTGTCCGACCCGAGTGCGGCGACCGCCATGCCCGCAGCAACCGCGGCGGCGGAACCTCCGGACGAGCCGCCCGGAACGCGTGACGTGTCCAGAGGGTTGCGGACGGGACCGTACGCCGAGTTCTCGTTCGACGACCCCATCGCGAACTCATCGCAGTTGGTCTTTCCAAGAACGACGGCGCCCGCCTCTACGAGCCGCTCCACGACCGTCGCCGTGTATGGCGGGAGATAGTTGGAGAGGATTCTCGATCCGCAGGTCGTGCGCACGCCCGTGACGACCATGTTGTCCTTGAGCGCGATGGGGATGCCGTCGAGCGGGCGCGTGGGCTCGCCCGCGGCGCGGCGCGCGTCGGACGCGTCCGCCTGTGCAAGCGCGAGCTCGGAGGTCACCGTCAGGAACGCGTTGAGTGAAGGATTCAGCTGGTCGATCAAGGCGAGGCGGCGCTCGACCTCGGCACGCGCGGTCGTCGTACCTGCGGCGTATGCTGAGTGCAGACCGGCGATGGTGTTCGTGGCGGAGTCGCTCATGCTGCTCACGACGCGTCCGGATCCCCGCTCGCACGGGTGATGACGCTCGGCACCTTGAAGAAGCCCCGGAAGCCCTCCGGCGCATTCGCCGTGGCGACGGCGGAACCAAGGCTCGGCGTGACGGTATCCGGGCGCCAGGTGCGTTCGACATGCTCGCCAAGCGTCGAATGCGACATCGGCGGGACCTGTGACGTGTCCAGTTCGTTCAGCTGCCCCATGTAATCGATGATTGCGGACAGCTGACCGGTGAACGTCTCGATCTCGTCGTCTGGAAGCTCGAGGTGCGCAAGCGCAGCCGTCTTCACAACCTGTTCCCTGGTAATCGCCATGCGTGCCTCCCGGCAAATTGAACGCGGGATTATACAGGAAACGACGAACGCCGGTCACAACGCCGGAGCAGTCGCTCGACGGCATCGACAAACCGCGGCCACCCGAACCGGTCACGCGTCTCGAGGATCGCGCGTTCCATGGATTCGCCGCGATCGTTCGCAAAAAAGTCGATCACGGAAACGGCGATCGCAGAACTGTCGGCGGCAGGCACGACGTATCCGGTCTTTCGATCGTCGACCGTCTCGGGAAGCCCGCCCACATCGGTGACGACAACGGGCCTGTCCAAGTCGAACGCCAGCTGCGTTACCGCGCTCTGCGTCGCCGTTTCGTATGGCTGGACGACGATGTCCGCCGCCGCGAACAGCGTGCCGACCTCTTCGTTCGGGACGTAACGGTCGATGACGGTGATGCGGTCCGAAAGCCCGAGCTCCTCGATTCTGTTGAGATAGTCGGCCCTGTCGTGCCAGAACTCGCCGGCAATGACGAGTCGAACCTCTGTGTGTGCAAGAATTTGCGGCATGGCGTCGATCACACGCATGAGGCCCTTGTAGGGTCGGACAAATCCAAAGAACAGCAGGATCCGCTCGTCCGTCCCGAGGTCAAGACGCCTCCGCGCCTCAGCGCGCGTGACGCGTTGTGCGGCGACTTCGCCGAACGACGGGAGCGCGGCCTTTTCGACGATGGCGCCGGGAACGATCGCCTCGAGGTTTGCGCGATCTTCGTCTGAATGGACGAGGAACGCCGTGCCCGACCTCAGCGCACGACGCGTCAGAAACGCGCGCATCGCGCTCGGCTCGTGCTCGACGACGTTGTGACAGATGAAGAGGACCGACGTCGTTCGTCCGAACCTGACGAGCCGCGAGATCGTCCACATCTGCGGCGCCCAGAACGCCACCCACCACGGGATGATCACCGCATCGGGATTGAACTCCCGAATCGCCATCGCGACACGAATCCACGTCAGCGGATTGAGCGAGTCGAGCGCGTGGACGACTCCGGGCTCGGCCAGCGGTTGTTCGCTCGGATCGCGGT
>JBGAKX010000191.1:0-7254 GCA_044224215.1 Blastocatellia bacterium
ATGCCGCTTCGCCGGCAACCGGGAAGCGGTTTCATGCTGATGCCTGGCGCGCGCAATGCGTTGTCGGGCACTCCACCACTCGAAACGTGCCGATACACCACATTGCCGCGCAACGAATTGTCATCGTGGGTCACCAACCGCGTGAACCGGCATCGTCGGGACCCGAAACTCGAGGAGAGGTGCGAATGCATTCGATCAGGTACGTTGCGGCTGCCGCATTGCTTGCGGCGTTCATTGTTCCCGTATCCGCGCGGGCGCAGTCGTCCGAATCGGTGAAGAACCAGGCGGCGGACGCGTACAAGCAGCGCGAGTTCGTCCGAAGCGCCGAGCTCTTTCTGGCCGCCGCCAAACTGGGTGACGACGGCCGTGCTGAATGCATGTACAACGCGGCGTGCGCGTTTGCGCTCGCGGGCCGCACGGACGACGCGTATACCGCCCTCGAACAGGCGGTCGCCGCCGGCATGGACAACGTCGACCAGCTCGCGGGTGATTCGGACCTTGCGTCGCTTCGCGCCGACCGGCGGTGGCAGCCGTTGATGGAACGCGCCGCTGCGAGCGCAAAGGCGTACAAGGACTTCTGGACGAGCCCCGCGATGCAGACGCCATTTGCGGCCAACCTGTCCGACGACGAGAAGATCGCCGGCCTCTCGAAGCTGTGGGCCGAGGCAAAGTTCAACTTCATCCATTTCGACAAGGTGCCGGGCCTCGACTGGGACGCGCTCTACCTGAGCTATCTCCCGAAGGTCCGGGCGACAACGTCGACGCTCGAGTACTACCGCGTATTGCAGACGCTCTACGTCGCGCTGAAGGACGGGCACACGGGGGTCTCGCTTCCAAAGGAGCTCAGGGACGAGGCGGTCGCGCGACCGCTCCTTCGGACGGAGCTCGTCGAGAACCGCGTGATCATCACCGCGGTGGCGGACAGCGCCGCGAGGGCGGCCGGCGTCGTGCCGGGCCTCGAGATCGTGGCGGTCGACGGCGTTCCGGTGGGAGAGCACATGCAGCGCTTCGTCGCGCCGTACCAGAGCGCGTCGACGCCTCAGGACCTCAGCGCGCGCGGGTATGGATGGGCGCTCCTCGAGGGCCCGATCTCCCGTCCGGTCGAATTGACGCTCAAGGATGCGTCCGGTGCGACGATGCGGCGCAGCGTCGAGCGCCGGTCGTCGCAGACATACTGGGACGCGTTGCGCGCCGAACCGATAGTCATGCGGATGCTGCCCGGAAACGTCGCGTACGTGGCTCTCAACACGTTCGGAGACAACCGCGCCGCGGACATGTTCGAGGCGGCGTTTGGTGAGATTGCCAAGGCGGATGCGCTTGTCATCGACGTTCGCGAGAACGGCGGCGGCAACAGCGACGTCGGCTACCGCGTGCTCGCGTGCCTGACGGATCGGGGCTTTCGCGGGTCAAAGTGGCGCACGCGGGACTACCGGCCGGCGTTCCGCGCGTGGGGCCGCCGCGAAGGGAGCTTCGAGGGAGACCCCGACTCGATCGCGCCGAACGGCACGCTCCGCTTCGACAGGCCTGTCGTGGTGCTCGCCGGTCCTCGGACGTACTCCGCAGCCGAGGACTTTGTCGTTGCCTTTCGCGCAATTGGCCGCGGAGAGATCGTCGGCGAGACGACGGGTGGCAGCACGGGACAGCCGCTGATGTTCCCGCTCCCGGGAGGCGGCAGCGCGCGGGTATGCACCAAGCACGACAGCTACGCCGACGGGACCGAATTCGTCGGCGTCGGGATTGCGCCCGATCGCGTAGCACACCCCACGATTACGGACATTCGATCGGGACGCGACAGCGCGCTCGAGGCCGCGCTCGAGCTGCTGCGCTCGCGTTAATTCGTGCGCGAGAGACGCCGGCTCTCGCGGCCGGTCCTCGTCGAAACTTCTCGCGGACGCCGCGGCGGTTCATTCGCGCCCCGCGATTTTGTATAGTGACCCCGCGTCGCTCTCATGCCGCTTGCGTCGGCACGTGTCGCCTCCCGTAGACTTGGTCAGCACCGAGACCGACCCGGCCGTGCCGCTCGCGCGCACGGTGCTCTTCCCGGCCCAATCCCGCTCGAGGTCAGCCGCCGAGATCAATGGTCATCTTCTCGACAGCGATTCAGGAACTCACGTCGCCGCACTCGGAGTCCGCGCGTTCGCGCGAGGGTCTGCGCCGAATCCTCGCGGATGTCGAATCGGGCCTCCGCGGAGTCATCGAGACGCTCTCGGTACTCGGTGACGTCACCGAAGGGCAGCGATTCGACTCGGCGCTCGACGAACTGCTCCGCGCGATTGCGACGCGTGTCGCGTCGCTCATTCATGCGCACTCGCTCGATGTGTTTCAGTACGACCACGATCGCGGCGAGTTGTTCACGGTTCGGATTGCGCCTGGCGGGCGGCCGAGCGAACTGCGCCTGTCGGTAGGGAGCGGGCCCATCGCCGAGGCGCTGGAGTCGGGCCGCATCGTAAACCTGAAGTTCGAGTCCGACGGCACCAGGTCGACCGGGCCCCTTCGCTCGCTCGACGACGCCTTTGCGTCTCGCACGCGTCACGCACTCCTCGCGCCGCTCACAAGCGAGGCAGGCGAAGCGCTCGGACTCGTCTGCGCGATGAACCGGGTTCGTGCGGACGCAGGCCCGGACGTCCCGATCGAGGAGGCCCTGGATTCCGCCGGCTTCGGCCCCGACGATCGCGAGACCATCGAGCCGGTGCTTCCCGTCCTTTGCGAGATTCTCGAGTGCTCGCGGGTCGTGCGTGCCGCGATCCAGAAGCAGCGAGCCGTCACGGCGCTCATGCACGCCACGAACGCCATCAGCCGCTGCAGCCTCAACCTCGAAGAGACGCTCAAGAGCGTCATGGACGAGGCCAAGAACCTGATGAACGCGGACCGCAGCACGTTGTGGCTCGTCGATTACGACACCGAAGAGCTCTGGACAAAGCTGCCGACGGGAGGCGAATACCGCGAGATCCGGATTCCGATGACAGCGGGCTTTGCCGGGCTCGTCGCGACGACCGGCACGCCGGTAAACATTCCATTCGATATCTACACGCATCCGAACGCGCTCACCGCAAAGCAGGTCGACCAGAAGACCGGCTACCGGACATGCAGCCTGCTGTGCCTTCCGGTGCACAATTCGGACGGCGAACTGATCGGCGTCACGCAGCTCGTCAACAAGAAGCGCACGGGCGAGTCGGATCCGTACGATCCCGGGAAATGGCCCGAACCGCCGGATTGCTGGCGCGCGAGCTTCACGCACGCGGATCAGGAGGAAGGCCTTCAACCAGCAGGCCGGCGTCGCGCTGCAGAACGCCAAGCTGTTTGCGACGGTCAAGCAGCAGGAGCAGATGCAGCGCGACATCCTTCGCCACCTGACGAACGGCGTGTTGTCGACCGACGACGAAGGGCGCATCGTGGCGTTCAACGAGAGTGCGCTCGAGGTGCTCGGCCTCCCGTCGGACTCGAGCATTCAGGGGCGGCGCATCGGCGAGCTTGTTCAGCTTCAGGACGGCGAATTCGAGGCGCGGTTTGCGGCTGCGCTTGCCCCCACGGACGAAAAGTCGCGCCAGCAGTACTACCCCGAGCAGGCGTTGCTTTCGGGGGAGAGCGTCCGCAGCGTGAACCTTTCGATCAGCACGATGGGCGATGTCGCCGATCCGACCGAGATTCGCGGTGTGCTCGTCGTGATGGACGACATCAGCGACGAAAAGCGCCTGAAGAGCACGATGTACCGCTACATGACGCAGGCGCTCGCCGAGCAGCTTCTGCAGGGTGGCGACACGATCCGGCTCGGCGGCGACCGCAAGCACGTGTCCGTGCTGTTCTCCGACATTCGGAGCTACACGACGCTGACCGAGCACATGGAACCGGAGGACGTGGTCCGGTTCCTCAACGAGTACTTCGAGGCGATGGTCGAGACGATCTTCAACCACAAGGGAACGCTCGACAAGTTCATCGGCGACGCGATCATGGCGGTCTACGGCTCGCCGCTCGCGATCGACGATCACGCGTGGTGCGCGGTGCAGTCCGCCATCGAGATGCGACACCGGCTCGAGGAGTTCAACGCGCGCCGCAAGGCCGGCGGGCAGACCGAGATCCAGATCGGCATTGGGATCAATTCGGACGAGGTGGTCAGCGGAAACATCGGCTCGAGCAAGCGGATGGAGTTCACCGCCATCGGCGACGGGATCAACCTGGGCTCGCGGCTGGAGGGGATCAGCAAGGTTTACGGCTGCGACATCATCATCAGCGGCGAGACGTACAAGCTGTGCCGAGGCCGGGCGATTTGCCGCGAGCTGGACGCGATCCAGGTGAAGGGGAAATCGGAGCACGTCGCCATCTTCGAGCTGATCGAAGTCGCCGAAGGGCCTCATGCCCGACCGGTTTCGGATACGAGGCGCCGCCAGATGGAGCACTACCGCGCCGGCCGCGAGCTCTATGCCGCGCGTGAGTTCGACAAGGCCATCGGCGAGTTCGAGCAGGCGCTGAAGGCCACGCCGGGCGACAAGGCGTCCCAGGTCTTCATCTCGCGGAGCAACTATTTCGCCATTCACGAGCCGCCCAACGACTGGAGCGGTGTGTGGACATTCACGGAGAAGTGACGGCGGTTTCGCGGTTCCTGGAGCTCAGTGTTGCGATACGCGCGGGGATGCGTGCGCGTGCAGTGTATTTCTCGTCCGCGTCGGCGCTCAGTTGCTGGTGTCCCGACGCGGCGATTACCGGGAATGATCAGACCCATGCGGGGGTGACGGGGTGCGATTGCGGGCATTCTTCGGGAGCTTGGCGTTCATGGCGATCACTGGCGTGCTCGGCGTGTGGATCGCTCCGCCGGCGTCGATTGCGCAGACCGCCACGGTCACATACGACGACCTGGCGCCGATCCTGAGCGCGCGCTGCGTCATGTGCCACAGCGGACCATCTGCTGCTGTGGGATTGCGGCTCGACACGGCAGAGGGTGTTCTCGCCGGAAGCGCGAACGGACTGGTCGTGCGCGCCGGCGATCCGCAGGCGAGCGAGCTCATTCGCCGATTGAAGGGCGCCTCATCTCCACGAATGCCCATGACCGGTCCGCCGTATCTCGCCGACGCAGAGATCGCAATGTTCGAGCGGTGGATAGCTTCCGGCGCGCTCGTCGCACCATCCGCAGGCACTTCGAAACCGGCGGCGCCGCCCCGCGCGACGCTGGCGCCTCCGGTCCGAGCGACCGGACAGCCGATCACGTATGCCGACGTCGCGCCGATCTTTGCGACTCGGTGCGCGAAGTGCCACACCGACAATGGGCAGATGGGCCCGGCGCCCGAGGGGTATCGGCTCACGTCGTACGCGGCGACGATTTCCCCAACCGACCGCGTACGCGTCGTGCCCGGGTTCCCGCGGGCCAGCGAGCTCGTGCGGCGCATACGCGGCGACGCGCGTCCGCGCATGCCGTTCGACGGACCGCCGTTTCTCGACGAGAAAGAGATCACGCTCATTGAGGAATGGATAGGGCAGGGAGCCCGCGACGCGCTGGGCAGTCCGGCACCAGTGCCGGTCGGCGCGCGTGTCCGCTTGCATGGAAGGCTCGGTGCCGGCTGGACGCTCGACGGGTTGCGCCTCGCCGTGACCGGTGGAACGAGGATCGACAAGTCGCCGAGCGAGGGCGACTACGTCGAGGTCCGCGGCACGGTCCGGCGCGACGGCAGCGTCGATGTGGAGAGACTCAGGCGGCGCTGAGTCGTACGCCGGCGCGATGCGCGGCCGGCTTCGTGGAACGCTGGGATGCACGACGCGCCGATCCACGCGGCGTCGCGAATAGCCCCGTGTATACTGCGTCTGACCGCGCAAGGAGCCCGTGCGCATGGTTGTCAGACATCTCCTGCGACTCACGTGGGTCCTTCTACTGCTTGCGGTACCCTCAGCGTCAAGTCGCGCAGAGCAGCTGCCGATCCGCACGTACACGGCGGCTGATGGGCTCGCATCTGATACGGTATTTCGCATCGTAGCGGATTCTCGTGGATTCCTCTGGTTCTGTACTACCGACGGAATCTCGCGGTTCGACGGCTACACGTTCATCACGTACACAACGGCTGACGGACTTCCGGACAACCGCGTATCGGATGTACACGAGACACGTGACGGCTCGTTGTGGGTTGCAACGGCTGCCGGGCTTTGCCGGATCGATCCGGGCACTCCGGCCGGCGGGCCCCTTTTCATCTACGTTCCGCTCGATGACGATCCGAATTCGAACAGAATCAACGCACTCGCAAGCACACAAGACGGCGCGCTTTGGTGTGGAACCGATGCCGGACTCTTCAGGGCCGTTAAGAAGGATGCTAATTGGTCTGTTTCGCGAGTCGATATCGGTGCATCGGCCGAGGTCGAGGCGCTCGCCGAGGACTTGTGGGGTGGCGTCTGGGCAGGTACGACCGGCGAGGTGCGCCTGGTTCGACCTGACGGACTCGTCGAAGTGCGGCCCTTGGAAGGTGCGGACCGTCATCTGCCCGTCTCCTGCTTACGCGTCGATTCCGCAGGTACGCTTTGGGCCGGTACGACAGGCGGGATTTCCACCACCTCTCCGCGAGCGTCTGCCAATGCGACCTCCGAACCGTTTGCTCGACCGGACAAGGCACCGACGGGTTGGGGCAACGCGGTATTCGAGTCCAGCGACGGATCACTGTGGGCGGCAACAACGACGGGTTTGTGGCGGGCAGCGGGTTCGAACCGACGCGCATTTGAGCGAGTTGCGGCGCTCGATGGCGCGTGCAACCGAGAGGTGTGGGATATAACCCAGGATCGAGACGGCAGTATGTGGCTCGCCACCTCATGTGGTGCCCTCAAGATACATCGCTACGGGTTCACAAGCTTCACCGAGGCGGATGGACTCGCCTCGTCGATCGTCGACTCGATCTTTGAGACCAACGACGGTCACCTCGTTGTGACCACGAACAAGACCGCGCGCTCGGTACACCAGATGGAAGGTGCGAGGTTCACGTCGGTCGTTCCAAACACGCCAAAGCCAAAGTACGACGGCTGGGGTTGGGGCCAGACAGTAATTCAGGACGCCGAGTGCGCGTGGTGGGTCCCAACCGGAAATGGAGTGTTTCGGTTCTCAATGGCCAACCAGCCCAACGATTCGCTGCTTGGCCGACCCGAGCCGATCTACACGGGCAGGCAGGTCTTCCGCGTATTCCAGGACTCTCGCCACGATGTGTGGTTCGCGACCCTTGGCCCATCCGGCCTGTTTCGATGGGATCGTTCCTCTGGCGGCGTCGTTGACTATATGCAAGAAACAGGCGT
>JBGAKX010000192.1:0-6810 GCA_044224215.1 Blastocatellia bacterium
TCCCCCGTTGTTTGGTTGTTATCTGAAATCCGAAACAACACGAGAGGAAGTACATACAAGGGGTCGCCGAGAGCCGCAGCAACACACTCAACGCGAGGTTCGTGGCTACAGCGCGTCCAACAGCCTGTCGACCTCGTCGTGCGTGTTGTAGAAGTGCGGAGCGATCCGAACGCGCCCCGTGCGATGCGCGACGCTGATCCGCCGGCTTGCAAGGTGATCGACGATCACGTGCGGAGCGACGTCCGGATGCGTGACCGCCAGGATCGGCGACCACTCGCCGTCTGTTCGCGGACTGACGATCCGGCACCCCAGCGTCGCGAGCCCGGAGGCCAGATGGTCCGTCAACTCCCGGCAGTGCGCGGCGATGCGCTCGGCGCCGACCTCGAGCAGGATCTCGAGCGATGCACCGAGTGCAGAAACGCCGAACGGATTCAGCGTTCCTATCTCGTGCCGTTCCGCACCCGGACGCAGCTTCAACTCGTAGCGCGACCACTTGATCCAGTTGTCGACCGACGTCCAGCCGATCCGCGCCGGCGTGATGCGTTCGACGACGCGGTCCGAGATGTAGACCAGCCCGATGCCCTCCGATCCGAGAAGCCACTTGTGGGCCGACGATGCAAGCACGTCGATGTGGTCGCGCTCGACGTCGATCGGCAGCGCGCCGAGCCCCTGGATCGCGTCGACGACGAACAGGATGCCGCGTTCGCGGCAGAACCGCCCGATCCGTTCGAGGTCGAACCTGAACCCCGTCGCGAACTCGATCCAGCTGATGGCGACGACGCGCGTCCGGTCGTCGGCGAGCGACAGCAGTTCGTCGGTGTCGATCCGGCCGTCGCGCTCGGGCGCCTGGCGGAACGACACGCCCAGCCGCGCGAGCTGCATCCACGGGTAGACGTTCGACGGGAATTCACCCTCGGCGCCGACGATGTTGTCGCCGTCGCGCCAGTCGAGCCCCGCGGACACGATTGACAGACCGTCGGAGGTGTTCGCGACGAATGCGACCTCGTGCGGAGTCGCCGCCCCCAGCAGCTGCGCGGCGAGGCCACGGACGCGCGCGATCTCGTCGATGCGGCCGAGCCATCCCTCGTCGCCCGACTCCGAGATCGAGCGCGCGACGCCGTCGATTCGCTCGACGGCGGTTCGCGGCAGCGGTCCCACCGCCGCATGGTTCATGTAGATGTAGCGCTCGGTGACGGGGAACAGCTGGCGGTAACTCGCGAGATCGTTGCTCACGCTCTTCCTCAGTATTCGAACAGGCTGTCGATGTACTGGTGCGCGTCGAACGCCACCAGGTCGTCGAGCTGCTCTCCGATGCCGACATACCTGATCGGAACGCCGAGCTCGTTGACGATGGCGACGACGATGCCGCCCTTTGCCGTGCCGTCGAGCTTTGTCAGAACGAGCCCGGTGACGGGCGCCGACTTGGTGAACTGGCGCGCCTGTTCGAGCCCGTTCTGGCCGGTCACGGCATCGATCACGAGCAGGATCTCGTGCGGGGCGTTCGGCACCTGGCGGCCCGCAACCCGTTGCATCTTCTCGAGTTCCTGCATCAAATTCTGCTTGGTGTGGAGCCGGCCGGCCGTGTCGACGATCAGCACGTCGGCGCCGCGCGCCTTTGCGGCCGCGAGCGAGTCATAGAGCACGGCCGACGGGTCGGTCCCCGGTTTCTGCTGGATCAGCGGAACGCCGGTCCGCTCGGCCCAGATGGCGAGCTGGTCGTTCGCCGCGGCGCGAAACGTGTCGGCGGCACAGATCAGGACCTCGTAGCCATCGTTCTTGATCCGGTGCGCGAGCTTTCCGATAGTCGTCGTCTTTCCGACGCCGTTGACGCCGACGATCATGATCACGTACGGCTTGATATCCGGATCGATCTCGGTCTCGGACGCGACGGTGCCTTTCTTGAGGGCCGACGGCGCTTCGAGCAGCGCGAGCAGCTGTTCGCGAATCAGCCGCCGAAGCTCCTCGGGGTTCGACAGTTCGTTTCGCGCAACCTGTTTGCGCGCGGTTTCGATGATTCCGAGCGCCGTCTGCACGCCGATGTCCGCGCCGATCAGCGCTTCCTCGAGGCTCTCGAGCAGTTCGGCGTCGATGACCTTCTTCCCACGGACGATGGTGTCGATCCGGTCGACGAGCGTGTGCCGCGTCGACGATACGGCGGTCTTCAACCGTCCATAGAACGTCCGCTCGGCCTCGGCGATCTCCTCGGGCGTCGGTTCGGCCTTGATGTAGCCGCCGAACGAGAAGTTCATCGGCACGGGCCTCGGCGCCTGATCGACGGTCGGTTGCGGCGCGGGAGCGGCGGCCTCAACGGCCTCAACGACCACGGGGGCCGCGGGTGGCGCATCGGGTGATTCGCGCCGGGGCCCCGGCGGAGCCAGGATCGTCGGCGGCCAGTGTGCCGGCCGCTCGCCGTCGTCTTTCTTGCGCTTCCAGAAGAGTCCCATTGTTTATGTGTTCATCTCGGCGAAACGTGCCCTCGAATCGAAATGCGAATCATGGCGCACCGGCGAGCATGCCGTCAATCAGCGGCAACTTCGGGAAGTACGAGCGGTTGCGAAATGGCCCAACCCGCCACACACACAGCCGTGCGAGCCCATCGAAAAAAGTTCTTGACGACCTTTTGATTTAGAATTACTCTAAATCCACGATGCGAACACACGCACACGATCACGACGCCGTCGAGGCGATGACACCCCAGCGACGCGTCGTTCTCGAGGTTATCCGTTCGAGCGATGCGCACCTGACGGCAAACGAGATCTTCGCGAACGCTCGCGAACTCCTGCCGACGATCAGCTATGCCACGGTGTACAACTCGTTGCGCCACTTGAAGAAGGCGGGAATGGTGGCCGAGATCAACTTTGGCAACGGCGCGAGCCGGTACGATCGCGAAACCTCGCGCCACGACCATGCGATGTGCAGTGTGTGCGCAAAGCTGGTCGATCTCGACCTTCCGGCAACCGTTGACCTGACGCGCGAGGCCGCGCGCCGGTGCGATTTCAAGCCGGAGTCCATTCATCTGACGTTGATCGGCATCTGCCCCGAGTGTCGGGGCACCGAGCGTGCGCCGGCCTGACCGAGCTGCCGCCGGCCGATCGAGGCACTTTTCTTTAAACCACTCACGTATGGAGGAGCGAATGTCAGCGACTGAAATCAACACCGGGAATGCGATGGTGGGCCAGCCGGCCCCCGAGTTCGATATGCCCTCGACAAAGAACCTCGAGAAGCTGAACGAGAACGTCAAGCTTCACGACTACAAGGGCAAGTGGCTCGTAATGGTCTTCTATCCGCTCGACTTCACGTTCGTCTGCCCGACCGAGCTGACCGCGTTCAGCGACCGTCTCGACGACTTCAAGTCGCTCGGCTGCGAGCTGCTCGGCGTGTCGACCGACTCGGTCTTCTCGCACCGCGCCTGGCTGCAGACGCCGCGGGAAAAGAACGGCATCGAAGGCCTGAAGTATCCGCTGGCGGCCGACATGGGCGGCTCGGTGTCGCGCGAGTACGGCGTGCTGATCGAGGACAAGGGCATCGCGCTCCGCGGCCTCTTCGTCATCGATCCCGAGGGCATCCTTCGCTACAAGGTTGTTCACGATCTCAACATCGGCCGTTCGACGGACGAGACGATTCGCGTCATCTCGGCCCTTCAGACGGGCGGTCTGTGCCAGGCCGAGTGGCGGCCGGGGCAGGAGACGCTCAAGGTTTGATCTTCGAGCGAAATCGCTGTGATGGCCGGCGGCGGGGGGCGCCGCCGGCCATCCTTCGAGGTACACGAACATGCCAATGAGGATCGGCACAGCAGCTCCGTCGCTCGAATTTGCCACGGAATGGTTCAACGGGTCGGCGGAGTCGGCCGAGGGGCTCATGCACGGGCACCCGACGCTCGTGCACTTCTGGGCCGTCAGCTGCGGTATCTGCAAACAGAACATGCCGCGAATCGCCGAGTGGCGTGACACGTTCCGAGACGAGGGGCTGAGGGTGGTCGCCATCCACATGCCGCGGTACCCTGCCGATACCGACACGACGCTCGTACAGGACGCGATCAAGTCCTACAACATCACCGAACCGTGCGCGGTCGACAACGAGCACAAGCTACGAGACGCGTTCAACAACGAAGCCGGGTACGTGCCGGCCTACTACCTGTTCGACGGCTCGGGCAAGCTGCGCAGCTACGCCGCGGGCGAGCGTGGGCTCGGGATGCTCTCTGCGGCGCTCGAACGCGTGCTGCACGGAAAGAAGCAGCCTGCCGGCAAGTGACGCCAACGCCGGCGCGGAGCCGGCGTTCGTTCCGCTCGAACCGAACCGGACGGGTCAGGCGTTCAGTTCAGGGTCGCGCAGAAGCGCGATCGCCTCGTCCTCGGTCTCCACGATGCTGAACAACGTGTCGAGACCCATCATCGCGATCAACCCGCGCAGCTTGTGGGGAACGTTGACCAGCACGAGTTTGCCGCCGCGCTTCCTGAGCGCGGATTCCGCTGCCACCAGCTCTCCCAGACCGCTGCTGTCGGGCGCCTTCACCAGTCCCCGCAGATCGATCGCAACCAGGTTCGTCTCGTCGGTGATCGCAGCCTTGACGGCCTCGGACAACGCATAGCCCGTCGTCGCCTCGCGATGGCCGAGCCTCAGCGGGCCATCGAGATAGAGGATCGTCGCCGCGCCGACCGAGCGCTGCTCGAGGGTGAAGACGCGTTCGGAAGGTACTCCCGGGGTTCCTGCGGACATCATTGCGTTCCCTACTCGTGAACCTGATCGCCGATGATGGGGATCTTCCTCCACTGTCCGCGATACGCCGAGATCATCATGAAGACGAGCGCGCCGACGCATCCGAAATAGTAGAAGACCTGCGTCAGCAGAATCATGATGTTGACGGGGCTCGGCACGGCGGCGCGACAGATGCTGAGCGCAATGGCGACCGCCCAGAACGCGATGTGCGTGTAGAGTCCCTGCCGCGCATGGTAGCGCACAAACCGATTCTCGGGTGGTTCGTACAGCGTCAGCAGCACCGACGCCACCACCCCCATGAACGGCGTGTAGCAGAGCATCGCCGCAAAGTTCGGCTGCAGCCCGAAGTGCGCCGAACCGCGAGACGCGAACTTGTCGAACCCCGCGAGCGGCTGCACCTGCCCGGGCTGCGGGGCGATCCAACCTGTCTGATACGGAACGGCCTGCGGCGGCATGTAGGCCGGGGCCGAGTCCGGTCGCCCGTAGGTCTCGGCGCCGAGCGGCGAATGCTGGACGTACGGGCCGGTCTGGCGCTGCATGCCGTTCGGATCGGTGTTGTACGGAGCGGCATCGAGCGGATGCATCGGCCGCGTCGGACCCTCGGTGTCGACAGTCGCGGCACCGTCACCCATCTGGGCCTCGGCGCGTTCGTACACGTCCTGGTCCAGAGGATTCGTATCGTACTTCTTTGGCTGTCCGTCGCTCATTTTGCCTTGAGTATAGCAACTGACGGCTGACGCGTCAGCGTTCGGTCGAATCGATTTCGATGGAAACCTCGTCGGCGCTGCCACCCGAAATCCTGAACGCCCGTACCGAAAACCCCGGCGACAACCCCGCGATCAGGTACACGGCGTCCGAATAGTATGCTCTCTCGATGTCGTACGAGGATGGCACTGGTGGAGTTCGCGGGTGCGAATGATAGAACCCGAGCACCTCGAGACCTTCACGAGTGGCCTGGCGCCGCGCGGCCCACATTTCTGCCGGGTCCATCTCGAAGCGGGTCCGTGCGTCCTCCGCCGTGTTGCGCACCGGGTAGATCGTCTCGATGACGTCGCCGCGCCCGGCAAGCACGCCGCAGCACTCGTCGGGAAACGCCGCGCTCGCTTCGCGCGCAATCGCGTCGTGGACACCGGGCCGGATCCGGAGCGTCTGGCTCATCGTCCAAACGTTAGCATCGAGGCAGCCCGCGAACGAAGAAACCCGCGGCGTTATGCTAAACTCATCGGGCTCCCGATCAGCAGCCTGAGCCGTCTCCCCCTCGATCGGCGTTTCCCCGGGGGTGATCACCTCGAGACGAGAGGCACGATGAAGCGATGCCCCGCATGTGAGACCGTCTATGCGCATGGAGGAGAGTTCTGCGCTGTGGACGGATCGGTGCTCGTCGCCATTCGCACGGCGGCGCGCGGCGGGACCGATGCAGACGGTGGATCCGCCGAGGAACAGGTGACGCTGTACGCGGGCTCGGACGTTCCGGCCGACTCGCTGCCAACCGTGTCCGTCGGATCGGACGGTTACGAGTTTTTCGATGACGGCGCGTCCGGCGGGCAGCGTGCGGCGACGGAAGCGGATCGCAACCTGATCGGCCGCGTGATCGCAGAACGGTACCGCGTCGAGGAGATCATCGGCCGCGGCGGTATGGGCGTCGTCTACAAGGCGCGCCATCTGCTGCTCGAGCGGCCGGTCGCCGTCAAGCTGCTGCTCACCCGACTCCTCGCCGACGAGAAGGCGGCACAGCGGTTCTACCGCGAGGCGCAGACGATGGCCCGCGTCGAGCATCCGAACGCGGTCGCGATCTTCGACTTCGGGGTTCTCGACGACGGCGCCGCGTACATCGTGATGGAGCACATCGACGGCGAGACGCTGCGCTCGCTGCTCGGCCGCGTGAAGCGGCTCGGTGTCGACGACGCCGTCGCGATCGCCGACCAGATCTGCGGCGCCGTCGAGGCGGCGCATCGCCAGGGCGTCGTACACCGCGACCTCAAGCCCGAGAACATCATGTTCAAGCACGGGGACAGCGGAGCGCTCGTCAAGGTGGTCGACTTCGGGCTTGCCAAGCTCGGCGAATCGTCGCCCGAGGACGGCGCGCCGATCCTC
>JBGAKX010000193.1:0-6784 GCA_044224215.1 Blastocatellia bacterium
GGTCGACCACTCCGACCTTGTGTGCGTTCTCGGCGCCGAAGTCCGCGAGAAGTACTTCCCGGGCGTCGATCCTATCGGCAAGACGCTCAAGGTAAAGGAGATCCCGCTGACCGTCGTCGGCGTCGAGGAGACCCGCGGCAGCTTCTTCGGCCAGTCGCTCGACAAGCATATGTACATCCCGATCACGACGTACGAGAAGCTGTTCGGGAGGCGGCAAAGCCTGCAGATTCACGGCAAGTCCGACGACCGGGAACGCTTCAACGCGACGATCGAAGAGGCTCGGGTGTCGATGCGTCTGCACCACAAGCTCAAGAGCGACGAAAAGGATGACTTTGGACTCGTGGACGTCGAGGCGGTCAACAACAACGTCGACCAGTTCACCGGAGCGATCGCGCTCGTCGTGACGCCCGTGACGATCCTGTCGCTCGTCGTCGGCGGCATCGTCGTCATGAACATCATGCTGGTCAGCGTGACCGAGCGGACGTTCGAAATCGGGCTGCGCAAGGCCGTCGGCGCCCGCAGGAGCCAGATCCTTCTTCAGTTCCTGATCGAATCGTCGGTGCTCGCCGCGCTTGGCGGCATCTTCGGTCTCCTGCTGGCAACCGGGATCGCATGGCTGGTCGCCGCAACCACGCCTGTCCCGATGACCGTCACGATCGGATACGTGATCCTGGCGCTCGCCGCGTCCGGTGGAATCGGGATGGTGTTCGGAATCTACCCCGCGTGGAAGGCGGCCGGGCTCGATCCGATCGTCGCGCTGTCCAAGTTCACCTGAAGCACCACGCATGAAACTGAGGGACCACGTATCACGCGAGACCATCGAGCAGGCGATCAGCAGTATCGTCGCGCACAAGTTCCGCAGTTTCCTGACCGTTCTCGGCATCGTCATCGGCGTGATGACGGTGGTCGCCGTCGCGTCGATCCTGACCGGGCTGCGCAACAACGTGATTCAGCTCGTCGAGGAGTTCGGCACGAACAACATCTACGCGTTCCACCTTTCGTCCGGCTTTGGAGGCCCGAACGAGGAAGAGGAGCGCACGCGCAAGCCGCTCAAACAGGAGGACGCTGACGCGATCATCGAGCGCACGCAGGCCGTCGACACCGTCGCGTCGGTGCTGTTCATTGGCGTCATCGACACGACGATCAGTTACGGAGGCCAGACGTACAAGCGAGCCAACATCCAGGCGGTGACCGCCAACTATGCCCGGACGGCGAACATCGTCGTGCAGGAGGGCCGCTTCTTCAACGAAGTCGACGATCTGCACAAGCGCAACGTCATGGTCATCGGAATCAACGTCGCCGAGGCGTTGTTTCCCAACAGGTCGTACATCACCGGATCGCAGGTGAAGCTCGGCGGGCAGGTGTTCGAGATCATCGGCGTAACGGAGAAGCGGAAGGGCAGCTTCTTTGGCCAGAACAACGAGGACAACTCCGTCTATATTCCCATCGGCACCGGCAAGAAGCTGGATCCGAACAGCGAGTGGATGATGCTGATCATTCGGGCAAAGAGCGGCCAGATCGCGACTGCGCTCGAGGAATCGCGCGAGGTCCTCAGACGCCAGCGTGGCGTCCGGTACGACCAGCCCGACAACTTCGACCTGTCGACCGCCGATAAGTTCATCAAGGACTTTGACTCGGTCACGGCACTGATCGGCCTGATCGCCGTGGCGATCTCGAGCATCGGCCTTCTGGTCGGCGGCATCGGCGTGATGAACATCATGCTCGTGAGCGTGACCGAACGGACACGCGAGATCGGCATTCGAAAGGCGCTCGGCGCAAGGCGGCGCGACATCGTGCTGCAGTTCCTCTACGAAGCGATGACCCTTACGTTTCTGGGCGGAATGCTCGGAGCGGTTCTCGCGATCGGAATCAGCCGCTTGATCATGTGGTTTCTGCCCACGCTTCCCGCCTCTGTGCCGATGTGGGCCGTGACCACGGCGCTCGTGACGTCGGCGTCGATCGGTCTCGTGTTCGGCGTCTGGCCCGCGCTCAAGGCGTCGCGTCTCGATCCGATCGAGTGTCTCAGGCACGAGTGAGCCGCCCGGTCACAGGTAGGGTATCCTTTGCGGATGCGCAAGCTGCCGCTGCTCGCTCTTCTCGTGTTTCTTGTTGCGTGTTCACGCGCGGACATCCTCCCCGAGGACGTCACGGCGATGGGTGTTTCGACGAGCCGGGCCGCGTTCGATCCGGGCGCACGGCGCGTCGCGGGCACGACGATTCCTGCAGACGACCCGCTCGAGCTCGTCATCACCCTCGGACGCGCGCTTCCGTCCGGCTCTGAATTCGCCGTTTCGATCCCGACGGCGGTTCAGGAGGAGACGGACACGCTGTGGTCGATCCCCACGCTCGACCCCAACGTGCCAGGCTCGGTGCGCATCGGTCGTGGCGATGATGCAAACGTCGAGCTTGTCGAAGCGCATCGGATCGCCGGCGGCGCGGGCCGGATCATCGCACGGTTGCGGAAGCCGATGGACGCGGGAGCGTCGTTCCGGATCGGACTGACAGGCAACGTTCCGCAGATCGTTCCGACGACGCCGTTCCGCATCGTTGAGCGGGATGGCGGGACGGGCGAAGTGGCTGCGCTGGCGCCGTCCAGCGTGCAAGTTGCTCCCGTCGTCGCTGCCGATGCCGTGTGGGTAAACCTGTCGATCGCCTCCGACACCATCATCGGCGAATCGTGCGACATGATCGCCGCCGCGCTGGACCAGTTCGGAAATGTCGATCGCGAGTTCCGCGGAACGGTTGCGCTGTCTTCGGATCTCGCCGGGTGCCCTGCGACGTATTCGTTCATCGAGGCGGACGCCGGACGTCACGTCTTCGCGGGAATTCACGCCAGTCGGGCCGGAATCCATCGGATCGCGTTGCGGTGCACGCTCGCGAAGGGCGAACTGAATGTCACGAGCAACCCGCAGATGGCGTGGGCAGCAGCGCCGCCGTTTCGCAGATATTTCGGCGACGCGCATTTCCACTCGGGCAGCGACGTCGACACGCTCGTGACGCCAGGAGGCGACCATCGAGGACAGTTCACGGACTCGGCGGCGGCGTTCGCGTATCTGCGCGACGTGGCGGGGCTCGACTGGGGCGTTTCAGCCGAGCACGACACCGGATTGTCGCGCACGACGTGGCTCGAGAACCAGCGGCGCGTCGACGCGCTGAATCAGCCGGGCCGGTTCGTGACGCTGCTCGGATACGAGTGGACACCGAACCGCCGCATCGGCCATCACGTCGTCATCTTTGGCGACGGCCCGGCCGACGCAAACGCGCTCGTGACGGCGACGACGGGCAAACGCGGCAAGGGTGCGGCGACGGTGACCGACCTTGCGGCGGCGGTGGGCGCCGGCGGTGGTTCGCGCGTGCTGCTCGTGCCGCACTTGATGCAGCCGTTTCCAAACGGCGATACCGACAAGGACGACCACGCGCTCCCGCACGAGATCTGGGACGGCCCGCCGGGAACGGCTCCGGGCGGGTACGTCTTCAACCAGGCGCGCCGCGTCGGTGAGATCTACTCGCACCACAACGACGACTACACGCGCGACGACTATCGGCAGACGACGCTCGGACGCGGCGATTCGGTCAACCAGCCGCAGCTGTTCGAATTGGGCGTGCACAATCCGTGGAGCTATCAGCACGCGTGGGCGACGGGTCATCGAATTGGACTGATCGGCGGATCCGACAACCACCTCGGAACGCCGGGGGTCAACGACTACGCGCCGACGGTTCCGCAGCACTCGGGGCTGGCGGTCGTGCTCGCGCCCGAGCTCTCGCGCGGCGCCGTGTTCGACGCGCTGTACGCGCGGCGATGCTATGCGACGACGGGCGCGCGCATCCTGCTCGCGTTCGACGTCGACGGGATGCCGATGGGATCGGAGCTTGTGCGCAAGGCCGGCGCAAACATTTCCGTGCACGTCGAAGTGGCGGGCACGGCGCCGCTTGCGGCGGTCGAGGTCGTCACGTTCGTGAACGGCGATTTCGTGGTCGTGAAATCGGCGGCGGTTGACGGGAGCGCGCCCGATGCGATGCTCACGTTCTCGGAGCCGGTGGAGGGGCCGACGATCTACTACGTGCGCGTACGCCAGGCGGACGGCGAGATGGCGTGGTCGTCGCCTGTATGGGTGGATGTGGTGGGCTAGGTAACCAGGCCAAGTCCACACGCAAAGACGCAAAGTCGCAGAGTGCGGATATTCCAGCTCTCTGCGGCTTGGCGTCTTTGCGTGTGTGGTCTTTCCCCCTACTGCACGTGCCGGTTGTGCAGGATCACGCTCGTCGTCGAACTCGCCGCGGGCGCGTAGCTGACGACATCGGCAAGCGTCAGGTGCTTGGCGACAGCCATGCACACCTGAGGATCGACCGCCGCGATCGCCGCAACGTCGGGCGGCGCGAGCGTCGTCCCATACTTCGCGTTGATCGCCTGGATGAACGCCGTCGCGATGACCGCATGCCCTGTCGTCGACGGGTGAACGCCGTCGAGGCCGAACAGACCGCCAAGATACGCCGTCGTCAGCGTACCAACGCCGGGGATCGGAAGTCCGTTCGCGTCGTAGGCGTTCAGCGCAGCGTTGATGTCCACGTATGCCCAGCCGTTCGCGGTCGCGACAGCCTGCAGCTTCTGATTGTACTTCTTGATGTTCTTGCGGATCTTCTTGATCTCTTTCTTGGTGAGGATCTGATTGCTCGCAAGCGGTCCCTGCGCCTGGCCGCCGGCGATCGCCTGGATCGTCGGAAGCGCCGACAGCGGAACGTACGACGTCTTGGCGACGCCGAACAGCAGCTTGATCTGTGCTGCGTCGAGGCCGGTGAGCGCCTCGAGGTCACTCTCCGCGAAGAGGTTCGGAATGACCGTCACGTCAGGCACGTTCGCGACGACGACTCCCGCACCGGTCGCCTTGATCGCGTTGGCTGCCGCGTCGACATTTGCATTGAAGTCGGCCACAGGCGTCAGCGTTGTGTCGTTGACCGTACCGGCCAGCGCCGCGCCGAGCGCGTCGTTGCTGCCAAGCCAGAAGACGACGAACGTCGGCTGAAGGCCAAGTGCGGTCTCGAGCTGCGTGCGTGGCGTATTCGCAGGCGGAGGCGCAAAAGCGTACGGGAAGCCGAGCACGAAGTCCTCGGCCGTATCAGCGGTGCCGGCAGGGTTCGCCGGATCGATGTCCCACTTGATCGTCAGCGCATCGCCGACGCTCTGTCCGGGAACGGCAACGTCAGTCGCAGGGGCAGCAGGGTTCACGCGGCCCGTCGTCTGACCCGTCGCGAACGTCGTGGCGCCAACCTGGCACGTGCCGGGAATCTGCAGCAGCAGCCCCTGTCCTGCCGACGGGTTTGGCGTCGGAATGCCCGGATACGCAATCGTGGGGATCGACGCCGCCGCGCCGGCCGCCGTCGCAAGACGGGTGAAATAGCCGCCGTTCTGGCCGTCAGCGAACAACGCGCCATCCTTGAATCCTGCGGTGAGGCTGTCGCCTACGCCGACAAGGCGGGTGAAATCAGCGCCGCCGCCCTGGGCAGGCGCGGCCGAAGGCATGGCAAACAGCAATGCCGTCAACACAATAGCGAGACCGACTCTATTCATGACTCTGGCTCCTGTGGCTAACACAAAAAACTGGGACAACGAGTTCGTCGAAGGGAGGCAAGGATGCTACCACCATACGAAAACGTGGGCAATTCCATGACTTCAGATCGATTTCATATTTCTCGACAGGCTTGCTCTCGCCGCGAGCGGACCCCCAAACCGTAGTGTTTTGACACGGAAACTCGCTGTAGATTATTCTAACGACGTAGCTTTCGACCGCAGGACCCCCCGTGAACATGACGAGCGAGGCGTCGTGAGTGCTGAGACGTGCGCACGGCAATTCGCTCATGGACCGTTGACGAGCAATGGATACGTTGCAGCCACCTGATCAGACCTCGGCGCGGGTCATTGAGGCGTATTGCGCGTTGCTCGAGTCGCCCTCGCAACGCCTCCGCTTCATCCGAAAGGCCGTTGCGCGCTGCCAGGCGGAAGGAGTCGGCTCGGAGTCGAGGTGGCCGTTGTTCGGCAGGTTCCGGCTCAGGAAGATCATCGTCGAAGAGCTGGTGCCGCTGCTGCCATCCGGCGCCACCGTTCCGCCGGCTGTCAGATTGGCGCTGCTCGCGTACAAGTTGCGCATTCCCTTGTACGTCGCGGGCATGTGCATCGTGATCGCGGCCGTGTCGGCCGCCGGGTACGGAGCGGTGCGGCTTGCGATGTCTGCTCGTCCGCTCGCGGCGTCTTCGTCGTCGGCATCCGTGCCGGAGACCGTCGCGCGTGCCGCGCTTCCGACGGACGACCTTCCGCAATACGCGCCAGAGCAGATCTGGCTTGTCGAGCAGGGCCAGGGCTACGAGGTCTACTCGAACGGTGCGCGCATCCTCACCGACTTCGAGGTGGACGGCGCGCCTCGACGCTACTATGCGTTCCCGAGAGACGCTGCGGGACCCGAAAACGCCGAGGAGCGGACCGGCGCGCCGGTGGGCATCGTGTTCCACACGTCCCAGAGCCATATCGCGCCGTTCAAGCAGGAGTACAACCAGAAGCTGCAGAAGAGCGCCGAGGCGCTGCTCGATTTCGTGCGAAAGCACAAGCTCTATCACTACGTAATCGACCGGTTCGGCCGCATTTACCGGATCGTGCGCGACGATGGAGTCGCCGACCATGCCGGAAACTCCGTTTGGGCCGACGAGCAGTACGAGTACCTCGACCTGTCGAACAGCTTCCTCGGGATCTGCTTCGAGGCCGAGTGGACGCCGGACGTTCAACTCGCTCCCGATC
>JBGAKX010000194.1:0-6723 GCA_044224215.1 Blastocatellia bacterium
GACGCGCTCGATGTTCACGATCGTCGAACGGTGGACGCGCCGGAACCGTGCCGGATCGAGGACCGCCTCGATCGCGCAGATCGTTTCACGCACGGTGTGCACGGCCTTGCCGGCGTGCACGAGGACGTAATTTCCTTCCGAGGATATCCAGTCGATTTCACGCACCTTCACGAGCAGCAGGCGGCCGCGCTCGCGCACGACGATCCGGTCCACGTAGGACGGTTCAGCCGGTTCGGCGGCGGTGTTGACTGGAATCCGCATACAACTCCCCCGTACGTTCGCAGGCCGCCCATGGTTTCTGACGTCTGTGTTTCCACCCGTTCGCCCCGCATTTCCCACCGTTCGTCCCACATCGCGCGCGCCCGGTCACAACCGCGAACCCGCCCGTCGATCCGGCCCGTATATCCCGCCGGCTTGTGAAATTCATTCGTTCGAGAAGGAGAGCATCATTCATGACGTCATACAGAAACACACTCGTCGCCGCCGGTTTCGCGTTCGCAATCACCGTCGCCTCGAGCGGCATTTCCCTGGCCGCGTCAAAGGCCGCCAACCCCGACACCTTTCAGCTGAAGGGAACGATCGTCAATGTCGAGCGCAGCTCGCGCACGGTCGTCGTCAAGCAGGACGGAACGAACGCGTCGGTTCGCGTACACATCCCCGAAGGCGGATCGCTGCAGCTGAGCCCGATTTCCCAGCATTTCGCCGGACGAACCTCGGTCGGCATCGAGCAGGCGACGCTCGGCCAGCAGGTCAATGCGCAGGTCTCGGGCGACGTCGAGCCCTCGATGTCCCGGTAACGACAGTCGATCGTTCTTCAGATTCGCGGGATTCGCCGATGACGATATACTGACCGCGTGGTCAGTGAGGTCACAGCGAATCCCGCGACTCGTGTTGACCAGGGCCAACACGTGCTCGCCTCGATCCGAGGCACCGCTTCCGGACCAACCCTCATCGTCGTCGGCTCGATTCACGGAAACGAACCGGCCGGCGTGGCCGCCGCGCGTCGCGCTGCGCCCGCGGTCGAGGCGCTGCAGGATCGGCTCGCCGGCGAGGTCGTCTTTCTCGCGGGCAACACGCGCGCACTCGCGCGAGGCGAACGCTACATCGACGCCGATCTGAACCGCGTATGGTTCGACTGGCGGATCGACAGGAAGGCCCCGGAATCCGAGGACTGCGAGCTCGTCGAGATCTACACCGAGCTCGTCGGCATCCTGGGTCGCGCTCGCGGCGACGTCTACGTCATCGACATGCACACCACGTCGGCCGGCGGCGTTCCGTTCGTCACGCTCGGCGACACGCTGCGCAACCGTTCGTTCGCGACACACTTCCCCGTACCGATCATTCTCGGCATTGAAGAGCAGCTCGACGGCACGATGCTCGAGTTTCTGAGCAACCGCGGCTGCATCACGCTCGGGTTCGAAGCCGGTCAGCACGTCAGCCCCACGAGCGTCGACAACCACGAGGCGCTCGTGTGGGTTGCGCTCGTCGCAGCCGGAAACCTCAAGGCGGCCGACGTGCCCGAGCTCCCGCGCCGGCGTCACGATCTCGAACAGGCCGGCGGCGGCCTGCGATTCATCGAGATTCGGTACCGACACGCGATCCGCGACGGCGACGACTTCCGGATGCTGCCCGGATTCGCGAATTTCGAGCCGATCCGGAAGGGTCAGCAGCTCGCGACCGACTGGCGCGGGCCGGTGCTCGCGGTCGAAGGCGGCATGATCCTGATGCCGCTCTACCAGGCGAAGGGCAACGACGGCTTCTTCATCGCGCGGCGCGTCAAGGCGTTCTGGCTGAAGCTCTCCGCGCTCCTTCGAAGGGCGCACTTCGGCGGAATGATGTATCTGCTGCCCGGCGTTCGCCGGCACGCGAACGATCCGGCCGCGCTGATCGTCAACACGCGCCTCGCGCGCGTCTTTCCGATGCAGGTCTTCCACCTGCTCGGGTACCGGAAGCTGCGCTGGGACGAGGACTTTCTCGTCGTCAGCCGCCGCAAATTCGATTGACCACAGATCCGGTCGTTTCCTCCAAGTCACTCACATGAAAATACTTCCTGTCGTTCTCGCCATCTGTGCGCTTGCCCTGCCCGCAGCGCGTGCCCAAACTCCCGACCGCGACCCTGTGCTCTGGAAACGCGCGCAGAAGGTCCACTTCTCGTCGATCGTTGTCGACACGCACAACGACGTCACGTCGCGGATCCTCGACGAGGACTTCGACATGGGCGCCCGCGCCAAGGACGGCCACACGGACATCCCGCGCATGAAGGAAGGCGGGCTCGGCGCCGAGTTCTTCTCGATTTACGTCGACAAGGACTATGTCGCGAGCGGAGGCTCGGCACGTCGCGCACTCGACATGATCGACATCGTGTACGAACAGGTGCGCCGGCATCCGGAGTCGCTCGAGATGGCGTACACGGTCGCGGACGTCCGCCGGATTCACGCGAAGGGCATAATCGCGGCGCTGATGGGTATCGAGGGCGGCCACGCGATCGAGGATTCGCTGTTTGCGCTTCGCGAGTTCTACCGGCTCGGCATCCGATACATGACGCTGACGCATACGAACACGAACAACTGGGCGGACAGTTCGGGGAGCTTTGGAGCAAAGGTGCCGGACGTCAAGCGGTGGGGCGGGCTGAACGACTTTGGCCGCGAGGTGGTTCACGAGATGAACCGGATCGGCATGATGGTCGATCTGTCGCACGTGTCCGACGAGACGTTCTACGACGCGCTCGAGACGACAAAGGCGCCGGTGATCCTGTCGCACTCGTGCTGCCGCGCGCTGTGCAACCATCCGCGAAACATCGACGATGACATGCTGCGCGCGCTGGGGAAGAACGGCGGCGTGATCATGATCAACTTCTACGAGTCGTTTCTGGATCAGAAGCGGCTGGACCTGAGCGTCAAGTACAAGGACGACTTCGAAGCGATCGAACTGAAATACAAGGATGACGTGGAGGCGCGTTACAAGGCGTACGACGAGTTTGCGAGCACGCACCTGCCGCGTACGCCGCTCTCGGTGCTGATCGACCACATCGATCACGCGGCGAAGATCGCCGGCGTGGATCACGTGGGGTTGGGATCGGATTTCGACGGCGGGGTGAGCTTGCCGGAGGGGCTCCCGGACGTGTCGGCGCTGCCGGTGATCACGTACGAGTTGATGAAGCGTGGATACAGCGATGCGGACGTGCGGAAGATCCTTGGCGAGAACCTGTTGCGTGTGATGGGCGAGTGCGAAGTGGTGGCCGCGCGTCTTCAGCGCGAGCAGCCGATGCCAAGGCGCGTGTCGCTGCCCAAGGCGGTGGGAAACTAAGAAAGGCAGTTCACGCAAAGACGCAAAGAAAACAAGGACGCAATAATTATTGTCTTAGCGCCCTTCTTTCCTTCGCGTCTTTGCGTGAACTGCCCCTTACTTGAAATTCCCAATCAACACGAACGGCGCCCAGTAATACGGATGCCGGAACGACGTCGCGACCGGAGGCCCGCCCGGCACCACATGCACCAACCCCCGGCTCGCCCCAGCGATGTCGCCCGCGTTCGTCAGCAGCATCACCTGCGCGTCGCCGAGCAGCTCCGCCTTCGTCCCCCCAGGCCGCTGAGCCCGCAACCGGTAGAACTCCTGCATCAGCAGGCTCGTGCTGCGATCGCTCACCGGCCACAGGCTCGCGATGACGGCGCGGGCCCCCTTCTCCTGCGCGATCGTCCCGAAACACTCGACTTCGCGACCGTCCGCTCCCGGCGCCGACGACGCCGTGTCGCACGCCGACAGCGTCAGCAATTCGATCCCCCGAAACGCGCCGTCGATCTTCTCGATCTCGCCGACACTCTCGAGCGTCCCGTCGCCGAGCAGCAGCAGCGAGTCGCTCGCCCGGGTCGGCGCAAGATGAAAATGCGTCGCGACGTGAACGATCGGATGGCCCGTGCGGATGACCGCTTCAAATGCGATCTCGGTGAAATTCGAATCGAGCAGCACCGTTCCCGGCACCACGCCGTTCAGCCCTCCAGGCCGTGTATCCGAGAAGATGCCGTTCAGCTCGTCCGCCACCGACGGCAGCGGGCTGAAGTCGCCGACCTGCCGCGCGACGCCCATCCCGACGCCGGTCACCGTGCTCGACGGCGTGTCGAGAAGGCTCGCGACACTCGCGCGGTTGAAGAGCACGTTTTCGTACTTCTCGACCAGGTAGCGCCGGCCGTCGTGCAGCGCCGCGACCGGGAAGTAGCGCAGCACGCCATCGAACGACCACAGGATCGTGCGAACGCCCTGCGCCGTCAGGTCCGCGTCGACGCGGCTGAGCAGGATCTTGTACAGGTCCTGCGCAAGCGGAAGCGGATCGCTCGTCGGATCGGTCAATGCCACGCGGAACGCGAGCGCGATCCGGTTGACGTCCGCCTCGCGGACGTTGCTCTTGTACGCTGCGCGGATCGTCGGCGTCACGCGGATCACCCACGTGTGCTCGGGCGCGACGAGCGTGTACAGGCCGACCGTTCCCGGCGGGAGCTTTGCGAGCGCGGCGGCGAGCTCGTCCGCGCGCCTGAGCCGCGCCGACCGCGGATCGTTGCCGCTCGTGTCGGCGGCGACGGCGGCCAGCAACTCGTCGAACGCGGCGCGCGCCTTTGCGAGGCGCGGCTCGAGCTTTTCGAGCCGCTTCTGCTGATCCGACGTGCGGCTTGCCACCGGCACCGCCTGCAGTTCGCGGATCTCGGTCGAGAGCGCGAGCAGGTCGTCGGCGAGTTGCTCGAACACGTTCTCCCACGCCTCGCCCGATGAGAACACCTGCGCGCCTTCGGCGTCGTTCTGTTTGCCGGAATCGCCGGACGACTTCTTTGACTTCTTGTCCTTTGCGACGGCGCGAATGACGTCCGACTGTGAGAAGAACGCCGAACCGTTCGACGCGGCGCGCGCGATCGGTTGCGGTGAGGGCACGGATGCGACGAGCGTCGGGTCTCCGACGTACTGCTGGTACTCGTAGTCTTTGAGGAGCTGGATCACGGCGAGCCCGGCGTTGATGTCCCCGGCGCCGAGCAGCGCGTCGGCGAGCATTCGGAACTTCCGACCGTCGTAGCTGAGCGGTCGCGGCGGCGGAGCCGACTCGGGAGCCTTGGGTTTTCGCGGCCGCGGACTGATGGGATCGAACCCGATCCATGGATCGACGATGATCGTCGGGCGCCGCGGCGGCGGGTTGGTTGTCGGTGGCGGATGTGTCTCGCCCTCGCCGGAGCTCGACGGCGGCTTGCCTCCGCCTTCGTGCGACGGCGGGTGCCCCTGGTCCTTTGTGCCGCCGGTTGGCGGCGCGGATTGTCCTGCATTCGGGTTCTTTGGAGGCGACGTACGGGGAACGGTCGACTGGCGCCTGGTCGGCGTGGTGGCGCGTCGCGTCGTCGTCTTTGGGGGAGCTGTGGTCGTTCCGGTGGTTACCTGCTGCGCGGCAAGGATCGCCGGTGTGGCAAGAAACACGATAAGCGATGCAGAGAGAAGAGGATACGCCGCGCGTCTCATTGAGATCGCCTCCTGTCGGCCGGTGGGGAGCCGGCACGGAACGCAACCTTGGACGTCGGTCCGGGAGGTTGGGTTGCAGCAACCCGTACCAGACCACGAGGCTACGCCTGCCCGCGTGTTTACCGCAACCGGCGGAAGTGCTACCGTGGCGCCAATTGATTCCGTCTTGCCGATAACGCAATGGAAGAGAGCTCATCGCACGATGCACCGGGCCCCGGCGACGCGGGTGGGGTCAGTCCGGGGACCGTCCTGAAGGATCGTTACCGGATCGAGCGCGAGCTCGGACGTGGCGGCATCGGGATCGTCTATCTCGCGCGCGATGCGCTGCTCCACGACAAGCCGGTCGTCGTGAAGCTCCTTCTCGGCACCGTCGGCGACACGGCGTGGGTCCTCCGAAAGTTCCAGCACGAGATCGCCGCGCTTGCTCGCATCGATCACCCGGGCGTCGTCGGAGCGCTCGACGTCGGCGAGCTCGACAACCGCACGCCGTTCATCGTGATGCAGTACGTCGAGGGCGTGACGCTGCGGACGCTGGCGAACGTGGGTGGCCTGTCGCTCGAGCGCGTCGGACGGTTGATGCGGATGATCGGTCAGGCGCTCGGCGCGGCGCACGAGCGGGGTGTCATCCACCGTGACCTGAAGCCGGACAACGTGATGATCCAGTCGATAGGTCCCGACGAGGAGTACGCCCGTCTGATCGATTTCGGTATCGCGAGCGTCCTCGATCCCAATCGCGGGACCGCGGCCCAGACGTCGACGATGGTCGCGGGCACGGTCTACTACATGGCGCCCGAGCAGCTCCAGGGAAAGCCCGTTCCGGCGAGCGACACGTACGCGATGGGCGTGATGGCGTACGAGCTCGTCACCGGCCGCGTGCCGTTCCTGCCGGATACGCCGTTTCAGCTGCTGGATCTGCAGCGGCTGGGGCCCGAACGGCGTCCGTCCGAGCTGAATCGTTCACTGCCACGAGCCGCCGACGCGGCGATCATGAAGGCGCTGTCGTTCGACGCGCACGACCGATTTCCAGACTCGCGGGCGTTCGGCGACGAGCTTGCACGTGCGCTCGAAGAAGCGGACGCCGGCGCGCCGACTGGTGCCGCCGCCATTCCGCCGGGCGCGACGGATGCGTTCCACAGCGCGGGCGCGACCGAACCGGACCTCGACGTCCGGCCGACGGTCGCGGCCGACTCGCGGGACGCCGGGACCGCGCCGCCGCCTGAGCCCGAGCCCCGC
>JBGAKX010000195.1:0-6707 GCA_044224215.1 Blastocatellia bacterium
CCGGATGATGTAGTCGCGAAGCTCGGTGCGGGGAACGACGTCGTCGAGCATGCCGTGCTCGAGCAGAAACTCGGCGCGTTGGAAACCTTTCGGCAGCTTCTGGCGGATCGTCTGCTCGATCACGCGCGGGCCGGCAAATCCGATCAGCGCACCGGGTTCGGCAATGTTGACGTCGCCGAGCATCGCAAAGCTCGCCGTGACGCCGCCGGTCGTGGGATCGGTCAGGACCGAGATGTAGGGGATGCGCGCTTCGTCGAGACGCGCGAGCGCGCCGCTGATCTTGGCCATCTGCATCAGCGACAGCGTGCCTTCTTGCATGCGAGCGCCGCCCGACGCGGACACGATGACGAGCGGCGCGCGTTCGGCGATCGATCGCTCGACCGCACGCGCGATCTTCTCACCGACGACGGAGCCCATCGATCCGCCGACGAACTCGAGCTCCATCGACGCGACGACGGTTCTGCGGCCGCCCATCGTGCCGACTGCCGTGACGACGGCGTCCTTCAGACCGGTGCGCTTCTCCATGCCGCGCAACCGTTCCTCGTACCCCTTGGTGTCGACGAAGTGGAGCGGATCGACGGACGAGATGCCGGCATCGGTCTCTTCGTACGTGCCGTCGTCGAAGAGCAGCTGGAGCCGCTCGATGGCGCCGATGCGCAGGTGGTGTCCGCAGTCGGGGCATACGCTGAGGTTCTCGTCAAAGTCGCGCTTGAACAGCGTGTGTTCACAGCCGGGACACTTTGCGAACAGCCCCTCGGTCTTGACGGTCTTGACCTCGCCCTCAACCTGAACGGGCGGTTCTTGTGCGTCCTTGTGTCGTCGAAACCAGGCCATCCGATCTCCTTTGGAGGTGCGCAATTGTAGAGTTCGCGAACTAATGTAGCAAGGCCGCAGATCAACGCAGATCAGGCGAATCAACGCAGATCAACTGATTATCGGCTCTTTCCGTCTTTGCATCTCTGCGTCTTTGCGTTCGGTTTGACAAATCCCTAAGTTACCGAGACTAATAGCAATGTCATGGTTTGACACGGATCGGGACCCCGCTTACACTAGGGCCGTTCTCGACGGCACCTGAGCCGCAATCACCGAAGCAGAAGGCCTTCGTTGAGATGACAAAGGCAGACCTGGCCCGCGCAATCTATGAGCGCCACGGCGGCGTCACGCTCACCGAGGCGCGCCGTCTGGTTGACACGATCTTCGACATCGTTCGCGACCGGCTGGTCTCAGGCGAAAGTGTCCGCATCGTCGGATTCGGGACGCTCGAGATCATCAACCGCAAGCCGCGCCGCGGACGGAACCCCTCCACCGGCGAGGAAATCGACCTCAAACCTCACCGTGCATTGGTTTTCCGGCCCTCGCGAGCCATGCGTTCAGTCCCTTCGAACCGGTAGCAGTGGATCCTGAATGGAACCCGCCAAGAGCATTCCCGACAAGCTGTTCTACAAGATTGGCGAGGTCTGTGATCACGTTGGGGTCCAGCCGCACGTGCTGCGGTACTGGGAGTCCGAATTCCCGATGCTCGCGCCGCAGAAGAACCGCGCTGGGCAGCGGGTCTACCGGCGCAAGGATCTCGAGATCGTGCTCAGGATTCGCGAGCTGCTCTATGACGAGAAGTTCACGATCGCCGGTGCGAAACGGAAGCTCAGCGAGGAGATGCGCGCCGGAGCGCCGCCCCGTCTGAAGGTCGTGACGCCCGTTCCCGAGCCCGATCAGGCGGTGCTCCCGGGCATCGATCGGACCGCGCCGCCGGCGGTGAGCGCGAATGCCAGGAGGTCGCTGAAACAGATCCGGCGCGATCTGGAGGCCTTGTTGACTTTGCTCAATACGGATGGTAAAAACTCCGACCGCCGCTAGGTTTGCGGCGACGGGACGTGGCGCAGCCTGGTAGCGCGCTTGCTTGGGGTGCAAGAGGTCGCTGGTTCGAATCCAGTCGTCCCGACCAGAAATCGATACACGGTTCGTGCGAAGGACACAGCGAGTCTGCTACTGTGTCCTTCTCGCATTTATGACGCGCATTCTTGTTACAAACGACGACGGCATCCACTCGGAAGGCATCGTCGTCCTCGCGCGGGCGCTCGAGAGCATTGGCGAGGTGTTCGTCATTGCGCCGGCGCACGAGATGAGCGCCGCGTCGCATTCGCTGACGCTGATGCGCCCGCTCAGGATCGACGAGATCGACGATCACCACTTCTCGATCGACGGCACGCCGACCGATTGCGTCACGCTCGCGATGAGCCACGTCCTGAAGGACCGTAAACCGGACATCGTGCTGTCGGGCATCAATCGCGGGCCGAATCTCGGCGACGACACGACGTATTCGGGGACCGTAGCGGGCGCGCTCGAGGCGTCGATCCACGGGCTCCCTGGCATCGCTGTCAGCCTGGTCACCCGGTCGGATTTCGACTTTTCGCACGCGGCCGAGTTTGCGGTCAGGCTTGCGGAACGCGTTCTGTCAGATGGACTTCCGCGCGGAACGCTGCTCAGCGTGAACGTTCCTCCGGGTCCGGTGAAGGGAGCGAGGATCACGCGGCAGGGCGTGAAGATCGCAAAGCCGACGGTGCTCGAGGGAATAGACCCAAGACGGCGCCGGTACTACTGGATTGGCGAAGAGAAGGTCACGTGGCACGACGAGAACGGCACCGACTATGAGGCTGTGAGCGAAGGACTTGTGTCGATCACGCCGCTCCGGAATGACTTGACCGACTACCGAGCGCTCGACGAGATGCGCGGCAACGGTTGGGGCGGGTTCGCCGCGGGGAACGGCCGGTGATCGGCGAGCGCGGCCGCGACGCGGCGCCGGCGGCGTCGCTCGATCCGTACACTCGTGCGCGCGAGCGGATGATCGACGTGCTGGTTGCGCGCGGCATCCGGGACCAGCGCGTTCTGGACGTGATGGCAAAGGTCCCGAGGCACGAATTCGTGCCCGAGCCCTTTACCGCGAAGGCATATGGGGATCATGCCTTGTCGATCGGCGCGGATCAGACGATCTCGCAGCCATACATGGTTGCGCTGATGACGTCGATGCTCGAGCTGACCCCCGAATCGCGGGTGCTCGAAATCGGCGCCGGATCGGGGTACCAGACGGCCGTCCTTTCGCGCATGGCGGCGTATGTCTATGGGATAGAACGAATTGCAGAGCTCGCGCGCGCCGCGATGTCCAGGCTGAATGCGCTCAGGATCACAAACGCCACGATCAAGTGTTTTGACGGAACGATCGGGTGGAGCGAGCACGCGCCGTACGACGCCGTGCTCGTGGCCGCGGGCGGTCCGTCGGTTCCGGAACCCCTCATTCAGCAACTCAAGGTTGGCGGCCGCCTGGTCGCACCCGTCGGCACGGATCGCACCCAGCGGCTCGTGCGGCTCACAAAGACGCCGCAAGGCATTGTGGAAGAAGACCTTGGCGGGTGCATCTTTGTGAAGTTGATCGGGCGGTACGGGTACGAACGCTGATTCCGGCCAAAGCAACACTCTCGCAAGACCCCAAAAAATTTCCCTCGCATCATGTATTACCTCGACAGGCATTCGCTCTGTTAGGGAGTTCGCCCCCCGCGACGCCAAAGAATTTAGGAGGCAAGGGAAAATGTTAGCACTGGGTAATTTCAAGAAAATCAACAATTTGGGTCCTGTGGCCAAGACGGCCAGCGTCGCGGCGTATGGAGTAGCCGTGGGAGCGTTCCTGATCTGGACGTTCAGCGCCCAGGGTCTGTCCGGATCAAAGGTGTACGCTCAGGGTGTTGCCGGCAAGGGAAATGCCGTGAAGAAGCTCACCAAGAGCGGCGCGAAGCTCGACAGGGCCACCGGCAAGCTCAATCAGAAGGCCGGCGATGCACTCGCGGCGCACGTGATTTCGGTTCACAGCCGGGTGACGGAGAGCGAACTGCTCGGCCGACCCGAAGGTGTTCCCCAGGTGGCAGCGGCGGCGGTCGTGGCGCGCGTGACAAATCAGTCGCTCAGCCAGGTGATCAGCAAGCTGCAGTCCGGTTCGACGATCGGCCAGGTCGTGGCCAACGCGGGCGTGGCGACGACATACGCGCAGACGATGCTGACGAGCACGCTCGTCGCGGTCAACTCGAACACGCGGGCGCTGAAGGGCGGCATTCTTGATTCCGACCACGACGGCATCCCGAACGCGATGGACGACGACGTCGACGGCGACGGCGTGTCGAACAAGACGGACGACGATGTCGACGGCGATGGTACGCCGAACAGCTCGGACGACGACGTTGACGACGACGGTATGTCGAACTCGGATGACGATGACGTCGACGGCGACGGCGAGTCGAACATGGACGACGACGACATCGATGGCGACCACGTGAGCAACAGCTCGGATTCGGACGATGACGGCGACTCGATCGACGACGATTCCGACGACGATTCGAACGGCGACGGCGTCGACGACTCGACCGAGGACACCGGCGACGACAACGGAAATGACAACGGGAATGCCAACGGCAACTCGAACGGCAATGGCAACGACGACAACGGCAACGGCAACGACGACAACGGCAACGACAACGGGAATGCCAACGGCAACGGCAACGATGACAATGGCAACGGGAACGACGACAACGGCAACGGGAACGACGACAACGGGAACGGCAACGACGACAACGGGAACGACAACGGCAACGGGAACGGCAACGGGAACGGAAACAGCAACGGGAACGGGAACGGCAACGACGACGGACGCGGCGTCCAACCGTAACTCGCACGATTCGAATTCCTGAATCGCTCCTGGCGGGCGCCCTGGGTCGGGCGTCCGCCGCTTTTTCTTTGACAGTACCGGGGGCCTCGTGTAAGGTTCCCCTTCCTCTGACGGGGCGTGGCTCAGCCTGGTAGAGCGCTCGGTTCGGGACCGAGAGGTCGGAGGTTCAAATCCTCTCGCCCCGACTCTGAATTCCGGACCCCAATCACGGCTGCAAGCGTGGTTGGGGCTTTTCAGTTCCAAGCACGAGTTCGCAAGGCAATGACGGTGGCGCGTCGCTACATCATCTCGGGACGGGTTCAGGGCGTTGGGTACAGGTATTTCGCGGTACGCGCCGCCGAACGACTCGGAGTCGCGGGGACGGTCCGCAACCTCGCCGACGGCTCGGTCGAAGCGGTTGCCGAGGCTGCCCTCGCCACGCTGATCGAGTTTCGTGCCGAGCTCGAGCGCGGACCGCGGTTCGGGCGTGTCGAAGCCATCAGCGAGGAGCCGACCGCAGTGATCGGCCACACGTCATTTCAAGTACTGTATTGAGGAGCACCAGCACGTGGACAACCTGAAGCGAATGATCCGCGAGATCCCCGATTTTCCGAAGCCGGGGATCCAGTTCTACGACATCACGACCCTGCTCAAGAATCCATATGGGTTCCGGACGACGATCGACCGGCTGACCGAGATGGTTGGCGACGGCGAAGCGCGGATCGACACGGTTGTCGGCATGGAGGCACGAGGGTTCATCTTCGCGCCCGCCCTCGCGTACCGGCTCGGCGCGGGCTTTGTCCCGATTCGCAAGCCAAAGAAGCTGCCGGGCGAGACCGAGCGCGTCGAGTACGATCTCGAATACGGAACGGACGTGCTCGAGGTCCACAAGGACGCCATCGGCAAGGGACACCGCGTGCTGATCGCCGACGACCTGCTGGCGACGGGTGGCACCGCCAAGGCGGTCGTGGATCTCGTCGAACGCCTTGGCGGCGAGGTGGTCGCTTGCGCGTTTGTCATCGAGCTCACGTTTCTTGGCGGGCGCGAGCGTCTCGCGCCGCACAAGGTGTCGTCGCTGCTCCGGTACGATTCGTAGCCTGCCACCGGGTGCCGGGCTATCGTGAAATATTTCGCTTGATCGGATGATCTGCCGGGCGGATACTTCTGCCATGAGGATTTCGCGGACCATCGCTCCCGTGCTCGCGTTCTGGTTGAGCGGTGCGTTCTGCCTCCTCATGTGTGCAACCGTGTGCGCACGGGTCGAGCCGTCCGCCGGATCGACGGGGGACGTCAGGCCGTGTTGTGCGCGCAGCGCCGCGATCGACGCTGAGAAGTCCCGCGCTTGCGACGCGTCTGGAACCATCATTCGCGGGGTCGGCGGTCACAGGAACTGCTGTTTCCTGAGTGCGCGGACGTCCGTTCGGGCGCCGCTCCCGGATGCAGCCGCGCCGGCGCCGATCGTGCCCGTGTCGCGGTGCTTCGACGTGCCTCCCAGCGAACATGACGGGATCGTCGTCGCGGACTTTCACGCACCACCGTTAAGCCGCAGCGATACGCACACGCGCATCTGTGTCTTCCTGATTTAGAGCGAACGCCGAGCAGACGTTCGTTCGCCGTTCGCCTATGCGCGGACGGCGCTGGAATCAACGGTACCAGCATCAGGAGATACTCGAGATGAGAAGCATTCATGCATTCGTATTTGCGCTCGCGCTTGGATTCGTGGGCGTCATCGCGGCGGCAACGCCGCACGTGAACGCGGCGGTGGACGCCAAGGGCTGCTGCGCCGACAAGGCGGCCTGCACGGCCATGATGGCCGACGCCAAGGACCACAAGGGTGCGTGCTGCAAGGAAGGCGCGGCGTGTTGCACCAAGGACGGCAAGGGCTGCTGCGCCGGCAAGGATGGCGCGAAGTGCGCGATGTCAAAGGATGGCAAGAGCTGCTGTTCGCCGGACATGGCGTGCTGCAAGGACGGGACGTGCTGCAAGCCCGGCGGGTGCTGCACAATGAACAAGGACAAGA
>JBGAKX010000018.1:0-9689 GCA_044224215.1 Blastocatellia bacterium
GGTCCGTTTCCACCTCGCCCGTGACGACCGAATCGATGCACAGCGGTCCCGGCGAGCTCGAAAGATCACCGCCTGCGATCGTGACGCCATAACGGTCCGCCACGGCAGCGGCGCCCGAATAGAACGCCTCGAGAAACGCGTCGTCGCACGTGTCGGGCACGGCAAGGCTGAGAAACGCGGCGCGCGGAGCCGCGCCCATGGCGGCCATGTCGCTCAACGAAATTGCCAGGCTCTTTCGTCCGAGGAGATCCGCCGTCGCCCATTCGCGCCGGAAATGCACGCCTTCGACGAGAAGGTCGGTCGAGACGACGGTCTCCATGCCGGGTTCCGGTCTGATCACGGCCGCGTCGTCGCCGACCCCGACGCGAACCGAGTCGGCCGGGCGAGCTACGCGCGTCCTTATCGCCTGAATTCGTTCGAGCTCGCCTGACATTCGCACCAGCCTCCCCGCGCGGGCGGATTCCGAATCACAGCGCCTTGCGAAGCGCTTCGAGGCCCTGTTCGATGGTCTCGATGGGCAGCGAGAACGAGAACCTCAGGTGCCCTTCGCCTTCCTGACCGAAGATCACGCCCGGAAGGCACGCCACGTTGGCCCGTTCGAGCAATCCGTTGGCAAGCGCCCAGCTGTCGGTGCCGAACGCCGATGCGTCGGGAAACGCGTAGAACGCTCCGGCGGGCGGCTCGACGACGAACCCCAGCTGCTGAAGCCCGCCGATGAGCAGGTCGCGCCGGGCGCGATACTCGGCACGGCAGGTGTCGATGAAATCGGACGGAGTTGTCAGCGCGGCGAGTCCGGCCCATTGTGTCGGCGTCGACACGCCGTTCGTTGACGTGAGCACGAGTTTCTTCAACCCGGTGATGAACGGCTCCGGCGCGACCGCGTACCCGAGCCGCCAGCCGGTCATGGCATAGGACTTCGAGAACGTGTAGCAGGTGATGGTCCGCTCGAACATTCCGGGTAGCGAAGCGATCGACACGTGCTGCTCGTCGTAGATCAGGTGCTCGTACGATTCGTCCGCGATGACCACGAGGTCCCGTTCACGGGCGACGGCTGCAACGGCTTCGAGCTCGGTCCGCGTGAAGACGATGCCGGTCGGGTTCTGGGGTGAATTCACGTAGATGGCGCGCGTCTTGTCGTTGACGGCGGCCTCGAGCGTCTCGCGGAATCCTTCCTGCCGCGCCTTGTAGGTGTTCACGCGGACGGGGATGCCTCGCGTCAGACCGATCAGGTCCCGAACCGGCGTCCAGTAGGGCGAGAACATCAGCACTTCGTCGTGCGGATTGACCGTGCACTGGAACGCTCCGAAGAGCGCGTGCATTCCACCGGCAACGACGATGACATCCGATGGTGTGGCCGGGATCCTGTTCTCGGACGACACCTTCTCGACAAGTGCTTCAATCAGTTGGGGGATACCACTCGAGGGGGCGTAGCGCGTCTTGTTCGCGGCGAGCGCTTCGATACATGCGTTCTTGATGAAATAGGGCGTGTTGGGGAATGGCTCGCCTCCCTCGAATTGGTAGACGTGTGTCCCGGCATCCCGCATTGCCAGGATCTTGTTCCGGACTTTCACGATCTCGGAGAAACCAACGGATCCGAGTCTGTCTGCGAGATTGAGTCTCTTTGTGTCGGGTGTCACAGGACGGTCTCCTTTGATAATTGAAGCCGAGCATTATACTTATGAACGCCCGCGACCGAAATGGGCGAGCCGGTCAGGCTGATTCCGCGTGTTGGCCGGAAAGAAAACATGTACAATCTCGCCGTCCCCAGAAAATCTGTCCACAGTGCGTGAGTTCAGGGAGGGCCCGGGATGAAGCGGGTACTGATCGCGGACGATAGCGTCGCAGCCCGGAAGTCCATTCAGACCGTTCTCGAAGCGGCCGGCATCGAGGTCGTCGCCGTTGGCAACGGCGACCTGGCGTTGTCCAGGCTGCGCGAGGTCGATCCCGACATTGTCCTTCTTGACGCCATCATGCCCGGACGGTCCGGCTACGAAGTGTGCCGCGAGATCAAGGACGATCCCGCGAACACCAAGCTGCCGGTTGTGCTGATCACGACCGAATTCGAACCGTACGACGAACAGGCCGCGGGGACGGCCGGCGCGGACGGGCACGTTCTGAAGCCGATCGATTCTGCCGGCATCTCGATGTTGCAGAAGGTCTGGGCCCGATTTGCCGCGAGCGACACGGATTCGCTCGAGGCGCCGCCGGGGGATTCGCCCGCGCCGGCGCCGCAGCAGTTTCCAGGCCCGGAGAGCTTCATCACGGGGACGATGAAGGCGCCGATGCTCGACGAGGTTGCCGATACGGTGCCGGCCGGAACCGGCCGTCGCCGACCGTCGTCGTCGCTGCAGGGGATGATTGCGCGGCCCCGGCCCGAAAGCTGGAACAGCCCGTTGCCGGACCACGTCGTCGACGAGAATCCGCAGGGTCGTGACGAAGTGTCCGCGTCGGGTCGCGTCGCGACGACCGAGAACCTGGACATCGAAATCGCGAACGAGATGGAAGCGAGCGTGGGCAGCGGGCCCGAGGCGATCGGGTCGATCTCGATCGATGACCTGCACTCGACCAGCAAGCGGTGTCCTTCGTGCAATGCGGCGCTCGTGTCGGGCGATATCTTCTGCATCGCATGCGGAATGATGGTGCTGGTGACGTCGGCTGAGCAGGGCGACGTGCCGCCGAGCGTGTTCTGCACGGGATGCGGGCAGGAGATCATTCCTGGCGAGATCTTCTGCGTGTCGTGCGGGGCGGTGATCTGAGGGCTTGGTAGCTTGCCGTTGCTGGCGAAAGCGCCGTCGCGCCCTTCGGGCTTGCCTGCGCACTCCAAACGCGCGTAGTCCCTTGGACTGCGCCGGCAAACGAAGTGCGACGGCGCTTTGACCGAGCCCGGCCCTGGGTCAAAGCTTGCTCGATCACGGCCTAGTCCGCCGACGCACCCGTAGTGGACATGTCTTCGCGCAGACGGCTGACGACATCCGGCAGCGTCGCCAACACGTAGTCGACCTCAGCGTCCGTGTTCGACTCGGCCAGCGAGAACCTCAGGCTGCCGTGAATCAGCTCCCGATCGATCCCAATCGCCACCAGCACGTGGCTCGGCTCGAGCGATCCGGACGAACACGCCGCGCCGGTCGCGACACAGATCCCCTTCAGATCCAACGAGATAAGCAGCCCTTCGCCGGCAACGTCGCGGAAACTTGCGTTCAGGATGTGCGGTACTCTGTGTGCTGGATCGCCGTTCACCGTGACACCCGGGACCGTCCGAATCAGCTCCTCCTCGAGACGATCGCGAAGTCCGGCGACTTTCACCATCCGATGCGCGAGCCGCTCGCGCGCGAGCCGACACGCAGCGCCGAGACCGACAATCAGGGGGACCGCCTCCGTTCCGGGTCGGCGGCCGCGCTCCTGGTGGCCGCCGTACTGCCGCTGGTGCAACCGGATCCCCTTGCGGACGAACAGCGCGCCAACGCCTTTGGGAGCGTGCAACTTGTGACCGGCGATCGAGAGCAGGTCCACGCCAAGCTCCCGCACGTCGACGTGGATCTTTCCAACCGACTGTACTGCGTCCGTGTGGAGGTGCAGGTGGTTCTGTCCGGCGTCACGCCGCTCGCGCACCGTCGCACCGATCTCGCCAATCGGCTGGATCGTCCCGATCTCGTTGTTGACGTGCATCACCGACACGAGCACCGTGTCGTCCCGGATTGCCGACCGCACGTCGTCCGCCGACACGACGCCGCCACGAGAGACGGGCACATGGGTGACGTCCCAGCCGCGTTCTGCGAGCTCAGCGCAGGCCTTCAGAACTGCGGGGTGTTCGATCTCGGTCGTGACGACGTGGCGTCCCCACTGTGCGTGCTCCTCGGCGATGCCGATGACGGCGAGATTGTCGGCCTCCGTTCCACCCGACAGGAAACAGATCTCGTTCTGGTCCGCGCCGATCAGTTCTGCAACGCTCCGTCGCGCGGTCGCGATGGCCTTCTTGCTCTGCTGACCGTAATAGTGAAGCGAGGACGCGTTCCCATACAGCTCCGAAAAATAGGGAAGCATCGCCGCGACGACGTCGGGGTCGACCGCCGTCGTGGCGCTGTTATCAAAGTAGACGCGTTTCGTCATGCTCGTTGCACTCTCGACCTACTCGTTCGGATTCGTGTCGGCGGCGCCATCGTCGCGCGGGGCGGGTTCGGGCGAGGGAGGGGAATTCGGCTCCTCATCCGGCGCATCCACCTGCGTGTAGTCGATCTTGAGCCGGCGCCGCAGCTTCTCGGCGACCTGCTCGGTCTGGCTGATCTGAAGGTCGAGATTCGACAGCTGTTCGGTCGCCTCGGACTCCGCCGACTGCGCGGCGTCAAGATCGCGCTCGAGCTCCCGTCGAATCCGGTCCTCGTTCGCCTGGCGGTCCAGACCGGCTGCGTAGATCAACTCGGCCTGGACGTTCGAAAGCCGGTACCGCGCGTCGTCCTCGTTTCCCTGGGCGGTACGCAGCTTTGCCTTGACGTCATCGCGCAGCTTGCGAAGCCGGTCGAGCTCCTGATTCACGAGCTGCAGCCGCGCCACGTTCGCGTTGAACGTCGTGACGTCGAATTTTGGCCGGTCCGCCAGCGACGCACGAAGACCTGCGATCTGAGCTGTGAGCGCCTGTATGTCGCGGCGCATCGCCTCGATTTCAACAACCGTGGTGCTCGCCGCGGCAGTGCGGGGTTTGCCGGCGGACGTGGGCTGCGCGGGTTGGGGTCCCTGACCCGCCACCAAAAAGAGCAGCAGAAGCGGAGCCGTAATCATCGACGAGGCCTCCAAGCAAGAGTGTTCTGAAACAGTCTATAACGTCCCGCCGCCGCCTGGGTTCGACGAATCGCCCCGAATGAGCCGCCGCCTCAGTTTGCGCTCGATCGCCTCCATCTCGCCATTGTCGGTCTCGTGGTCGAATCCGCACACGTGAAGCGTGCCGTGCAGCGTGAGGAGCTCGAGCTCGTGCTGCAGGGAATGGCCGCGTTCGGATGCCTGCGCTCGCGCCCGGTCGACGGAGATCGCGATGTCGCCGATCGGGCCGTCGTCCTCGTCATAGACGAACGACAGCACGTCGGTCGGACGGTCCTTGCCGCGATACACCTTGTTGAGCGTCCGCAGGAACCGGTCGTTCGAAACAGTCAGGGTGACGGGCGCGCCAGCCTTGCCAACATACGTCAGCGCCCCGTCGGCGACCTCGCACAACCGTTTCCGGTCGATCGCGAATCGCCGCTGGCGATTGAGCACTTCGATGGCCATGGGTACTACGGAGCGCCTTCGAAGCTCTTCTTCGTGTGTTCGTCGTACGCCCGAATGATCATCTGCACGAGTTGATGGCGCACGACGTCCTTGTCGTTGAAGTAGATGAAGTCGATGCCGTCGATTCCGCGGATGATCCGTTCCGCCTCGACCAGTCCCGACCGGCGCCCGGACGGGAGATCGATCTGCGTGACGTCGCCGGTGATCACGGCCTTTGACCCGAAACCAATGCGCGTCAGAAACATCTTCATCTGTTCCGACGTCGTGTTCTGGGCTTCGTCGAGAATGATGAACGCGTCCGACAGCGTACGACCGCGCATGAACGCGAGCGGTGCGATCTCCACGACGCGCTTTTCGAGCAGCTTCGTCATCTTCTCGAAATCGACGAGGTCGAACAGCGCGTCGTACAGGGGTCGCAGGTACGGATCCACCTTCTCCTGCAGATCACCGGGCAGAAATCCGAGCTTCTCGCCCGCTTCGACCGCGGGGCGCGCGAGAACGATCCGGTTCACGCGCTTTGCCCACAGGGCCTGCACCGCCATTGCCACGGCGAGATAGGTCTTGCCCGTCCCCGCGGGGCCGATGCCAAAGACGACGTCGTGCGATTCGATCGCCTCTACATACCGGCGCTGATTCGCCGAGCGAGCCGTTACCTGCTTCTTGCCGGTCGGATTGATCCGGCTGCTGGTCATGTGTGCCTGCAGCGAATAAGCGCGGTCCTCGGCAATCTGCTTGAAGGCCGATTTCAGTTCGGCGTTCGAGATCTTGCGACCCTGGCCGACAAGCGCGCTGTAGTCTTCGACGATCCGTTGAACGACGTCGACGTCCTGCTCGTCGCCTTCGATCACGATGTCGTTGCCGCGAACGGTCACGCGGACGCTCAGCAGCTCTTCGAGGGTCTTGAGGTTCTCGTCGTACGGCCCAAACAGGTTTTCGATGCCACGGTCAGGGAGAACGATCTTTCGCAGGATCGCGTTCTTGTCCGACATAACCCTCCTCGGTGCGCTCGGGCGAAACCTACACCTCGCAATTGAAGAGTGTCAACGCAGCGCGTGATAGCCGCCGCCGCCCGGCTTTGCTAGAATCGCCGCGCTCAACCAAGCCACCTGCGGTTGGTTGCCCGCATCAGAGCGTTGGCCCAAATCCGACACGGCCGCGGACCATCCGATTCGTTCAATTCTTTAACTTCCCAGCGAGGGCTCGAATGCGCCTTCATCTGTTCTCGGGCCGGCGAAAGCTGGCGGTCGCTGCGTGTGCCACAGTCATTCTCGCCGTCGCCTGCGCCGTCGTGTACGTCGTCGTCGGCATCGAACGCCAGCTGGCGGACTCCAGCGATCGAATCGTTGTCGAGGAGAGCGACATCTCAGCCCCCGATGCGACGGGCGTCACGCTGTGGATGCCCGAGCAGCCTGCTCGTGACGTCGAGCCGTTCGCGGGCTCCGTCTACGTGGCGACCGAGTCGGGACTGTGCGTCTATGACGAGCACGGGCGTTTGGCACGGCGCATCACCACGCTCGACGGATTGCCCGAGAACTCGATGACGTGCCTCGAGCGGTTCGAGGGGCGGCTTTTCATCGGCACGGAGCGGAGCGGCCTCCTCGCATTCGACGGCCAGCGGTTCGTGCGGTTCAGGTTTGTGAAACCGGCCTCGTCGCGCGTCACCGCACTGCGGGCCGTCAACGGGAGGCTCCTCGTCGGGACGTTCGACAACGGGGTCTTCGAGTACGACGGGTCGTCCTTCTCGCGGGACTTCGAGCGTGCGGCGGGCCAGCCGGTGAAGAGCATCACCGCCATTCTCGACTCGGGACCCCGCGTGTATGTCGCCACGTTCGATCGCGGACTCTTCGAATGGCGCGAAGGCGCCGTCCGGCACGTTGGCGCAGACGAGGGTCTTCCGTCGGATCGCGTCACGGCGCTCTGTCTCGATCGAACCGACCTGCTCGTGGGCACGGACCGAGGCGTTGCCCGGCTGCGCGACGATCAGCAGCCCGTCGTTGTCGACTCGACGGCGAACGTCACGGGCATCGCAACGCACGGGTCCGAGACCTGGATGTCGAGCCTCACGTCGGGCGTGACGCGGCTCGAGACCGATGACGCGCATCTCTCCACAAGGCCGGCTGCGATGCGAACTCCCTCGGCTCCGCTCTCGACGGCGGGCGCGCTCGGCCTGAAGACCGAGGACGGCGTGCTGTGGTCGATGAGGGACGACGGACTGTTTGCGTCCATCGCAGAGGGCGATACCGCGCGATTTGAACGGTTCGACGAAGCCCAGTCAGGGCGTCACGGTCTGTCGGAGGGTCACGTGTCGGGCCTCGCGGTGGACTCGGCGGGCCGGCTGTGGGCGGGACTGTTCGACGGCGGCGTCGACGTCGTCAACGCCGACTCGGGCGAGAGCCTGTGGCACTTCTCCGGCGATGAGATTCATGAGGTCAACGCCGTGACCGTCGGCGACGGCGGCCGGCGGGTGTGGATCGGCACGAGCCGCGGACTGACGCTGTTCGAGAACGGCATTCGCGTGCGTACGCTCGACGAGCGATCTGGTCTTGTATCCGCAAATGTTGCAGGAATTGATCTTGGACCTGGCGGAGACGGCGCGGTCACGCTCGCGACGAGCGAGGGAGTGAGCGTCGTCGACGGGACCGTCACGCGGAGCGTCACGGCGTTTCACGGTCTGCCGAGCAATCACGCGTACTGTGTGGTAGCAGCCGGAGGCAAGACGTACGTCGGAACGCTTGGAGGCCTCGCGCAGATGAACGGACTGCGCGTGGAGCGCGTCTTCTCGACCGCGAACTCGAAACTTCCCCACAACTGGGTGAACGCGCTCGCGGCGGTGAACGGACGAGTTTATGTCGGAACCTATGGTGGCGGCGTCGCGACGCTGCTGCCGGGTGGAGATCTCGTGCCGGAGGAGCCAACGGCGGGTCTCGAAGTGAACCCGGGCGCGATGGCCGTCGTCGGCAACAGGCTGTTTGTCGGGACGCTGCGCAGTGGCGTGTGGATGCTGGATTTTGATTCGCGCCGCTGGACCAAGGTCGAAGCGGTACTGAGCTCCGACAACGTGACTGCGATCGCTGCGAACGACCGCTATGTGTTTCTCGGGACCGAGAATGGAATCACTCGAATCGAGCGACGTCGGCTCGGGATGGACGACAGGGAGTGAACAACGTGCTACAGGTGACCACTGACGAATCGGCCGGCTCGACCGGGCGACCCACAACCACGGCGTGGCGCATCCTTCCGGTGCTGCTTATGGCGCTCGCCGCGACGATGGTCGCGCTCGCCGGCGTGACGGACGCGCGTGCGCAGGCAGGCGTGCTCGTTCCGTCGAGTGTCAGCGATACGCCGGACGCCAAGATCCTCGAGCTGACCGAAATGCAGGTCGGCGTGACGATCGACCGGCAGATTGCGCGCACTCGCGTGATGCAGATCTTTGCGAATCGGACGGGCCAGCCGGTTGAGGGAACGTACGTCTTCGCGATTCCGACCACCGCCTCGATCGCCGACTTTGCCGTGTGGGATGGCGACGTTCGCATCCCCGGGGTGATCCTCGAAAAGCGAAAGGCCAAGAGCCTGTACGAGGATATTGCCGCGCAGGCGATCGACCCCGGCCTGCTCGAACAGGAGGACGAGGACGAGTCCACGACGGCGTTCACCGTGCGCGTCGCACCCGTCCCGGCATACGGCACCAAGCGCATCGAAATCGAGTACACCGAGCTCATCCCGATCGACAACCTCGAGTCGTACTACTCGTTTCCGCTCAAGCCGTCGGAGTACGGCGTCCAGAACATCCGGCATCTGCGGCTCGACGTCCTCGTCACGTCCGGGTTTGCGTTGTCGGGCTTCAACGTGCGCGGGACGCAATTCCCGCTGGCGTTCGATCGCCAGGAGACAAACGCCATCGCCGGGCACTACGACTCGACGGACGTCTCGCCTGGAGAGGATTTCTCGTTCATCTTTGGCGTCGCCGTCCCGAAGAGCGAGCTCGACGTCGTCGCGTATCGAGCGCCCGAGCGGATCTCGGCGGACGAACTCCGCGATCCCGCGCTCGCGGAGCGCCAGCCGGACGGCTACTTCGAGGCTTCTGCAGTTCTGAACCAGGCCGGCGCCGCGCCCGGCGCGACCCGAGCGAACGACAAGCCGCGATCCGTGCTGATCGCACTGGACACCTCGCTCTCGATGTCGGGCGAGAAGCTCGATCGGGCGTTTCAGGCGCTGCAGTACTTCCTCGGCGCGCTGACGCCCGCCGACAAGTTCAACATGGTGCTCTTCAACGACGACGTGGTGCCGATGGGCAATGACCCGGTCGCCGCAACGCCGGACCAGATCGAGCGCGCGCTCGCATTCGTGCGAGCGGGCTACCTTTCGGGTGGCACCGACCTCCAGGGTGCGCTTGGCCGCATCGCCGAGCTCGCGGCAAGACTGCCCGACGCAGA
>JBGAKX010000018.1:9711-50407 GCA_044224215.1 Blastocatellia bacterium
CGGGCGATCGTCCTCATCACGGACGGAAACCCGACGCTCACGACCACGCAGACCAAGCGCATACTCGAAGCGTTCAACGCGAGCAATGCGGCAGGTCCGCGCGCGCGGCTCGATGTGTTTGGCATTGGGAGCGACACGCGGGTCGGGCTCCTTTCGGAACTTTCGAAGTCGAGCCGGGGCCTGTTTGTGTGGGCACGCGAGACGGAGGACATCGAGTTCAAGCTCAAGGCGTTCTTCTCGAAGGTCGGCCGTGCGCCCGTCGACGGCATCGCGCTCGCGAGCGACGGCGGAGACATCTACCAGGTCTACCCGGACACGTCGGTCGTTGGATACGACGGGTCTGCGGTCCAGTACTTTGGCAGGTATCGCCGTCCTGGCCACGCCTCGTTCACGGTGACCGGGTCGTCGCCCGCGGGACGATTGAATCTCTCGACGGCGATCGACCTGCCGGAGCGCGACGAAACGCACGCGGACGTGCCGCGGTTCTGGGCTCGCGCGCGCGTGGATTACCTGCTCGCGCAGATCGATCTGAATGGCGAAACGGACGAAGCGATCAACGAGATCATCGCGCTGTCAAAGCGCTACAAGTTCGTGACGCCGTATACGTCGTTTCTCGCCGCCCCGCGCTCGTTGCTGAGACCGCGAACGATCCGGCCGGGCGATCCTGTCCTGCGAGTCCAGGCGGACGAATCGATCACGTCGATCGTGGCCGTGTTCCCGTTCGGTCTCGTGAAACCGCTCCGCAAGGCATCCGAACCGGGTCTCTGGGAGACCCGCTTCCTCGCACCGGTCGACATGGACGACGGAACGTATGGCTGTCGTCTGGTGATGACGGACTCGCTGGGCCGTACGATCGAGGAGGTCAAGCACTTCCGGATCGACAGCCGTCCGCCGACGCTTGCCGCGCGCGTAGAACCGGCCGCAGTTCACGCCGGCGAAGACGCATCGATCGTCGTCGACGCGCCTGCCGACACTCGCTGGATTGCGGCCCGCCTGTTCGGCGCCTCGCCGGTTCGCGTGGCGTGGAACGCCGAGCAGAAGTCGAACCGCGGCGTGCTGCACATCCCCGAGGGGCTGCCGCCGGGTGTCTACACCGTCTCGGTCGCTGCGGAAGATTTTGCGCACAACGGCGCAACGGCCGAGGCGCGAATCGAGGTGCTGGGCCGCTGATGCACGCCACGCGAACAGTTTCGTTGGTGCTGGTGGCGATCGCGCTGACCGCCGGGTGCCGCGCATCCGAGCGCGCGTCCGCCGAGAACCAGCAGCAGACGAACTGGAACGGCTTTGAGGGAAACGACACCAAGGCACTTCCCGAAGGTGTCCGTGTCGTTCCCGAGACGCCGATCGAGATCACGGGCGTTCCGTACATCCGTGCGATTCAGCTGTCGTGGACCAACTCGGAGGTCGTGCCGACCTACGAGCCGCAGAATCAGACCCTCAAGATTCCTGCAGGCGCGCGGCAGGCCGTCCTTCTCGTCACCGTGATCGACCTTCCGGAGTCGTCGCGAATTCGCGTCGAATGGTACTTCGGAGCGACGCGCGCGTTTTCTGACACGCTCGCATCGACAGATGACGGCGACCATTACTTCTCGCTGGTCATGCGCGACGGGAAACGGGTGGACCCGCTTCCCGCCGGTGAGTATCGCGCCGACGTCTTTGACGGACAGCGGCTGATCAAGTCAGTTCATTTTCAGGTGGTAGTCCAAGGAGCTCGATCGTGAAGCGTACGCGTCCCACGCTCATCGTCCTTTCGACAGTCATCGTGCTGTCGTTTGCCGCAGCCATTGTCGGTGCAAGCAGCACGGATCCGGCGCAGCGCCGGCGCCCCGCGGGCGCCGGGCAAACGGCGACCGCGCCCAGCGGCGGATCACCCGTTCGTACAATCCAGGGCGGCGCTCCCCAGGCCGACATCGACGCGGCGCTGTTCGTCATCCAGCCGTTCTTCGACGTCGGCGCGAGGCTCGAACGCCCGTATGCCGAGGCCCGACCGCTCGTCGAGGCGCTCAGCGCGCGTTTTGCGACCGATCCTCGCTTGAAGCTGCATCTGGCGCGTCTCGATCAGCGCCTCGGAAACAACGAGGCGTCGGTCACCGAGATGGAGCAGTTCGCGACCCTGTCCGGGCGGTCGCCCAACGCGCTCAGGCGGCTCGCTGCGTTCTATCGCGTCCGTGCGATGGCCGGCGACGAGGTGAAGACGCTCGTCGAACTGGCGGCGAAACTCCCGGCGTCCGAGCGCGCGCCCGTGTATCGGCGCGCGATCGCCGCCGCAAACGACGGACGCCCGGCCGGCGTCAACGTCGATACGCTTTACGAAAAGCTCATCGATTCGGATCCTGGCGACGGCGAAGCTCTCCGCGCGTACGTCTCGCTGCTGCTCGAGTCCGGCGACTCGCAGCGCGCGCTGCGGATCGTGGACATGACGTCCTCGGCGAACAAGACGCCTGCGATCTCTGAGCGCCGCGTCTATCTGTCGGAGAAATCCCGGATCTACGATCGGACCGGGCAACGGGCGAATGCGGTCGCAGTCTACGACAACGTGTTTGATCCGCTGTGGCCGCGAGTCGTCGCGTCGGACTACTACGCGCTGCTGTCGCGGTACGGGCTCTATCGCGAGCGACGCAGGGCGCTGCAGCAGGAGATCGCGCGCGGCAACGCCCCGCTCGCGACCGTGTCCCGCCTTTTCAACTTCTATGCCTACGAGGGGAATCTTCCGGCGGCGGCAAAGCTGCTCCAGTCGCTCGAATCGGCGCGAGGCGCAAACTGGAGCGCAGCCGACCTCCAGCTGGCAGCTGAGCTGTACTCGCAGATCGGCGATCTCGATCAGGCATCGCGATACCTCTACACGCTCTACCTGCAGGGCGGCATGGTCCCGGGCTCGCCCGACCGGGAGCGCATTCTGAGCCGGCTGTTCACGGCGCTCGCGCGCGCGCAGGCGAGCCCGAGCCGCCTCGCGCCTGGCGGCATTTCGATGTACGCCGACATCGCCCGGCTCGACGCGCGGCCGGGAGCGCTCAACGGGCTGTTGTCCCTGATCCTCGCCGGTAACAATGCCTCGGCCGAATACGCGGCCGAGGAGGCTCGCGCAGGCGGCTACTTCAACTGCGCGCTCGCCCACTCGATCTACTCGCAGTTCGCAAAGGAATATCCGTCGTCGCCCCAGCTCGGACAGATGACGGTGGACATGCTCGACGCGCTCGCGAGCCTCGGGGCCGATCGCGAGGTGGTCACGATCGGTACGGCGTTTCTCGACCGTGCGGGGACGTCACCTGAATACGACTGGGTTGCGCTCGGCGTTGCCGACGCATACGTCCGGTTGAAGAATCGGTCGGGAGAGCGGACGGTGCTTCTGCGCCTGCTCGACCGGATTGCGGCGCGACAGCCAGCAAACCGGCCGCTGCTCGAGCGGAGCGCGACGCGCTGGATCTACCGGCCTGACGAGACTCCGGGAGACGTTAGCGAATCCAATGATGACGCCCCGCCTGTCTTCGTCGCGCCGAACGGCACGGTCGTGCCGGCATCCGTCGCGGACCGGTTCCTTGAGAATCCGTCGTACTCGTACGACGACAGCGACGAATGGAAGGTCTTTGATCCGACGGAGGGCGGTTCAAACAACGATCGCGACTACCGCGAGTCGTTCGACAACTATCTCGGGCAGACCGACGAGACCCGCGTGGCAGCGACGTACAGCGACGTGCTGGAGCGGATGGTGACGTCGTTCGAGACGGACAAGCAGCAGGCCGCCGCGCTCGCGTTCTTCTGGGCCGAGGTAAACAAGCACCCGCGGGACGAAGGTCTCCACGAACGATTCCTGACGTGGCTTGGCAGCACGAGTCTCATCAACGAGCAGCTCAAGGCGTACCGCCTGGCGCTGGACCGCTACGAGCAGGACACGTGGGTTCAGCGATTCGCGCGGTGGTACGTGCGCCGCGGTCGTGGAGCAGAGGTCCGACGGCTTACCGAACAAGTGGCGCGCACGCTCGACGACGAGTCGGTGTCGGAGTTCCTCGAGCACTTTGCCGGTTACGGCGGGACGCCGACGGGCGACCGGCTCGACTGGGACAAGGCGGTCGCGTTGCAAGTCACGCGAATCGCTCACGCGCGGTTTCCGAACAACACGACGTTCGTGCAGCTGATGCTCAATCGGCTCGCGGAGACCGAAGCGTGGCCCGAGTGGGAGAAGCTTTCACGCGAGTACTACTTTGCGAGCAAGGACATCCGCGAGGAATACCTCAAGCGGATCTCGCAGACCGGCCAGCTCGCGGCTGCCTACGAGCAGGCGCAGAAGTCGTCCGGCGGAGGCCTCGACGGTGGTCCGTCGTCGGCGTTCGCATACGCCGTCTTCTCGGCCGACGCGGCGCGGTGGCAGTCCCGCCACGCCGAGGCGATCGCCGCGTATACGCGGCTGACCGCGCTGTACCCTGGCGAACGCGCATATGCCGAGCCGCTCGCTGACCTCTTGCGCTCGTTCGGTTCGCACGACCCGAAGCTCTATCTCGAAGCGGCGAAGGTCTATGACGGACTGTCGGCGATCTACCCGGCAGAATCCGCGTATCCGACAAAGGCGGGCGAAGTGCTTGCCGAGGCGGGCGAAATGGGCGAGGCCGCCAAGCGATGGCGGCGTATCGCGGCCGTTGCGCCCGGATCGCCGGCCGCGCGACTCGAGACTGCAACCGTATTCTGGGATTACTACCAGTTCAACGACGCGGCGGCCGAGCTGCTTGCGCTGAGGCTTGCCACGCACGACAACACGATCTACGCGTTCCGGCTCGGAGCCGTGTACGACAGCAATCACGACATTGCACGCGCCATCCCCGAGTACGTGAGGGCGCTCGGACAGAACGATTCCGACAAGGATCAGGCGCGCGAACGGCTCGCCGAGCTTTCGCTTCGAAAGGGCGTCGTCGACCAGATCGCAGCGGCATACGACGCCGAGCGTCGCGCGAGCCCCGATCGCTGGCGCCTGATTCTCGGCTACGCGGACTTTCTGAAGTGGATCGACCGGACGGGTGAGGCGGTTTCTGTCATCAATCGCGAAGTCGGATCGAGCCAGAACAGCGAGTTCGTCGACGAGGCGCGCGACCGGCTGCACAGCTGGAATTCGCCGGAGAGCGAGGAACGCGCGTTGAGGCGGCTCGTCGACCTGTCGCACGACGAGCGCGAGAAGATCCGGGCAGAACTTCAGCTTGCATCATTTTACGACGTGCAGGAGCGGACGGACGACGCGGTGCGCGTCTTTGAGACGCTTGTCGCTGAGAATCCGACGAACGAAGGCGTTCTCGACGAGGCGACGCGCTTCCTGTGGCGCGTGGGGCGGCTAGACCGATCGGTGAGCCTGTCTCAGGAGGTCATCCGCAAGGCGGAGGGCCCGTACAAGAAGAAGTTCGTGCTCGCGCTCGCCGACCGGCAGATCAATTCGGGCCGGCTTGCCGACGCCGAAGCGACGCTTGCCGGCTACTTCAATGCGATGCCTCTCGACCTCGACGTGTTCCGCGTGCTCGCTCGCGTGCTCGGGCTCGAGAAGCGCGAGGAGGCCCTGGCGGCGCTCTATTCGGACGGGCTGAAGCGGATCAAGGAGGCGGATCTCTCGGAGGACGATACCGTCGCGCAGGTCGCCGAGCTTCGGCGAGGAATGATCGGATCGCTGACCGCGCTCGGGCGGTTCTCCGACGCGGTCGATCAGCACATCGAGATCATCAACCGCGATCCGGAATCCGAGGAGGTCCTCGACGCGGCGTTCGAGTACGCCGAGCGGCATCAGCTGTCGCCACGGCTCGTCGGGTACTACGAGAAGCTCGCCAAGGATGCGAACAAGGACTACCGGTGGAGCCTCGTGCTCGGCCGGTTGAGCAGCCTCGCCGGCAACCCGGCCGGGGCAGTCGATGCGTATCGGCGCGCGGTGTCGAACGAGCCGCAGCGGCTCGACATTCGGTCGCTGCTCGCGGATGCGCTGGTCAAGGCCGGGCGAAACGACGACGCCGTCGCCGAGCTGCGCCGCGCGTGGGAGATCGACGGCCGTGAGCCGCAATGGCTCGTCACGGTCGCGCGTATCCGCGCACGCGAAGGCCGGTATGACGACGCGTCCAAGGCAATCGACGAGGCGATCGCCAGCCGCGCCAAGATCGCGCCGTCACGCGTGTTCCAGTACGCGGGTCTGCTCGCCGAATGGGGTCTTCTCGACAAGTCCGTGGAAGTGTACGAGCGCGGTATCGAAATGGCGCGCAAGACACCCCAGGACTCGGATCTCGATCAGGCGCGATTCCGCGACTACCTGAACGTCGCGATTCGTGTCCGCCGGCCTGCGGACCTGTTTACCCGCATCGAGGCAATGCGAACAGCGTTCGAATCACTGGCGTCAGCCCCGAACAATTATGCAGCCGCGTCTGCACGGGCTGCTGCCGAAATGATCGACAGCTCGGAGCGCGAGGACTTTGGCCGGCTCGCCGGACAGTACGCGACCGGCGCCGAGCGGTCCACGCTCGACGGTGCGGTTCGTGTTGCCAACTCTGCGACGGCCGTGAAGGACAGGCGGCGCACCCTGCTCGCGCTCTCGCGTGCTGCGGGTCTCGCGGACGCCGAGGAGGCGATCCAGCTTCAACTCGTCAACGAAGCACTGGCAACCGTGGAATCCGACAAGAGCGCCGAGTTTCACGCGGCGCTCACCGAGACGGTCGAGATGTTCGACCGGCGGGCGCAATACGTTCGTGCGGCGCAGATGCTCGAGGGATACCGTGCGAAGGACGTTCGCCAGGGCGACTTTGAGTACGATCGCCAGATTGCTGCGAACTATCGGCTTGCGGGCGACACGGCGAACGAAGTGACCGCACTGGAGCGGCTCTATCGCAGCGTCTCGGGTGACGTTCGGACGAATTCCGGCGGCTACTCGGTCGAAGTGCAGCGCCTGTTCGACCTGCTGCTTGCGTCAGGGCAGGCGGATCGTACGGTCGCGCTTGCGTCCGTCAAGAATCCGTATCAGTTCGAGCTGATCAACTATCTCATCGAGCGCGGAGACGCGGCGCTCGCGCAGCGTGCAATCGAGGCGGCTGCGGTGTCCCCGGCGTGGGTTACGGCGCAGAGCGCTGCGCTCGGCCTCTATTTCCGCGACGGCTCGCCGCGCATCGAGTCCGCGTTCAGGAGCGTGCTGCGCGTGCAGCCGATCGGCGACGTCGTCGGGAAGCCGTTCGACGCCAAGACGATGCTCGTCGGGAGCGACTACTTCCTGGTGTCGCGCAACTACGGTCTGTGGCTCGATCTTGTCGCGGGCAGGTCCGACGCGGCACGCGATTTCATTGTCGGCCGGACAGAGGATCGTCCGCGCGACGGAACTGCGCAATCGCAGCTCGCGCGGTACTACCTCGTTCGAAACAACCCGACGTCGGCGCTCGCGCACTCGGACCTGGCGTTCGAGCTCTCGCCCGCGGATCGCGACGTCATCGCGACGCGCGGCGAGATCCTCTTCGCGCTCAATCGCACGGACGACGCGGTCGCGATGTGGTCGCGGCTGGTTGCCGACGAAACGCCGGACACCGAGAACATGCGAACCTACTTCGCCGAGATGTCCGGTCACGGGAAGCTCGAGCCGGCGTTGACCGTGCTTCGGGACAAGATCTCGAATCTCGTGTACCGCAGTCGCGGCAGCGAGACAACCGAGTTGATCGGCGATCTTGGCGACTACGGTCGTCAGCATCCCGAGTCGTGGAACTCGATCTCGGACCTTTTCTACGGGATCGCGGTCGGGTCCGCCGACGACATGCAGCTGCTGAAGACGGTGCTTGACGGCGATCTGGTTCCAGAGCCGAGGCGCGGACCGTTCTTCCGGCTGCTCACCGATCGTCTTGCGGTACTCGCCGCGTCGTTGCCTGCGGACTCCGATGGGTCGACGGGAGTGACGGTGGGCGACGACTACATCTATCCGCTCGAGGAGCTGAATACGTGGCGCCGGCGAACGGTCGACTACCTCATCGTTACGGGTTCGCTCCAGGAAGCTGGAAAGCTGCTCGATTCGATCGATCGCGAACAGGCAAGCGCGCCGAAGGTGCAGGATGGCGATTCGCCGATCGACCTGTCGTGGATCTCTCTCGCGCGAGCAACCGTGCAGCTCAAGAGCGGCAAAACGGACGACGCCGTTGCAACGCTGAACGAGTATGTATTCATGCAGGCCGAGCCGGGTGAAGCGCGGCTTCCCGACATGGATCGCTGCGCGAGCGCGGTGTCGGTCCTCAGAGCCGGCGGTGCCGCGACGCAAGCCGACGCATTGCTCGACACCGCGTATCGAACACTTCTCGACGCGCGTGTCTTCAGCGACTCCAATTTCATCGGCCTTGCGGACGTGCTGTACCGCAAGGGCAAGGGAGACGAAGGTGATGCGGTGATCCGCCGGCTCGCCGCGCGCAAGACGGACGACGCAGGCGGACTGCGAACCGCGGCCGCGACTGCCTCGGCGGCCGGGCGGTATGCGCTCGCGATCGAGCTCCGCGAGAGCGTTGCCCGGTTGTCGCGCGCGGACAGCGAGAATGCGCTCGAACTTGGCCGGCTGCGCATCGCCGCGGGAGATGCCGTCCGCGGAGCAAGTGCGCTGGTGGATGTCGCCGGTGACGAGCGGGCGTCGCTCGGTGTGCGGGCGGAGGCCGTGGACACGGCCGCGATGGCGGCAAAGGACGCCGGCGTCCGCGCGGCGCTTGCAAGCCGTCTCGCAAACGCGAAGTCTCAGCCCGAAAGAATCCTCGGAGCGCTCGTTGCGGCAGCAGGCGGCGACGTCGACGGTGCACGCAGGACACTGCAGCCGTTGTCGGACGGTGGTGACGCGCTCGCGTCGATCGAGCTCGGACGCCTCGAGCGAACGGCGGGCCGCAGCGCGGAGGCAAGCCGTGCATTCGAGAAGGCCGTCGCGGTTGCGACCTCTCCCGCGCTCGATGATTCGATAGCGTTCGGAGGTTCCACGTCGCGCGATTCGCTGATCGTGCTGTACGGCGCGACGGGCCGCGACGCGGCGGCTATCGCGCTCGCGGACATCGATCGGTCGAACTACGTGTCTGAGGACGAGGCGACCGCGGCTGCGCGGCCGTTCGTGTTCGAACCGAGCGTGGGTGACGGATCGCCGCTGGCGGGCCTTCCGAGTATCGCGTCATTGAACGCTCAAGGTCGTCTTTCGCAGCGTCTGGATGCGCTGGCTTCGCTCACCGAGTCGGCGTACCGGTTGCAGCGGTGGGACGATGCCGTGAGCTACGCGCGCCGTCGCGCCGAAGTGCTCGCGAGCGGCAGCCCCGAACGAGCGAAGGCCGACGAACGGCTGACGCAGGTCGAGACCGCCAAGCGCGAGGCCGAGCGCAAACTGTCCCAGTCGCTGAAGGTCGGCGAAGCTGTGGCAACCGATGCCGTATCGATTCGAGAGCTGACGCTCGACTGACCAAGGTGCCCATATGAAACAGATCACATCACGAATCCGACTCGTTGCCGTTGTCGCGACGGCCGTACTGTCGCTCGGAATTGCCGGGGCGTGGGACAGGCTCTCGGGCGGAACGACTGCGGCCGAGGCGCCGGTGAAGTTCGCGTCGTCGATGCCCGCGGGTGCGCTCGTCTATCTCGAGTCGCGCAACCTCGAGGGGCTTCTCAAGGCGTGGCTCGCGTCGCCGGTCCGCGACCGGTACTTCAAGAGTGCGAGCTACCGCTCGTTCACGAGGTCGCGACTCTACCTGAAGGTCCAGGACCGGCTGAACGATCTGAAGGCCGGGTTTGGCGTCGAGTTGTCGGACGAATGGCTGGCGCAGGTGGCCGGAGGTCCGTCCGCGATCAGCATCTATGACCCGAGCAAGCTCGAGATGCTCTTTGTCACGGAGGTGCCGAGAGAAAAGGCGCTCGCATCGACGATCTTCGCTCAGGCGAAAGACTTCCAGGAGAGGAAGACCGCAAAGGGAACGTCCTACTATTCGAGAGAGGTCACGACCGACGGCGGCAACGGCTCGCAGCGAATCGCGTTCGCGTGGACCGATGGGAAGCTCTGGATCGGCACGAGCGACGCGTTGCTCGCCGAGGCGCTCGACGGTCCCGCGAACGGAGGTCTCGGCGCCGCGGTGTTGCAGACGACGCAGGCCGCGACGGACCTCGTACCGCACGACATGATCGTGTGGTTCGACATGGAGCGCTCCGTGCGCAACAAGTACTTCAACCTGTACTGGATCCAGCGCAATGCAAAGGACCTCGAAGGTCTGTCGAGCGGAGTGATCGACCTGGAATTCGCTGCCGACGGCGTTCACGAGCGCCGGTGGTATCTCCGCAAGAGCGGCGCGCCGGCGCCGGAAGCCACGGACGCCGCGGCGCTTGCCCGGCTCGAGGCGGCCGCGCCTGCGGACGCGCAACTCGTGGAGGCGACGACCGGCGCAGCCGATCTGGGCGGCGAGCTTGCGGCGACGATGTTCGGTCCCGAGCGCGCGGCTGACGGCGTGCGCGCGGTTCAGGCGTCGAACAGCGGCAGTTCGTACGATTCGTCCGAGGACGACTCAGAGAGCTCGTCGGCATCGAGGTTCCGATATCTCGACGAAAGGTTCGACCACGACGTCGACGATCCGTCGGTCGCATTCGCACTGCCGGTCCAGAAGGCGGTCGAGACGAAGACGCCTACGTTTGCCGAACAGGTTTCGACGCTTGTCGGAGCGGCGGCGCCAGTTCGTACGGCCATCTATGCGAGCATCGGGCTCGCGGACAAGGAGCTGTTTGCGCACGTCGACCGCGTGGTCGTCGTCGAACTTGGAGCGCCGGATCGCCTCAATACGGCCGATCTCGAGCGGCTCGTTCGCGCAGAATTCGCGCGGCGATTTGTCGTGGGCGGCGACGTCGAGCGCGTTGCGTGGGCCGTTTCGGGCGGCTCGCGGTCGCTTGCTGGTTCGCTGACGTCGCAGGGCGGGGCGTATCGGGTTGCTGGCAAGTATCTCGTCGTGTCTTCTACCGCGGCGTCGTGTGATGCGGTCGCCACGCGGCTCGCCCAGCCTTCACCGGCGGGTGCGGCTGGAGGCCGCGAGACGGGGCTCGTTCGTGTCGCCGAGGTACGCCTGAGCCTGGCCCGTGGTCCGTTCCAGCGACTGACGCGCATCCTCGACACGCGGCAGACGCAATCCGTCGAGGAGGAGGCAGTCAACGAAGACAGCGAAGACGTCGATCAGGCCGACAACCGGCCCGTGCTGTTCTTCAGCCAGAACCTTGCAAGCCTGCTCGACGTCGTGCGGGACGTGACACGAGTCCGTCTCGTGACGGCCGTCGACGGCCAGGTCATCCGCGAGAGTGTCGACTACGTGTGGGCCGCGCCCGCCGTGGCAAAGGCGCCCGCGGCAGCTGCTGCGCCGCCAAAGTGACCGTCTACATCCGGCGAGGCGTCTCGATTCCGAGAACGGAGAGCGCTTCGACGATCCGTCTCCGCACGATCCCGATGATCCCGATCATGACGGCCTGACGATCCGCGTCAGGTTCGTCCTTGATCTGGTGGCGATGGTAGAACTCGTTCGTAGCCTGCGCGAGCTGGAACGCGTACTTTGCGACGACGGCCGGTTCGAGCGTCGACGCCGCCCGCTCGAGGACATCCGGCAGCATCGCGGCGAGGTGGATCAGCGGCCAGAAGTCCGCGTTCTCGTCCGCTCCGAGCAACTCGGCGATTCGCGCGGGTGACACGGATGCAAACGGATCGTCGCACGGGATGCCGGCATCCCTCAACTTCGTGAAGATGCTGTTGAGGCGCACGGCGGAGTACTGGATGTACGGGCCGGTCTCGCCCTGAAACGACAGCGCCTCCTTGAAGTCGAAGGCGATGACGCTGCTGCGTGTGAACTTGAGCAGAAAGTACCGGACCGCTCCAATGGCGATCGTATGGGCGATCTCGGCCTGCTCGGCTTCGTCATAGCCCATACTGTGCACGCGTGCGCGAACCTCTTCGGCGGCGCTTGCCTCGAGCATGTTGAGCAGGTCGTCGGCCTTTACACCTCGTCCCTTGCGCCCTGACATTCCGATGAACGACTTCTTGCGCTCGTCGTCGGCAAGCGGCAGACCCAGCTCGTCGCAGGCCGCAACCGTCAGCCCGACCTTCTCATATGCCAGATGCGTGCTCGCAGCGATTCCGGGATCGTCCGCCACCGCCATCACGCCGCGCTTCACAAAATCCTGGACGTAGCTCTGGCCGACGTCGATGACGTTCACGTAGCGGGTGCCGTGCCCAAACCGCTGGTGCGCGCCGTCGAGCCCCGTTCCGTCCGGCGCCGTGATCCAGACGGTGGTGCCGTCGGGATAGTCGAGAAACGGGCGGTACTCGAAGTCTCGGGCGATCCGATTCAGTTTCCACAGGTGGTAGGCGATGTCCTTGCCGGCGTAGGTCACAAGGCCATTGCTCTTGACCAGGATCTTGTCGGCGGCGTGCTCCGTCTCGTCGTCGGCCTGCTCGGCCTCCGCCTCCGGCTCGTCGCCCGCTCGCATCACCCAGCAGCCCGCGTGCTTGCCCGATTCCATGTACTGGATCGCGCCCGCGGCTTTGAGCATCTCGAAGGCCTCAGCCCAGAAGTTGCTCTGCAGCACTTCGCTCTCGCGGGGCATGACGTCGTACACGATCCCAAGCCTGAGCATCGACCGGACGAGCGCCTCGAGGTTTCTCGTGGCCACGTATTCGGCCATCTCGGCGATCGGACCGTGGCCGCTTTCGACCGCGTGCTGAACCTCGGCACGCTGGGCAAGGCGTTCGGGAAGCTCCTTGCCTTCGGCGACTCCGTCTCGATACCAGAGACCGACGCGCGAATAGAGGTCCCAGCAGAAGTAGTCGAACGGATCGGGGATCGCCTTGATCTGGTCGAACGTATGGGGCTCGACGTGGAGAAACCCGACGACCACGTCGGCGACCTGGACACCCGTGTTGTCGATGTAGTTCTGAATCTCGACCGTGTGTCCCGTGGCTCTGAGCAACCGGGCGACGGTGTCTCCGAGCACAGCGTTTCGCATGTGACCGATGTGCGCCGCCTTGTTCGGGTTGACGCTCGTATGTTCGACGATGATCTTGTCCGGGCGAATTGCCTGAGCCGCGTCCTCCCCTGCCGCGAGCGACTGGAGCAGCGCGATACGGTCGACCGAAAAGTTCAGATAGCCCGCGCCTGCAACACCGATCGTCGTGATTCCGGACGGCAGGTGATCGGGCGTGGAGAGCCATTCCGAAAGGGAAAGCGCCAGGTCACGGGGGTTTCGCTTCTGCCCGGTCTCGGCCTTCAGACGCCTTGCAAGCTCGAACGCGACCGGCGTTGCGAGGTCTCCGTGTGCAAGATCCTTTGGAATCTCGATGACAGGGGGGTCGATCGAGACGTCGAAGAGCTCGAGGACGCCCTCGACAATCCGGTCTCTGAGTGTGCTCTGAAGTCCGAGAAGCATGAAGCGATGGTCTCCTAGTCCGGCGGCCCGAAATTGAGCCGCGAATCTTACCACGCCGAGCATTCAAATATTTGGACGCGGCGGCCAACCTTTCGCAAAATCGCGCATCAAAGCCCGCGTACAAGCCTTTCAGGGTTACGATTTTCGAGTTGAGAGACCGGGGGAATTGCAGGTTCCTGCCGGCCAAAGGAACAGATAACGTGCATAGCCAGACCTTTACCTTCCGTCGGGCCGCAGCGGCCCTCCTCGCGCTTCCGATAGCCTTTGGTTCCGTGCTCGCGTGCACCGGTATCGGTGAGAACGTCGCGGCTCCGGCTTCACCGGCGAGCGTGGCGGGCATCAAGGACAGCATGGGGCCGATGCAGATCCCGGGTGTGACCATCACCAACTTTGGCATTGTTGACGGCCACATTTTCCGTGGAGAGCAGCCTGGAGCCGACGAATACGGCGAGCTGAAGAGCCTCGGCATCACGACGGTCATCGATCTGCGCAATGACGCCGAGTCGTTTGCGCGTCCGAGCGCCGAAGCCGCCGGTCTGAAGTACGTCAACATTCCGCTCGACAGCACGGGCACGCCTGACGACGCGTCGACGGCGCGGTTCCTGGCGACGGTCAAGGCGGCGAACGGTGACAAGATCTACGTTCATTGCGCCGGCGGACGCCACCGCACGGGCAGCATGATCGCGCTCTACCGAATGACGGTTGACGGTTGGTCTGCGGACCAGGCTTTCGCCGAGATGAAAGCGTTCGACTACTACTCGACGTTCGGCCACGGCGGACACAAGAAGTACGTCTTTGATTACTATGCGCGCATGCAGAACGATCCCTCGAGTGTTCCGGTCGCATTCACCGGCCTCGCCAACGACAGTGCAGCGGCGGCAAAAGCTCAGGAGATAAGACATTTCGACTGAGCCGGTTGACGGCGCGCAGTGCCCGGGCACAGCGCGCCGTTTGCATTTTGCGTGTGACGGCTCGACCCGCCGCGCCCGGGCCCCTCGCGTGACACCCCGTACTGCCACGCCTACCATCGGTTGTTTGCTCGGCTTGCCCGGGCCGTCACCATGGACCTCGAACGCGTACGACACCGAGCTGCAGAATCCAGGAACGTCGTCGTCCTGACGGGCGCGGGCGTTTCGGCCGAGAGCGGGGTGCCGACTTTCCGAAGTGCAGGAAGTACAACCGTTTGGAAGGGAATCGACGCGGTCGACCTGTCGTCGGCGCGAATGGTTGGCGAGAACCTGACGCTCGTATGGGACTGGTTCGAGTACCGGCGCGGGTTGATCGCGGCGTGTGCCCCGAATCCGGCACACCATGCCATTTCGCAATGGCAGGACCGGTTTCCACGCTTCACGCTGGTCACGCAGAACGTCGACGGGCTTCACGATCGGGCAGGCAGTCGGGACGTCCTCGAACTGCACGGAAACCTGTGGCGGGGGCGATGCCTTGCGTGCGCAAGCGTCGCCCGGCTCGAAACCACACCGCTCGAGACGATTCCGCCGCGCTGCGCGGAGTGCGGCTCGCCGATGCGACCGGACGTCGTGCTGTTTGGCGAGCTCCTGCCAATCGGCGTCTACGAGCGCGCCGCAAACGCATGCCGTGAGGCGGACATGTGTTTCGTCGTCGGCACGTCGTCGGTCGTGTACCCGGCCGCCGAGCTGCCTCATATCGCGGCCCGCTCGGGCGCGCTTGTGGTCGAAGTAAACCCTGAACCTTCTGGTATTTGCGGCGGCGCCGGCATCGAGCTCGCTGGGAATGCCGGCGACGTGCTCCCGTTGATCTGACTTCGTGACGACCGGATGAGAACGCTCTACATCGACTGTTTCTCGGGCGCGAGCGGCGACATGTTTCTCGGCGCGCTCGTCGACCTGGGCGTCGATCCAGCGGTGCTCGCGGACGAGTTGCAGCGAATCGATCTCGACGGATACCGACTCGAGGTTCGCAGAGTTGACCGTTCGGGGTTGAATGCGGTCAAGGTCGACGTCGTCGTCGGCGACTCTTTCGAGTCCGTCGGCGGGGCCATCGTTCCTGCCGATCGTCGTGACGATTTGCACGACCACGCGCACGGACACCACGCGCACCACCACGGACACGGGGCGGGCCACGGGCACGACCAGCACTCGCACGACCACGGGCCCAGTCGAAACCTCGCCGAGATCCTGCAACTCATTGAATCATCGAGACTTTCGGACCGCACAAAGGCTGCCGCACTCCGTGTGTTCACCCGGCTCGGCGACGCCGAGGCTCGGGCACACGGCACAACACTGGACCAGGTGCACTTTCACGAAGTCGGCGCCGTGGATGCGATTGTCGACGTCGTCGGCACGCTCATCGGGTTTGAACTGCTCGGGATCGAGCGATTCGTGTCGTCGACCGTTCGAGTCGGCGGTGGCGAGACCACGTTCTCGCACGGAACGTACCCTGTGCCGACACCCGCCACCGCGGAACTGCTGCGCGGCGTGCCGATTGCGGCGGGACCCGTCGACGTCGAATTGCTCACGCCGACCGGCGCCGCGCTCCTGTCGAGCGTCGTCGAGTCCTACGGGCCGATGGCCGACTTCCGCATCGACCGTGTCGGGTACGGCGCCGGGACGCGCGACTTTCCGGGCCGGCCGAACGTCCTGCGCTTGTATGTCGGATCGACCGGGGAGACGTCGGCCGGAGGCGACACGGTTGCCGTAATTGAAGCAGACATTGACGATGCTTCGCCAGAGGTCATGGGCTACTTTCTCGAGCGAGCGCTCGCCGACGGCGCGCTCGACGCGTACTTCACGCCCGTGCAGATGAAGAAGAACCGTCCGGGTGTCGCCGTCACGGTGCTGGTCGACCCGCGCCGGCTCGACGACATGATCCGGCTCGTCTTTCGTGAGACCTCGACGATCGGTGTACGGCACCGTCTCGTGGAGCGCCGGACGCTCGATCGCGAGTGCGTGACGGTTGAAACCGACCACGGGCCGATCCGCATCAAGGTGTCGCGGCTCGACGGGGAAATTGTCAGCGCAGCGCCCGAATACGAGGACTGCAGGGAAGCGGCGCGTCGAACCAGAGTGCCGCTCCGGCAGGTGTACGACACGGCAGCGGCTGCCTACAGGGGAGAACTCCATGGCAAACAATAGCTTCAGTCTCGAAAAGATCGAGGCGGGAGTACGACTCATCCTCGAAGGCATCGGCGAAGACCCCGCACGTCCGGGGATCGTCGACACGCCGTCGCGCGTCGCAAAGATGTACGAGGAGATCTGCGAGGGGCTTCACATGGATCCGCGCGAGTTCCTCAAGGTCGTCCCGAACGAGACGCACGACGAGATGGTGATCGTGAAGGACATTGCGCTGTACTCCGTGTGCGAACATCACATGGTCCCGTTTCATGGAAAGGCGCACATCGCCTACATCCCCGAAGACGGTCGAATCGTCGGGCTCTCCAAGCTCGCGCGCGTGGTGGAGATCTTTGCGCGTCGCCTGCAGATCCAGGAGCGCCTCACGACGCAGGTCGCGGACGTCATCGACAGCGAGTTGCAGCCGAAGGGCGTGATGGTCGTCATCGAGGCCGAGCACCTCTGCATGTCGATGCGCGGAATCAAGAAGCCGGGCGCGATAACGGTCACTTCGGCGGTTCGCGGCAATTTCCGCCGCGACCCCCGCACGCGCGCTGAGGCGATGGCGCTGATCGACAAGCTCTAGACCATCGGGTGAACAGGTAAACCAGCAGACATGTCCCAGACCTTCTACATCACGACGCCGATCTACTACGTGAATGCCGAGCCGCACCTCGGCCACCTGTACGCGACGATGTTCGCCGACACCGTGCGCCGGTTTCAGCGCCAGCGCGGATGCGAAACGTACTTTCTGACGGGGACGGACGAGCACAGCCAGAAGATCGAGCGCGCCGCCGATGCCGCCGGAATGCCCGTGGCGGCGTTCGTCGACGACCTGGCCGGACGATTCCGCAAGAGCTTTGATCACTGGGGGTTGGAGTACGACCAGTTCATCCGTACGACGTTTGACTATCACAAGAAGGGCGCTCAGGCGCTGTGGCGGAAGTGCAACGAGGCCGGCGACATTTACAAGGGCGAATACGCCGGCTGGTACTGCCATAAGGACAACGCGTTCGTGGATGGACCGGCGGACGCATCGACGCCTCCTGCGTGCCCGGAATGCGGCCGCGTCGCCGAATGGCTCGCGGAGGAGTCCTACTTCTTTCGGCTCTCCACGTTCAAGGACAGGCTGCTCGCGTATTACGCCGCGAATCCGAACTTCATTCAGCCTGAGTCCCGTCGCAACGAGATCGTCAGTTTTGTCGAAGGTGGCCTGAAGGACCTTTCGATCAGCCGTGTGACGACGTCGTGGGGCGTTCCCGTGCCCGACGACGAGCGGCACGTGATGTACGTCTGGTTCGACGCGCTGTCGAACTACATCACGGCCCTCGGATACGGCGACGACAAGTCCGATCTGTGGCGTTTCTGGCCGGCGGTGCACCTGATCGGCAAGGACATCGTGCGGTTCCACACCGTGTACTGGCCTGCCTTATTGATGTCCGCGGGTGTCGAACTGCCGCGCGAAGTGCTCGTTCACGGCATGTGGCTGTCCGGCGGTCGCCGGATGTCCAAGACCGAAGGGAATGGCGTGGACATCGGTCTGCTCGATCGCCACTTCAGCCACGACGCCGTCCGGTTCTTCTGCATGAGCGAAATGGCGTTCGGGCAGGACGGCGACTTCACCTACGAGGCGCTGATAAACCGCGCAAACGCTGATCTTGCGAACGGTCTCGGCAACCTGTCGAGCCGTACGCTCACGATGCTCGGCAGGTATTTCGACGGTCGCGTACCGGACGCCGTGTCAGACGACGCGGTGCGCACCGCCGTTCTCGCGGCCGTTGCAGAGTCGGTGCGCGCGTTCGCCGTGTACGACTTCAGGCGCGGAATCGACGCCGTCCGTGGCGCGATCGGCATCGTCGACAAATTCCTGAGCGACCGCAAGCCGTGGGCGGTGGCAAAGGACGAGTCGCGCCGCGCCGAGCTCGCGTCGATCCTCGTCACCGCGATCGAGGCGCTGCGACTGTTCACGATTGCGCTTGCCAGCGTCCTTCCGGACTCGGCGCCGGTCCTGTGGCGGCAGATGGCGCTCGCGGGAGATCCGGCGCTGATCGATCCCTCGAGTGCGACGTGGGGCGCCTTTGAGCCCGGACACGCAATCGGCGACGTGACCCCTGTCTTTCCCAAGCTGAACAAGGAGCAGATCATGAGCGACATCACCAACGAGACCACGCCGCCGGCTGCCGCCGAACCTGCGGCCGCACCCGCGGCGGCGATCGAGCCTGCACCGCAAGTTGCCGAGCCCGAGTACATTGCGATCGAAGACTTTGCAAAGATTGAGCTCAAGGCAGGCGAGATCATCGAGGCCTCCCGAATCGAGGGGGCCGACAAGCTGTTGAAGCTGAAGGTCGACGTCGGGGAGCCCGAAGCCCGGCAGATTCTTGCCGGAATCGCGCTCCACTACACGCCCGAACAGCTTGTCGGGCGGAAGATCGTCATCGTGGCGAATCTGAAACCGCGCAAGATGCGCGGACTGGAGTCGCAGGGAATGCTGCTCGCGGCATCGCTTGGCGACGAAGGCCGTCCCGTCATCGCGACCTTTGACGAAGAGGTCCCGAACGGCGCCCGGCTCAAGTAAGGGGGCGTGCTCGTGAACGACGCTGACCAGGGTCTCGTGTTCGTCGATTCGCACGCGCACATCGAGGGACCAAAGTTTGCGGCCGATCGCGACGAAGCGATCAAGCGCGCGCACGACGCCGGCGTTGCCCGGATGCTGACCGTCGGACAGGTCGGAAAGGACTGGCAGTCGATGGAGGCGTCCCTGCGTCTCGCGGTGCGCTATCCGTCGATCGTCACGTCGGTTGGCATGCATCCTCATGACGCGCAGCACTTTACGGACGCGGTGGGTAACCGCATGCAACTGCTCGCGCGGCACGCGCGCGTGGTCGCGTGGGGCGAGTGCGGTCTGGATTTCTACTACGACAACTCGCCGCGCGACGTGCAGCGAAGCGCCTTCCGCGAACAGATTCGCCTCGCGCGCGAAATCGACCTTCCGGTCATCGTGCATTCGCGCGACGCGGCCGATGAAACGCTCGAGATACTCGAGGCCGAGACCGACGGGAGCGCGGACGCCGGCGTGTTTCACTGCTTCAGCTATGACGCGCACGTCGCCGAGGCTGCCGTGGGGCTCGGGTTCCTTGTCAGCTTCTCCGGCATCGTCACGTTTCCAACCGCCGGCGCGCTGCGCGAGGCCGCAAGGTCGGTGCCGCTCGATCGCGTGCTGATCGAGACCGACAGCCCGTTTCTTGCTCCCGTGCCGCATCGCGGCAAAAGGAACGAGCCCGCATATGTCGTCCACGTCGCCGAAACCCTCGCCAGGTTACGGAATATTTCCGTCGCCGAGGTTGCAGCCGCCACAACGGCGAACTTTGATCGCCTCTTCCGATTGAGGCACTGACCGCGACTCCACGCGGCGCGAAAATCGCCGCTAATCGAACGATTGCTTGCACTTCGGCGAGTTTCAGATTCCGTTCTTTCGGTTTCGTTGTGCTAGAATCCACCGCGGCTGTTGAAACAGCGTTGCGGGGATTTGGATGTACGACGGTCTCCGTTGCGCGTGGTTCGGGCGGATCCGGGGTCGTGGGACCATCGCCCGAGGCTTGCGGAACCCGTCCCATCACACGTGGTCAATGCAAACGACGCTTAGGTCCAGCACGAATTCGAGCGACACGCACAGGCCCTTGTCCGCGCCTGAAGTCTACTCGCTGATCCGGGACGAGCTCGTGCTCGTCGAGAAGGATCTCGCGACGCTGCTCGCGTCGGACCTCGGCATCATCGCCGCGATCGGTCGGTACCTGTGGGAAGGTGGCGGCAAGCGAATTCGCCCGGCGCTGTTGCTACTCGCCGCGCGACTGTGTGCCGGCCCGGACTGCAAGCTTTCTCCCGGAACGATCCGGATGGCTGCCGTCATGGAGATGCTCCACGCGGCGACGCTCGTCCACGACGACATCATCGACGACGCCAAGGTGCGTCGCGGCCGTCCCGCCGTCAATGTCACCTGGGGCAACGAGATCAGCGTCCTGATGGGCGACTGGCTCTACATGAAGGCGTTCGAGGTCACGCTCGGCCAGCGCAGCTTCGACATCCTCGACCTTCTGACCGACATGACGCGCAGCATGACCGAGGGCGAGCTGATTCAGCTGGACGTGCTGGGATCGATCGACATCACCGAAGAGCAGCACCTCGAGATCGTCCGCCGGAAGACGGCATACATGTTTCGTTCGTGCGCGGAGATCGGCTCCATCTGTGGCGGCGCCAACGCAGAGCAGCGGGCCGCCCTCGCGTCGTACGGGCTCAATGCGGGCATCGCGTTCCAGTTGATCGACGACGTGCTCGACTTCGTGTCCACCGAGGACAAGCTCGGCAAGCCCGTCGCGAACGACCTTCGCGAGGGCAAGCTGACGCTTCCGCTCATCTACCTGATGGAGCTTGGCCACGACGGCCATCGGGGGACGGTCGAGACGGTGGTCACCGAAGGCGAGTTCAGGTCGGTCACACGCGAAGACATCCTGAACCTTGTCGTCGACAACGGCACGCTCGACCGGTCACGTGCCGAGGCCAGGCGATATGCCGACATCGCGACCGCGTCGCTGTGCGTCTTTCCGGATTCGGAATTCAGGCAAGCCCTCCTGTCGATCCCCAAATTCATCGTCGAACGAGATATGTAGTCGTGATGTACTGTCGGCTCTGCGACATCGAGTACCCGAAGTCCTTGCGCTTCTGTAAGTGGTGCGGCGGTGGACTCGTATCCCGAGAGACGATCGCGGTACAGCACTGTCCGTCGTGCGGATCCAAGACCGAGCGCGAGTGGATCTTCTGCAACGAATGCGGTGTCGATCTGGCGACGCTCGGTGCGCAGCCGCGCGACATTGCCTGCCCGTCGTGCAGCGCGACCGTCCGCAAGGGATGGATGTTCTGCCGGCAGTGCGGAGAGCAGATCGCGACCGAGCGTGCGGCGAAGCGGTGTGAATCGTGCAATGCCGGCACGCGACCGTCGTGGACCTTCTGCAAGCAGTGCGGCGCCAGCCTGAAGACTGTCGATCCGCTCGCGCAGCAACCGACTGATTTCAGTACCGTTGCCGGCATTCCGGCGCTGCCGCTCGAGGAGATCGAACCGTTCTCGGATCTGAAATCGGGCGAATTGCCGCCGCTCGAGAACGTCATCCGCCACGAGTCGCGTCGGAACCAGTCGGGTCCTCAGCCCGTGGCGCAGGTCGAGACCGACCCGCACCAGGGTACGCACCCGTTCACGACGAGCCGGCGAACCGGGCACCTCAATACGGACTCGCTGGAGCAGGAGTTCAAGAACCACACGGCGAGTGTCGCGCCGCAGCCACCGGCGTCGCACGGAAGGCTCGAAGTGTCCGAGTTCCTGCACGAACCTCCGCCGCAGCCAGTGGGAGATGTCACGACTGCGATGGCTTCGCCCGTTCCGGTGCCGCAGGAGCCCGTGAGCGAACCGGTGGCGCCACCGCAGGTCGTCACGCAACCGGCATTCGCCCCTCCACAGGTTGCGGTGCCGCCTCCCGTTCCGGCAGCGGTCCATCCAGGTCCGGACGTCATGAGCTCGACGCAGGTGATGTCGTCGCCCGCCATGTCGGTACCTGGATTCCAGGAGGCTCCGGTTGTCGCGCCTCCGCCGCCAGCGCCTCCGATGTCGGATCCATCGACCGGATCCGTCGCGGCGGGGGCTCCGATGTTCATTCCGCCGGTCGAGCCGCCGGTGATGCCGGCGCCGCCAGCACCGCCGCCCGTTGCGCCTGTGGCGTATCCCGAAACCGGTACGCTGTATGCCTCGCAGCCGCTTCCGCCGACGCAGGAACCCGCGTACACGCCTCAGCCGGACGTTGTGTACAACACACCGGCTCAACCACTGCTCAGTGATTCCACCGCGTGTCGACACTGCGCCGCAGTTTCCGAGTCCGACGGCACAGCCGCCGTCGGGCCAGTCGGCCAAACTGATCGTCGCGGCGCTCGTGGCGGTCGGACTGCTTGCGCTTATCGCGATTGTTGCTGTCGCGATGTGGTGGCGGTCGCGCCCGGCTGTGCCGAGCGCCGGTTGACGGCACCCGTGAGGGCACCCACGACACAAACCGGGCCGACGGAGACGCCGGCGAACCCATCGACTCCGGTTCCGCCGGCCGGGATGGTGTTCGTCCCCGGCGGCACGTTCGACCTGGGCACGAACGACGCATCGGCGGACGCGTACTCAAAGCCGGCGCACGCTGTCTCGGTGAAGCCGTACTTCATGGACGTCAACGAAGTCACCAACGAGCAGTACAAGGCGTTCGTGGATGCGACGGGGCACGCCGTTCCGCCGAAGGGATGGGACGGAGGCACGCCGAAGCCGGGTACCGAGAAGATGCCGGTCGTCTACGTGACATGGAAGGATGCCAGCGATTACGCGGCATGGGCCGGCAAGCGACTCCCGACAGAGACCGAGTGGGAGTTTGCCGCGCGGGGGACCGACGGCCGGGCGTACCCGTGGGGCTCGACGTGGGACCCGGCGAAGGCGAACGTCGGCAAGGACTCGACGACCGGAAAGGTGATGCCCGTCGGCAGTTTCGCGTCGTCGCAGAGTCCGTTCGGGATCAACGATCTCGTCGGGAACGTCTGGGAGTGGACGGCCAACGGATTCTCGATCTATCCGGGCGGTGATCAGAGCCTTACGCCGTACGCCAACACCAAGGTCATTCGCGGGGGCGCGTTCGATAACGACGGAAAGAACACGGCGATGTACCGCGGATTCTTCAGCGCGGACAGTGCGCTCCCCAAAGTCGGATTCCGCTGCGCAAAGGACGTGCCGTAGGCGCGTGAACGTCAGCCCGATGATCAAGACGACGCTCTCCAGAATTGCGGCAGCCGCAGCGCTCGCGAGCCTCCTCGCGTGTCCCCTCGTGACGAGCGGCCAGGACAGTTCGGGTCGCCCGACGTCCCCGCAGGACCCGACAGGGCGGCCAAAGATCCGCAAGACAGGGAAGCCCAAGAAGGTGATCAGCGCGAGACCCACGACGGATGTCGACAAGGCGCCGTCGTCGTCCGTGATCATCCGTTCGTACCCTCCGGGCGCAGAGGTCTACGTTGACGGCGTCGCCGTGGGAACCACCGCAGACGACGGCGAGCTCGAGCTGAGCGAGGTCCGACTCGGCACGCACAAGATCGTTCTCAAGAAGGACGGATATCGCGAATGGTCGCAGGTCGTGACGCTGCGCTCGACGACGGACAAGGAAGAGATCGAGCCGCTGCTTCAGAGCGAGTCCGCAACGGGTCTTCGCGACAAGTCGAAGATCCAGCCGATCCAGTTTGGCAAGCCGATCACGGGGCAGATCACGAGGGACGGCTTTGTGCTTCGCGAGGGCGGCGGATTCTACAACGAGTACATGCTGCAGGTGACAAAGCCCGACGCGTTCGTCGTGTCGCTCGCGACAAAGGGCATTCCGCCGAAGCTGCGTCTCGTCGACGATTCGAACACTCCGTTCGCTATCGAACATGCGGGCATCGACATCTACCACACCGCGTTCATTCCGGCGGCGGGCGATTACTTCCTTCAGGTGAGCGGACCGATCGACGAAAGCACGTTTGCCGGAGCGGACTACACGATCGTCGTGCTTCCCGAGAGCGAGGCGCACGCCGACCGTCCCATCGCGATTGGCGACACAGCCGAAGGGATGCTCGAGCCGACGGACCGGCTGAACGGCCCGGGCGATTATTTCGACGGATGGAAGTTCGACGGACAGGCGGGCCTCGTCGTGCACATTCTCGCCAAGACCAACGGCGGATTTCAGCCGTCGCTGACGCTTCTGTTGGACGGCAAGGTCGTCGCGACGAGCGCTCAGCCGTCCAAGAGCAAGAAGAAGAAGGCAGGCGAGTTGCCCCCGGATCAGGCTGAGATCACGTCGACGCTCGTCGGCGGCACGTACACGCTCTACGTGCGCAGCGCCACGGGGCCGAAGCTGGGCGCCTACCAACTCTCGATTACGATGGGCGGCTAGGAGCGCTGCGCGCCGCCGGCCCTCAGGTCTGAGATGAACCAGCAGCGCTTTGACGTGCTTCTCGACTCGGTCGGACGCCTTGCCAGGCGCGGTGCGCACGCGCACGCGCTCAACATCCTCGAGAAGCTGCGCCCTGTCGACGTGGCAAACGTCTTGCGGTCGCTTGCGCACCGTGATCGCGAAGAGCTGTTCGGGGCGCTAGCGGAGCGCGACGGCGCGAAGGCGGCCGAATCGCTCACCGAGCTTGGCGAGGAGTACGTCGGCGAACTGCTGACGCCGCTCGAGCCCGACAGGATTCTCGAGTTGCTGCACGCGCTTCCGGGCGACGACGCCGCGCTCGTCATGGCAGAGCTGCCGACGGAGTTGCGCGAGAGCCTGCTCGAGCGCATGCACGCGACCGAGTCGACCGGTGTCCACGAACTGCTGACGTTCGACACCGAGACGGCGGGGCGCATCATGACGCCCGACTTCTTTGCGCTGCACGAGGACATTACCGTGTCGCAGGCGGTGGCTGCGCTTCAGCGTCGCAGCGAAGAGCTCGAGATGTCGTTCTACGTCTATGTCGTCGACGAGCGCAACCACCTCGTCGGCGTCGTCAGCCTGCGCCAGTTGTTGCTGAACTCGCCTTCCACGCCGCTCAAGAAGATCATGTCGAGCGACGTGATCAAGGTGACGACCTCGACCGACCAGGAGGAGGTCGCCCGGCTCGTTGCGAACTACAACCTGATCGCGCTGCCGGTGGTCGACGACGAGAACAAGCTCGCCGGCATCGTGACGGTCGACGACGTGATCGACGTCATCCGCGAAGAGGCGACCGAGGACATCTATGCGCTTGCGGGCGTGGATGCCGACGATCGCGCCGGTGGCAGTTCGGCAAACTCGGTACGACGCCGGCTCCCGTGGCTGATGATCAGTCTTGGGACGGCGTTGCTGCTCGCCGCGGTCATCAGCTTCTTCCGAAACTCGGTGCAGTCGGCGGTGGCGCTTGCGGTGCTCATTCCAGTTGTCATCGTGATGGGAGGCAACGCGGCCACGCAAACGATGACGGTCGTCGTGCGCGCGCTGCAGCTGAACGAGATCTCGTGGGACAACGGATTTCGCGTCGTCGCGAAGGAGGCGCTGGCGGGGCTCGTCAACGGCGCCGCGGTAGGACTCGTCGCCGGCATCGTCGCCGCGCTCTGGTTCCGCAGCCCAATGTTCGGAGTTGCGATGGCTGTGACGCTGGTGCTCACGATCGTCGTGGGCGGCGTCGTCGGCACGCTCATTCCGTTATTGCTCAAGCGATTCCGCGTGGACCCGGCGATGGCGTCGAGCGTGTTCGTGCTGACCGCGACGGTCGTCGTCGGGCTGCTTGTGTACCTGACGCTCGGCACGTTCGTGTTCGTCGTAAAGTAGCGGCATGAGGCGACGCGCATGAGGGCAATCCGTTTCGATGGCGAGCAGGCGCGGCTCGAGGGGGTCGATTTCGAGCCACGGCCCGGCGAGGCGGTCGTGAAGGTGCGCTCCGTCGGCGTGTGCAATACCGATCTCGAGATTCTGCGCGGATACGCGGGGTTTCGCGGAACGCTTGGACACGAGTTCGTCGGAGAGGTCGTGGAGGCACGCGACGAGTCGCTCGTGGGGAAGCGGGTGGTAGGAGAGATCAACTGCGGCTGCGGGGTCTGCGAACTGTGCGTTTCGGGCGACCCGCGACATTGTCCCGACCGGACCGTGCTTGGCATCGTCGGACGCGACGGGGCGATGGCGGACTTTATGTCGCTGCCGGAAGGGAACCTGCTTGTGGTTCCGGATCGTGTGCCCGACCGTCACGCGGTGTTCGTCGAGCCGCTCGCGGCGGCGTGCGAGATTCTCGATCAGGTTGCCATCGGTCCTGGGTCGAGGGTAGCCGTCGTCGGCGATGGAAAGCTCGGATTGTTGATTGCGCAGGTCGTTGCGACGACGGGCGCGGACATGACGGTGGTCGGCAAGCACGCGGGGAAACTCGAGATTCTCGCGGCGCGCGGGATCAGAACGGCCCTGGTCGACGTGTTCGATGCCGCCGTGCGATTTGACGTCGTCGTCGAGGCAAGCGGGTCGGCCCGCGGATTTGCATTTGCTCAACGGATTGTCCGGCCGCGCGGGACGATCGTTTTGAAGAGCACGATCCATGGCGACGTTCCGTTCGACGCGACGAGCCTGATCGTCAACGAGGTGACGCTGGTGGGGTCGCGGTGCGGGCGGTTCGGGCCAGCGTTGGATCTGATCGCGTCAGGCAGGGTCGACGTCGAACCGTTGGTGTCGCGGGTGCTGCCACTGAGTGCCGGCGCGTCGGCGTTCGACGTGGCGACGGAGCCGGGCGTGTTGAAGGTGATCCTCGAGACGGCGATGTAGTCGTACAATCCGCGAACCAGAGCCGGGTGCGGTAGCGCCCGGCCCATGATCGCTGGGTCGAGCGCGCCGTGAGGACCGGCCGAGCCCTACCGGGCCCGGCTCTGGGTCTGCGGTTGGGCCTGTGCCTGGATTCACAGCCGGGTGCGGTAGCGCCCGGCCTGCTGTTTGGGTTGGTGAATCCGGTTCGAGGTACCCCGAAGGGGTGGGGCGCAATAGCCGGGGGTCGAGGAGCGGAGCGACGACGACCCCCGGTGATCGCCAATTTCGGTGCTGCCTGGAGAGAATCGCGCAAGCCGGACCCTTACAGGGTCCAACCAAATTCTCAAACGCATCCGGGGGTCGGCGTCGCGCGCCACGCGCTCCTTGACCCCGGCTATTACTCTTTGCCAGCGGGGTGCTAGGCGAAAGTGACGCTCGTGCGGGTCCCGCCCTACTTCTGGAACTGGAACCGCGCCACGTCGGCTTCCGAAACGATCACCGTGTCTCCGGGGTTGAGGTAACTCTCCGTGATTCGCTGAGACCCCGGGGCGTTCAGGAACGTCCCGTTCGTCGATCCCTGGTCCACCACGGTGATTCGTCCGTTCCGCGGCCCGATCCACACGTGGCGCTTGGACACGCGGTTGTCGTTGACGACGATCTGCGACAACGTCCCGTCACGGCCGATATAGACGCCTTCCGGCCGGATCTCGAACCGTTGCCCCATCAGCGCGCCCGACGTGCACGCAAGCGACCCAAGGCCCGGTTGCGCACCTGCCGCGACGGCTCCGATCACAACCGTCTTCTCGCCGTGTCCCGGTGCTGCGGGTGGAGGAGCCTGTTGTGGCTGCGGCTGGAACGCCATCGGCGCCTGCGGAGGCGGAGTCGGCGGGAACGCCGGCTGTTGCGGTTGCGGCGGGAAGCCTATTCCAGACTGCGGCGCGCCGAATCCGGCAGGCACGCCCGGATACGCGGGTTGGCCCATCGCGGGAGCGCGCTTCTTGCGCCGCACGAGGATGATGATGACGCCGACGATGATGATGAACCCAAGCAGGAGAACCACCGCGATGCCGATCACAAGGGGCAGGGCGCCCGATTTCTCCTTGCCTTCCGATATCTTCTGCTGGCTGTCGGTGATCAGACGCGCCACTTCCGAATGCTGAGGAAACAGCCGGCGAACCTCCTCGAACTTGGCAATCGCCTGCGTGTAGTAGCCGTTGAGGTACGCGTCGAGCCCTTCCTGGAACCGCTGATCCGTCAGACCTTGAACGTTTGTGGTGCCGGCCTTCTTCACGAACTCGAGCGCCGTGCTCGACGGAATCACGAACGCGAATCCGGAGACCTCCTGCCCGTTGACCGTGTCGCCACGGAACGTGAGCATGCCGATCTGCTCTGAGTTCTCGTTCAACACGGGTCCGCCCGAGTTTCCATGCGTCGCCGGCGCACTGATCTGAAGGATGGGCGCGCCGTCGGACGTGTTCTTCTTGGCGGACACCTTGCCGTCGGTGATCGACGCTTCGAGCTGAGACTTGCTGTCGAGCAGACCCGAATCGAACGTGTCCGCGGCTGCCGGGTAGCCGATGACCGTCACCGTGTCCTGAAGCTGTACCTTCTCGGAATCGCCGATCTTGAGGGTTGGCGCGTTCTTCACCTCGATCTTCACGACCGACACGTCCTTGCCCTGGCCGACCGGAGCGCCGCACTCCTTTCTTTCAAAGGGGAACGCGTCGCCGCGCGGCAGCACGACATGGTGAATGTGCGTGAAGCTGGTGAGCGACGAATTGTCGCTGACCGACTGAAGGACCTCGCGATCCTGGACCGCCTGGTCCGGATTGACGCCCGCCTTCTGGGCAAGGATTCGGACGAGCTGCTCGAAGAGGATCTCCTTGCCCTTGTCGTCCCCATTGTGGGTCAACTCAGTAACGTGAGCATTTGTAAGAATATAGCCGTCCGGGTTGATGATCGATCCCGATCCACTGCCGACATATTGGGTCGTGATCTTGCTGCCGTTTGCGAGCGTCCACTCTCCAACATATCCGTCCCAGATCCGGACGACCGCAGGCTTGGTCAGGTATGCAAGCTTTTGTCCCTTCGAGACAGTCTGTTCCTGAGCGCTTGCCGCAGGGCCAACGAGAAACACAATCGGCGTTGCGACGAGTACGAGCGAAAGAAGAGCAAAGCGTCTAGCCATGCGGCAGAACTCCTGAGGTATCAAGTTGTTGTGCGTACGCCACGGCCGTCCGTTCTTCGACAGCCTTCAACGGATCCTTCAGCGCAACATGAGATTGGATGGGTTCATCGTAGGCTCGGGGCTTTGGGATGTCAATCTTCGAGAAAGTTCTCGTCGGCTCGGCTGAACGCCGGTCCGCAGACCAGTACAATCCGCATTGCCGTGTCACCCGTGTTGCGCAGGCTGTGCCACTTTCCGGTTGGGATGAACACGGCGTCACCTGCCGCAACCGGTTCTGTCTCGTCGCCAATCGTCATCTCACCCGAGCCCTCGAGGACGTAGTACACCTCCTCCGTCGCGCGGTGGAAATGCGGCGTGACGGCGTGCCCGGGCGGCAGTGACTCCTCTGCCACGCTGCACTGCGTGATGTCGGACGTCGTCCGATCGATCAGCGGCCGGATCACCGATCCGTGGCGCGTCTCTATCGTACTGGCGTTGCTAAGATTTACGATCTTCATGGCAGCGGCTATTATAGCTGTCGCCCCGCCACGTCGAACACGGCGTGTGGAGTTGTCCTGAGCAGCCTGGCGCCAGAGGGAAACGCAGCGATGGCTCGTGCGAGAGTTACGGACAATGATGGGGAATTTGTCGTCACCGAGGGCGATCGCCTTTTGCGAGAGTCATTTGCGCTCGGTTTCGTCGTGCTGCTCGTGCTCGTCGCGGGCCTTGGCTACCTCAGCATCCGCCGGATCGGTGCGGTCGAGGAGACCATCACCGAGCGCAGCGCCCGAAACCAGGCGACGCTCGAGATCGTCTTCCGGCTTGAGGAGCAGACAGGTCTCCTCGCCGCCGAGGGCAAGACGCTCCTGACGGCCCGGTCGGCAAATCTTCGAACGGGGCCGGTCGAGCGGCGCATCTCGTCGGTCGAAAAGGACCTCGCCGAGACCCTCGACCGCGGCCGGACTCTCGACATCGGCGACACGCCTGAATGGCGAGAGTTCGAACGCGCCCTTGGCGTGTACGCCGAAGGACTGGCGAGGCCGGAACCGAATACGGATCTCGTCAACGAAGACTTCGACAAGGCGATGCACGGCCTGCGGGAGCTCGCACAGCGCGACGTGCGCAGGCTCTCGGACGATGCCGATGCAATGCGCAAGGCTGCGCAACGGGATATCGGAATCGCGACGGCGGTGTGCCTTGCAGCGGGGCTCGTCGTCTCGGTGCTCGCGTTTGTCGAGACACGACGCCGCATGCAGCAGCTTCGGCGCGCGTACGCGCAGGTCCGGCTGAGCAAACGGCTGAGCGAGAGCACGCTCGAGGGAATGACGAGCGCGGTGCTGACCGTCGACCACAACGGCATCGTCACGCGAATAAACGGGCACGCGTTGCACGTCCTCGAGATCCCGACGGCCGATGCGGCGATGGACCGGTCCATTGGCGCGCTGGTGCAGGCGCGGACGTTGCGGCAGGCGCTCGAGCCGTTGTCGCGCGGAGGTTCGATTGCGCACGGCTACCTCGGACGGTTCGAGCTCGGGAGCGAGCATCGGTTGTTCGACGTCGGCGTGGCACCGCTCCTGATCGAGAGCGAGACGAGCGGACACATCGTCACGCTGACCGATGTGACGGACGCAGAGCGTGCAAACGACGAACTCCGGCGGGGTCGAGCGCTGGCCGCTGTCGGGCAGATGACGGCGCAGGTTGCGCACGAGATCAAGAACCCGCTCGGGAGCGTCGGACTCGCCGCGCAAGTGCTCGAGCTGCGCGTGGCGAACGATGACGTGGCGCTCGACGTCGTGCACAGAATCGAGAACTCTGTCGATCACCTGACCCGAATCGTCGGCGAGCTGAGCCAGTTCGCCAGACCCATCGAGCTCACCACCGAAACGGTCGACGTTCGGCGTCTGATCGACGACGTGCTCGCGAGCATCGACGACCGGATCATCGAGAAGTCGATCCGCGTCGTGAGGACTCACACGGTCGAGACGCTCCCGGTCGAGCTCGATGCCAAGGAGATTCGAAAGGCGATGCTCAACGTCCTGATCAACGCCGTGGACGCCAGTGAAGAGGGCGCGTCGATCGAGGTGACGCTCGCGCGGCAAACCGAAGCCGCGGGCGCGATGGTATTCGCCGTCACGGACCACGGGCAGGGAATGGACGACGAAACGCTCAGGCGCCTGTTCGAGCCGTTCTTCACGACCAAGGCGCGTGGCACGGGGCTCGGCATGGCGATCACGCGAAACATCGTCGAGTTGCACAACGGAACCATTGCCGTCGACAGTTCGCCGGGCCGCGGAACCACCGTTACACTGACGCTTCCGCTCGTGCCCGTTTCGAATCCGCTGGTTGGTGCAAGAGAGGTCCGGTGAAAAAGGTCTCGGTGGTGTGTGACGGCAGTTCTCTCGGCAACGGTCGCCAATCGCCGCGCGCGGCCGCGGCTGCGGTGCTCGTGTTCAAGGATGCTGCCGGACGGAAGCACGTTCGCGCCGTCGGCGAATACCTCGGCCACGCAACGAACAACCAGGCCGAGATCGTTGCGGCGTGCATCGCGCTCGAATCACTGCGCGAGCCTTGCGACGTGCATGTCGTGACCGACAGCCGGTACGTCGTCGAGACGCTGAAGGGCAACTTCCGTCGCAAGATGAATCACGATTTCTGGGCGAGGCTGGACCGCGCGGTTGCGCCGCACAAGGTGCGGTGGGAGTGGACCAAGGGCCACGCTGGACATCCGGAACAGGAGGAGTGCGATCGGATGGCTCGCGAAATCGCTGCGGCGGGCGAGGTTACGCCCGAGATTCTGACGCTATCGCGCGAAGACTTCTGACGCGGCCGTCAGGTCTTCGTCGTCAGAAACAGATACAGCCCGCCCGCACCGAAGAGCATGTTCGGTCCCCACGCAGCGAGGATCGGCGGAAGAATCTCGTAACGGCCCATCTGCGTGAACAGTCCAAGCGCGCCCCAGAACAGCAGCCCGATGGCGAGACCGACCGAGACGCCGTAGAGCGCGCCGCGCCTCCCGACCGAGAAGGCAAAGGGCAATCCGACGATCGCCATGATCAGGCACGTGACCGGAAAGGCGAGCTTGCCCTGCAGGTCGATCTTGAGGTCGAGCACGTCGAATCCGCTCTGCGAGAGCTCGCTGATCTGGTGCTTGAGCTCTTCGTAGTTGAGCTTCGACGCCTCGCCGACCGATCGCTTGAAGTACTCGGGCCGCTCGGCGAGCTGGATGCGCTGCTGCCGGAACGCATCGGCCTGGATGACGTCCGATCCCTCGAACGTGCGCATCCATCCATATTCGAGCAGCCACGTCTGCGTGCCGGGCTCCCAGGTCGCCGTCGAAGCAAACACACGCCGTGTGATCTGGAACGTCGTGGGGTCCAGGTCAAAGATGCTCAGGTCCGCAAACGAGTCGGACGTCGGGTCGTAGTGACGGTAGTAAAAGATGCGGTCCTGCTGCCCGAAGATCCACTGGCGGTCGACCTGGTAGACGGTGCGGGGCGGCTCCTGGCCGCTGCGAATCTGCTGGCGAAGGTCCTCCTGCTGCCGGTTCGTCGTCGGCAGGATGTAGTTCTGAATCGCGAACAGGCCGATCGACAGTCCGCACGCAAGCACCAGCACGGGGATGACGAGCCGGTAGATCGATTGGCCGCTCGCCTTGAACGCCACGATCTGGCTGCCGCTCTCCATCAGCCCGAACGTCACCATCACGCCGACGAGCATTGCGAGCGGCATCATGTACGCAATGATCTGGGGCGACAGGTAGAGCACGTAACCGAGAACAACGCCATACGGCACGCCGTTGCGCACGATCTCGCCGAGTATGTCGAACACGGTGAAGACCATGAACACCACGGTCATCCCGATCACGACAAAGACGATGTGTCTGCCAAGGTCGGCGAGGATCATCCGGTCGAGGATCCGAGGAAACGCCAGCCACGACAACGTGCGCCCCTCATGGCCCTTTGACACCCGCGCCTCGATCGCGTCCCGAAGCCTCTGAACCGTTCCGGCGGCGAGCGCGCCGAGCTGCGCCCAGTTCGGCAATCCGTGGCGAAACGTGGTCCACAGACCGAATCCGGCGAACAGCATGTTCGGCCCCCACACGCCAAGCCACGGTGGGAGCGCGCCGTTTCGCGCGCCGTTCTCGCCGCCGAGCAGCAGAACGTAGAAGATCGTGGTGAGCAGAAGGCCGAGGACGAGACCGAACGATCGGCCAGCCCTCTGGTTGTAGACGCCGAACGCGAGCCCGATGACGGCAAAGATGATGCAGGTGACGGGCAGGGCGAAACGCTTGTTGATCTCGGTTTCGTACTCCGCGGCCTGCTCGGGCGGCGCGGCATACGCCGTCAGCGTCGAGATGTCCATCTCGTTGAGCGCCGGAAGCGGCTCCGCGACCGGTCCGGCCGATTCGGCTTCAGGCTGCGACTGGAACTGGATGGTCAGCTTCTCGGCGTTCTGTACCGAGTAATCGAGCTTTCTGCGCTCCTTCACGTTCGACGCGGTATGCGCCTGCGCGTTGAAGAGGTGGAACTCGGGGAGCTCTTCATTGTTCACGGGGCTCGTGAGGCGGCCCGTTCGCGCCGTGTAGATCCGAACGTCATCCGGGTTGTCGTCGGTCGACGAGTCCGCGATGAATATGTTGCGCCACTCGTTCGTGCGGCGATCGATGTCCTGAATGTAGAAGACCTTGCCGGGTATCGACTCCTCGAAGATCCTCGGCTTGATCTGCGTCGCGAGGCCCTGGTAGATCAGGTCGCCCTTTGTGTTCTTGAGCGCATCGATCCGTTTCTCTGCGGCCGGCGCGGCCTCGAACGTCAGAAACGTCATGACGCCGGCCGCAACGATGCCGACGGCGAGCAGCGGAATCATCAGGTGCCGGCGGCTGACGCCGCTCGCGCGCATCGCGGTGATCTCGCTGTCACCCGAGAGCCGGCCGAGACCGACAAGGACGCCGATCAGCAGCGAGATCGGAATTGTGTAGAGGAGCACCTGCGGCAATACGGCCGCGACGACGAGGAAGAGCGGCCCCGTTGGAAGGCCGTTTCGAGAGAAGACGATGAACAGTTCCGAGAATCGATTCGCTTCGTGAAGAAAGATGACCGACGTCAGCAGGACAAGCGTCAGGACAACGTACGGAACGATCTCACGAATCAGGTATCGATCGAGGAGGCGCATCAGGGGGTGAACGCAAACGGAGCCGACCTCGTCCCCGTCGTGGGATTGAGGACGGTGATCTGCACAGGTACGCCCGAGCCAAGTCCCCCGACCGCCGGATCCTTGGAGGTAATCCGCGTGCTGATGCCCTGGTGCCGGAAGTTTTTGGGGTATTTCATCGATCCAAGCGCCGTGCCGTTGATCTCGATAACCGCGGACCCGGTCAGGAAGTTCGATCCGTTGACGACCAGCTTGCCGTTGTTCCGCTTGACCGAGGAGATTGCGGGCGATGACGCGACGACCTGTATGCCGTGCGCGGCGAACGCTGCCGAAATCGCCGCCGCGTGCGAGCCGCCAAAGAGCTGCTGGTCAGCCTCGACCATCGCCGCGGCGCCGTCCTCGAACGTGACGCTCGATGGGAAGAGCTCGTTTCCGTTGAAGATGATCGAGTCCGCGGTCTGGCGGCCGAGTGCCGTGTGGATTCCCCACAGGCACGCGGACCAGATCTCGCCGTCGTCGTGGACTTCGCCGCGGACGTCGCGCGGATACTGCTTCGTGCCGTCAACGCGCCTAAGATACGGCGGGTCGTGGAAGTCGTACGACGACGCGTCCCATTCGCCGATCGTCGGATAGAACCGGCTGTCGCCTGGCACGGTCGTCGACATTGTCGCCGCGAGGTAGTCGCCCCACCCTTCATGGATCGCGCCGGATTCACCGTTGAAGCTGATCTGGGCCTGGTTGTCGAGCACCGCATGGCCGTACTCGTGCCAGACGATCTCGGCATCCTGCGAGTCGTCGACTCCACCGTCGCCAAAGTTGAGAATGCCGGTGCCGCCACCGGCCGACGAGTAATTCGAATTGTCGTCGGCGAATGCGTGCACTGCCACGTGGATCTGGTAGTTGGCGGCGTTGTTGATGCCAAGCGAATTCTGGATGTAGCGCTGGGCGGCGTCGATCGCCCAGTATGCTTCGACTTCGTCAAAGCCGCGATCGTTCCGGCGGAGCGACGTGAAGTCGCCATTCTGCGCATTCACGCGGCTCGACGTCCGGTCGGTCGAACAGTACGTGCCCGTGACAAAACCGGACGTGTCGAGCCCCGGAAGGTTCACGGTCGAGTAGGAGGACTCGGGAACAGCGCTCGCAGCGTTGTTCTGGTCGGTCAGGTTCGTGTCTCCAGTCGACACGATTGCGTTGGGAACGAACACTTTGGCCGTTCCCGCCGACAGGACCAGCGACTCGGGCTCGCCGATGGGCTCGCCCGTCACCGCATCTATCATCACCGCCCATTGACCGTACGGATTCGCAGCGGGCACGACGACACGCCACGCAAGACGACCGGTTCCCGAGGCAACGACGCCAAGCTGCGAGGGCACGACATCCGCGGTGCGCACGCGATCGGCCGTGACGCCAACGACCGCCGTCGCCATGTCGAACGCTTCGCGGGCGTCGATTGCCGGCCGGACTCCGGCGATTGCGGGATCGAGACCCGACTTCATCGAGCTCGTGACAGCGAACACCTCACCGGTTCGATTGACGTGCACGGCGAGTGCCGCGTCGAACACCGGCCATTCGCCGACGTGCTGCGTGAATCGGAACCGCGTGCCGAGCGGCGAGGTCGTTTCGCGCTCGAGCGACAGTGACGACGCGGGTTCCTGATCCGACAGCGCTCCAGCAAACTGCGACACGAATGCCAGCGCCTCGTCGGGCGTCGCCGCGAGACCCGTCTTTGCGGCGTCCTGCAGCGATGGAAGCGAGCCGAGATCGCCAAAGAGCGCCGCAACGTGACCCGATCGTTGATCGATTCGGAGATGCCGGACGTCCCGCGTCAGACGCAACGAGTCAACGGCGTCTGTAACTGTTTTGTCTACAGCAGCTTGAGGGAGAGTTTGCGCGGCGCGCGTCGTGACGTCGATGTGCGTCGGTACGAGAATCGCGAATGTCAGAACGACGAGAAGGCTGCGTGCGGTCCGGCTCCGGTGAATCATCAAGACTCCAGTGAAAAAGTACTTTGGCTCGCCCGATAACCCGGGGATTATATCAGACGGTTCGTGGTCAGATGTGGCAGCAACGGCACGGGTTGCGCCCGCAAGCCTTGCGGAATCATTGCGTTTGGAATGAGGCCGTTCGAAGTGCGGCTGATACGAAAACGCCCCGAAACCTCCACCGAGAGGTTCGGGGCGCTTCCGGCCGACGTATCGTGGATCAGGCGCCGGTCGACACAGCGACGACCTTTTGTGCGGCGTCCGCCATGCCGTTCGCGACCGTGAAATTCAGGCCGGACGTCGCCAGGACCTCGCGCCCCTTTTCAACGTTCGTGCCCTCGAGCCGCACGACCACGGGGATCTGGACGCCAACCTTGCGGACGGCTTCGACGACGCCGGACGCCACCATGTCGCAGCGAACGATGCCGCCAAAGATGTTGATCAGGACCGCCTTTACCGCAGGATCGGCGAGGATGATCTTGAAGGCGTTCTCGACCCGCTCCTGGCTGGCGCCGCCGCCAACGTCGAGGAAGTTCGCAGGCTCGGCGCCTGCAAGCTTGATGATGTCCATCGTCGCCATCGCCAGACCCGCGCCGTTGACCATGCACCCGATCGTGCCGTCGAGCTTAATGTAGTTGAGGTCGTGCTTTGACGCCTCGATCTCGAGCGGCTCCTCCTCGTTCAGGTCTCGCAGCTCGGCATACTCCTTGTGCCGGTAGAGCGCGTTGTCGTCAAAACCGATCTTCGCGTCGAGCGCGTACAGTTCGCCGTCCTCGGTCAGGAGGAACGGATTGATCTCCGCGAGGTTCGCGTCCGAATCCGAATACGCGTTTGCGAGCGCGACCATGAACTTGGTGGCCTTGCCGACAAGTTCGGCAGGAATGCCGAGCCCGAACGCGAGCTTGCGCGCCTGGAACGGCTGCAGACCGACGGTCGGGTCGATGACCTCCTTCATGATCTTCTCGGGATGGGTCGCGGCGACCTCTTCGATATCCATTCCGCCTTCGCTCGACGCCATGAAGACGAGCTTCGAGATGGCGCGGTCGAGCACGATGCCCAGATAGAACTCCTTCTTGATCCGCAGCCCCTCTTCCACGAGCAGGGTCTGCACGAGGCGGCCCTCCGGCCCGGTCTGGTGCGTGACGAGGTTCATCCCGAGGATCTTCGACGCAGCGTCCCGGACTTCGTCCTCGGTGCGTGCGAGCTTGACGCCGCCGCCCTTTCCGCGCCCGCCGGCGTGGATCTGCGCCTTGACGACGACCGGCAGACCCAGGCGGCCCGATATCGCCACGGCCTCGTCGACGGTCGTCGCAACCTCGCCGCGGGGGATCTTCACACCGTGCCGGGCAAGCAGCGCCTTTGCCTGATACTCATGGATCTTCATAGGCTCTCCAGTAGGCAGATTGAAAGAGCGGGAGCATAGACGACGCCTACGGCACAGTCAAGAAACGCGCCTAGCCCGTGTCGCCACTCGCAATGTGAGGGGCAGGTGAAATTGTGCTAGCCTGACTCGTTCGCACTTCGCGACGGAGCAATCCAATGAGTTCACCCAAGGAGCGCCGCGACGAGTTCAAGACCTCGTCCGGCATTACGATCGAGCGGACCTATCGGCCCGAGGACGTCGCGGAGCTCGACTACGCGCACGACCTGGCCGATCCCGGCCAGTTTCCGTACACGCGAGGCCCTCATCCGACGATGTACCGCGGCCGCCACTGGACGATGCGGCAGTACGCGGGCTTTGCCACGGCCGCAGAGTCGAATCGCAGGTACCGCTACCTGCTCGAACAGGGAACCATGGGACTGTCGGTCGCGTTTGACCTTCCGACGCAGATCGGACTCGACTCCGACAATCCGCTGGCGGCTGGCGAAGTCGGCAAGGTAGGCGTCGCGATCGATTCGCTCGCTGACATGGAGACGTTGTTCGACGCGATCCCGCTCAACAAGGTTTCGACGTCGATGACGATCAACGCGACGGCCGGCGTACTGCTTGCGATGTACATCGCGGTCGGCCGCAAGCAGGGCGTCGCGTCAAGCGAGCTTTCCGGCACCGTCCAGAACGACATCCTCAAGGAGTACATCGCGCGGGGGACCTACATCTATCCGCCACGGGCGAGCATGCGGATCGTGACGGACATCTTCGACTTCTGCGCACGGGAGGTTCCACGGTGGAACACGATCTCGATCTCCGGCTATCACATCCGTGAGGCGGGCTCGACGGCTGCGCAGGAGATCGCGTTCACGCTGGCCGACGGCATCGCGTACGTGCAGGCGGCGATCGACTACGGCCTCGACGTCGATGCGTTTGCCCCCCAGTTGTCGTTCTTCTTCAACGCGCACAACAACTTTCTCGAGGAGATCGCGAAGTTCCGTGCAGCACGCCGCCTGTGGGCGCGCATCATGCGCGACCGGTTCGGATCGAAGAACCCGCGGGCGCAAGTCATGCGATTCCACACGCAGACCGCCGGTTCGACGCTCACGGCGCAGCAACCCGACGTCAACGTCGTGCGTGTGACGCTCCAGGCGCTGGCAGCGGTCCTCGGGGGCACACAGTCATTGCACACGAACTCGCGCGACGAGGCGCTTGGCCTTCCCACGGCCGAGGCGGCGCTGCTTGCGGTGCGGACCCAGCAGGTCATTGCGCACGAATCCGGCGTCGCGGACACGTGCGACCCGATGGCAGGCTCGTACGCGATCGAGGCGCTCACGACCGAGCTGGAACGGCTCGCGGCCGAGTACATCCGCAAGATCGACGACATGGGCGGCACGCTCTCGGCGATCGAGTGCGGCTACATTCAGCGCGAGATCCAGGATGCCGCGTACCAGGCGCAACTCGAGATCGAACATGGCGAGCAGGTGCTCGTCGGGGTGAACAAGTTCACGGTCGAGAGCGAGGTGCATCCGCAGACGCTGCACATCGATCCGGCGTCGGAGCGCGAACAGGTGCAGCGGTTGCGCGACGTGCGCGCGTGGCGCGACGCGGCTCGCGTCGACGCGGCGCTCGACGGCGTGGAGGCGGCGGCGCGCTCGACCGACAACGTGATGCCGCGGATACTCGAAGCCGCCGAAGCGTATGCGACCGTAGGCGAGATCTCGGACAGGCTGCGCCGCGTCTTCGGCGAATACGAGGAAGCCGTCGCCGTGTGACCCAACCTAGAGCCGCTCGGCGAGGGCCGCGAGCATGCGATGCCCGGCAACGAACGGGGGGTCCGTGTTATAGCCCTGCGCGAGACAGTGGCGCTCCTCAAGAAAATCGAGGAGCGCGTCACCCGGGCTCGATCCGCCCGGCAGCCCGACGAGGCACTGCACAAGGTAGCGAGCAGCGCGCGCCGGCGGATGGCCGCCGCGGGACAGCACTTCGCGCAACAGGACAGTGACGTGTTCGTCGGATGGACCGAGCGGAATGGCCTCGAAGTCCACGCGAAGGTAGGTGGGCAGGTTGTGGCACAGCTGGCCCACGAGATTCACGATCGCAGCGCAGCCGCCCGAGCGTCGAGCAATCGACGACGCCGCAGCGTCGGTGATCTCGTACTTGTGAACCTCGCGGATGTAGCGCGCCACGTCGTCGGCATCGAACCTGAGGTCCGACACGTCCAGCTCCGCAATCATCTGCCGAAGCCGCGCGCGCTTCAGGAACCCGGGGGCGGTTTCGGACGCCACGATGATCCGCACGTGCGGGGGAAGCTTCTCGGCGACCGCCTCGATCAGTTCGTTGACTTCGTCGGACGTCGCGACGGATTCGTAGTCGTCAAGGATGATCGACGTGATCGCGAGCTCCGCCACCGCGCCGACGATCCACTTGGCCGCCTCCTTTACGTCGGAGACGATCTCGGGGCGCGGCACGGGCCATCCATAGATCGCCGACACGAGCGACGAGATCATCGAGTTCAACGACCGGTCGTTCTCGTCAAGCCGCAGCCACCGTGCGGACGGGCCGTGCTCCGCGGCGACGAACGAGAGAAGCGTCGTCTTGCCGTACCCCGACGGCGCCTGGATCAGGAGCAGTGGCGTCTCTGCGCTACTGTCGAGCGCGGAGTGGATGTGATCGAGCTTGAACGCGAGCGGGTGGGCAATGGCCACTGCGGATTTCAGGCCAATCGACGGAGACACGGCACGGTCGTCTACGTTCACACCCATTCGATCGAGTCTTTGTCGTGCAAGTCGTGCTTTGAGGGCGGCTCGAGTCGAGTCTACGTGATCCGCTGGGTGAGGTAAAGAATTGCCTCCTCGAGCGCAGCCTGTGAAAAGCCGAAGTCGTGAATCCACGACACGCCCCTTGTTCCGCGCCACCACGTCCACTGCCGTTTTGCGTAGTGTCGCGTGTCGAGTTTTGTCTGCTCGATCGCGGCCGCGAGCGTTCGACGACCTGCGAGATGCTCGACAACGCGACGATAGCCGTGTGCGCCGAGCGCCTTGGCGTCCGGTGGCAAACCGGCCTCGACGAGCGACCGAACTTCGTCGACGAGACCCGCGGCAAACATCGCGTCGGTCCGGACGTTGATCCGCTCGTAGAGGGCATCGCGCGGCGGCGCAAGCGCGATGATGCGAACGCGCGCGGCAATGTCGGAGTCGAGCACTTCGCGCGGC
>JBGAKX010000196.1:0-6697 GCA_044224215.1 Blastocatellia bacterium
CGGCAAGACCGAAGGTCGCGACGGCGCTTTCGCACTTTGCTACTCCACCGTCCACACGTCGCCCGAGTAGATCAGCTTGTGCAGGTCACCCGGACCCGTGCGCTTGCGCGCCTTTTCGATCTGCCCGGCGAGCATCTCGTCATACGTCGGACGATCGATCGCGCGGAACACGCCCACGGCGACCGGCATCTCCGGATACTGCATCCGCGTGAGCAGCGTCGCGAGCGTGGTGTTGTGCAGTCCCTCGTCGTGCACGAGAAGGTCGTCTTCGGTGAACCGGCTGCCTTCGCCGATCTCTACGACCTCGGGAGTGAACCCGTTGAGCCGAATCCCCTTGGTGCCCTTTGCAAACGTCATCGGCTTGCCGTGGACAAGTTCGAGCATTCGCTCGTCCTTCACCGCCTTCTCCTTGAAGTCGTCAAAGGCGTGATCGTTGAAGATGTTGCAGTTCTGGTAGACCTCGAGGAACGCCGCGCCCTTGTGTCGCGCCATGCGCTCCACCATCAGCGCAAGGTGCTTGGGATCGGTGTCGGTCGAGCGGCCGACCCACGTCGCCTCGGCCGCGAGCGCCAGCGTCGTCGGCTCGATGGGATAGTCGATCACACCCATCGGCGTCGACTTGGTGTGCTTCCCGAATTCGGACGTCGGCGAATACTGCCCCTTGGTCAGCCCGTAGATCCTGTTGTTGAACAGGATGATCTTGAGGTCGACGTTTCGCCTGAGGGTGTGGATCAGGTGGTTTCCGCCGATCGACAGGCCGTCGCCGTCGCCCGTGGCGATCCAGACGCTCAGACTCGGGTCCGCAACCTTGATGCCCGTCGCGACCGCAGGGGCCCTTCCATGGATCGAGTGAAATCCATAGGTGTTCATGTAGTACGGAAACCGGCTGGAACATCCGATGCCCGATACGAACACCATCTTTTCACGCGGAATGCCGAGGTCCGGCATCACGCGCTGCACGGACGCCAGGATCGAATAGTCGCCACACCCCGGGCACCAGCGGACCTCCTGGTCCGTGACAAAGTCCTTCTTGGTCAGCGGTACCGGCGTTCCGGACGTGTTGTGTTCGGTGTTGGATGTGCTCATTTCTTCACTCCCTGGCCCGCGAGCAGGCCGTCGACCGCACCCTTGATCTCCGAAATCTCGAACGGCCGGCCCATCACCTTTGACAGCGGCACGGCGTCGACGAGGAACGTCGACCGCAGCATCGTCGCAAGCTGACCGAGATTCATCTCGGGGACAAGCACGCGCGAGAACCGCGAGATGATCTGCCCGAGATCGCTCTGGAACGGGTTCAGGTAGCGCAGGTGGATCGACGAAACCGGTTTGCCATCCGCCCGGAGCTGTTCGACGGCCGTCGTGATCGACCCGTACGTCGAACCCCAGCCGATGACAAGCACCTCGCCCTCCGGCTCGCCGAATATCTCGATCGGAGGCAGGTCGTCGGCAATGCGCGCGATCTTCTCGGCGCGCAACTTGCACATGAGCTCGTGATTGTCCGGGTCGTAGCAGACGTTTCCGGTGACGTCCTGTTTCTCGATGCCGCCGATTCGGTGCTCGAGCCCGGGCGTGCCGGGGATCGCCCACAGCCGCGCCAGCGTCTCTGGGTCGCGCCGGAATGGCCTGAACGTGTCAGGATCGGTCGCAAACGTGATCGGAATCTGCGGAAGATCGTCCATCTCGGGCAGCCGCCACGGCTCGGCGCCGTTCGCGAGGTAGCCGTCCGAGAGGTAGAACACCGGCGTCATGTGCTTCACGGCGAGCCGGACCGCCTCGATCGCCAGCGTGAAGCACTCCGCTGGAGTCGCGGGCGCGAGCACCGCGACAGGGCACTCGCCGTTGCGGCCATACACGGCCTGGAAGAGGTCAGCCTGCTCGGTCTTTGTCGGGAGGCCCGTCGATGGACCGCCGCGCTGCACGTTGATGATGACGAGCGGCAGCTCGGTCGAGACGGCGAGGCCGATTGCCTCCGACTTGAGCGCGACGCCCGGGCCGCTCGTTCCCGTCAGACCGATCTGGCCGCAGAACGACGCACCGATCGCTGCGCACACCGCGGCGATCTCGTCTTCGGCCTGGAACGTCTTCACGCCGAAGTTCTTGTGACGCGACAGCTCGTGCAGAATGTCGGACGCGGGCGTGATCGGATAGCTGCCGTAGAACAGTGGCCGTCCCGCGAGCTGTGCCGCAGTGACAAAGCCGATCGCCGTCGCCTCGTTGCCGGTGATCTTGCGATAGGTTCCGGGCGCGATCTCGGCCTTCCGCACGCGGTAGTGCGTGTGGAACATCTCGGTCGTGTCGCCGAAGTTGTAGCCGGCGCGCACCGCAAGCTCGTTGCCGCGCGCGACATCGGGCGTCTTGGTGAACTTCGCGTGGATCCACTCGACGGTCGGCTCGATCGGCCGATCGTAGAGCCAGTACATCAAGCCAAGCGCAAAGAAGTTCTTTGACCGGTCGACGAGTTTCTTGCCGAGGCCGACACTCTCGAGCGCGCGATCGGTGAGCGTCGTGATCGGAATCTGGAAGACCTTGAAGCCGGCGAGCGTGTCGTCCTCGAGCGGGCTGACCGTGTAGCCGGCCTTCTTGAGGTTGCCAGCGCCAAAACTGTCGGTGTTGACAATGATCATCCCGTGTTCGACGAGATCCGGGAGGTTCACCTTCAGTGCCGCGGGGTTCATGGCGACGAGCACGTCGGGTGCATCGCCGGGCGTTCGGATGTCGCGGTTCGAGAAGTTGATCTGGAACCCCGACACACCCGGCAGCGAACCGGCCGGCGCGCGGATCTCGGCAGGATAGTCAGGAAGCGTGCTGATGTCGTTGCCGACGATTGCCGTCGTGTTGGTGAACTGCGTGCCGGTCAGCTGCATTCCATCGCCCGAGTCGCCGGCAAAACGGATGGTGACCGTGTCCAGTTCCTGTATGTCGTGGCTGACGGGAGGATCGGGAACCGTAGAAGTGCTCATAACGATGCATCCCTTGTAATTCGAAGAATAGGAACACCTACTCAACCCCGCAGTATAGCACGGCGTTGACGACCAAAACTGTCGGGTCTATTGGAACTAGGCCGGCGTGCCGGCCGCAAGAAGTGCGTCGACGAGCAGCGGTTCGTCCGCCTCCGGCACGGTCCTCAGATCGAGCACCAGCCGGTCGTTTTCGATTCGTCCGATGACGGGTGTCGGCGCCGTGCGAAGCCGACCGGCGAGCGCTTCGGCCGGCAGGTCGGGGTGTTCGATCGCGACGAGTACCGTGGGCAGGTCGATGCCGGGCGCCGACCCGGCCCCTGGAACCGACCGGCCATCCTCGAGCGTGACCCGCAGCGCCGGCGCAACCAGGGCGATGCGGCCTGCAAGCGCCGACGCGCGGCTCCGGATCTCCTCGACTGGCATCGCGAGCATTCGCAATGCCGGAATTTCGGCAGTCGCGCGGCCCTCGACGTATGCCGCGAGCGTCGCTTCGAGCGCCGCATAGACCATCTTGTCCACGCGCAGCGCCCGCATCAGCGGGTTTCTGCGTATTCGTTCCACAAGTGCCGCGCGGCCCGTGATAATTCCGGCCTGCGGTCCGCCAAGCAGCTTGTCGCCGCTGAACGTGACGATGTCGGCGCCCGCCGCGATGGCGTCCGCGACACGCGTCTCGTCGCCGAGCCCGAGCAACGGCGCGTCGAACATGCAGCCCGAGCCGAGGTCGTCGACGAACGGCAGGCTGTGGCGGCGCGCAACGTCGGCCAGATCGCGCGCGTCCGGGCGCGACGTGAATCCGATGATCCGGAAGTTGCTCGGATGGACCCTCAGGAGGACGCGCGTGCGTTCGTTGATCGCGGCCTCATAGTCCTCAACCCGCGTTCGGTTCGTCGTTCCCACTTCGCGCAGCGTGCAACCGGCTCGCTCGAGGACTTCGGGGACGCGAAATCCGCCGCCGATCTCGACCAGTTCGCCGCGCGAGACGATGACCTCGCCACCCGATGCCAGCGTGTTCAGCACGAGCATGACCGCCGCGGCATTGTTGTTCGCGACCACTGCAGCTTCGCAGCCGACGAGATCGCAGAGCACCGACTCGCCGTGTGAGTCGCGGCGCCCCCGCCGGCCCGCGTCGAGGTCGTATTCGAGATTCGAGTAGCCGCCGGCGACCATCGAGACGGCCCGGATCGCCCGGTCCGAGAGCGGCGCGCGGCCGAGGTTCGTGTGAAGCACCACGCCTGTCGCGTTGATGACACGTCGCAGCGACGGATGCGATTCGAGCGAGGCGGCGCGCCCGAACACCGCCGACACGAGCTCCGCCGGATCCACGTCGAGCAGCCCCGCCGCGATCTCCACGCGAACCAGATCAAGAGCCGCGCGCAGCCGGTCGCGCGCGTGTTCGCGGCTGGTCCTCGCGGCCAGCAGCCGTCCCTCGTCCATGTCGAGGAGCTCGTGGACGGCGGGAATTGCTCGCAGAAGCTCTTTTGTCATCGGCTGACGAACGCGCGGCGGCGAACCGGAAATTCACCCGCAAACGGTGCCGCGGCGGTTCCTTGACACTCCTCGAAAGCTCTCACTACACTGAATCTTTGGCGAGTATACACCTCTTCAACGTTGTTTCGAGACCGGTCGATAGGGGATCGAGTGAGCATCACTCTTACCATTGACGAGCAGCTCAGCAAGCTTGAGGAGGACATCCGCAAGCTGAAGATCGAGTTCGACATCTACTTCAACGGCGGGACGCCGCGTCCGCCGTTCGATCTGAAGTATCGGGTGCAGTCGCTCATCAAACGGCTCTACGACACGAAGGGCATGAACTTTGGCCAGCGGTTCCGGTACAACAGCCTCGTCGCCAGGTTCAACGTGTACAACGAGTTATGGCGACGAACGATCAAGGACAAGGAGGAGGGTGGCCGCGAGCGCGACCTTCCGCTGTTGCCGGACGACCAGCCAGTCGTGGCGAGCAGCGACTTTTCCATCGCCTCGGTGCGGTGTGCCGACCCGAGTAACGAGGGCGAGCGCGTTCGCGAGTTGTACGAGTACCTCGTGCGCGCTCGTCAGAGCTGCGGCGACTCGCGTCAGGACCTCTCGTTCGACAAGTTCCAGCAGATCATCGAGACGCAGGTCACGCAGATTCGCGCCAAGCTGCACTGCGACGAGATCGAGTTCACGGTCGAAGTGATCGACGGTCTCGTCAAGTTCAAGGCGCGCGCCGGGTCGTAACAGCTCGCCGCCGCGCGTCTACGACGCAACGTCGCCGGCGATGACGGTCACGAGCCGGTCGAGGAGGATGTGGCGCCGGAGCGCCGCGTTCACGTCGTCGTGCGTGACGAGCGCGACCTCGCCGGGGAAGGCGTCCAGGTAACCCGGTCCGAATTCGTAGAACTCGGCGTCGAGCAGACGTCCCGCGATACCCGCGTTGGTTGCCAGACCGACCTTGAACGTTCCTGCAAAGTTGGATTTCAACGCGTCGACCTCGGCCGTCGTGACGCCGTCGGCGAGCGTCCGGCCGATCTCGTCGAGCGTCGACGCGATCGCGCGCTCCACGTTCGACGGCTGGACCGTGACCGACGTGACCCACAGCCCGTCCACGAGCGTTGCCCCGAGAAAACGGGACGAGATGCCGTACGTCAGCCCCTCGCGGTCGCGGACGCGGACGCCAAGCCTCGACGAGAGCGTCGACTGGCCAAGCACCGCATTCCCGATGGCAGCGGCAAGATAGTCCGGATCGCGACGCCGCAGGCGCGCCGCAAGTCCGATCGCGACGTCCGCGTTTGCCTTGTCGTCCATCCGGACCACGTCGCGACGGCCTGGCACCGGTTCGATGCGTTCGAGCGCGATCTCGCCGGGACGCGCTCCAGGCCAATCGCCAAAGAGCGTTGCCGCCGCGGCGAGCACGTCGTCCGACGAGACGTCGCCGACGACGGCCAGCGAGAGCGCCGCGCCGGTGTAATGCGCGGCGTAGAAGTCGCGGATTCGCCCGGTCGTGATCGATTCGAGCTCGGCGAGCAGTTCTGATGCGGGCGGTTCGAAGTACGGATGCTTCCGCGGGAGCGTCAGCTGCGTCAGTCGCTCGAACGCGCGGTCCGTGGTGGAATCCTGCTGTTGACGGATCTCGGCCGCGACTTCGGCCTTGACCTTGTCGAGTTCCGCCTCCGGAAACACCGGCTCCCTGAGCATTTCGGCAAGCGCGGCGAGGACCGTCGCGGCATCCTCGGCGAGCGCGTGAGCACGCACGTCCACCGCGAACGCACCCGCCGACACGCCAACCGCGGCGCCGAGCGATTCGAGATCCTCGGCGAACTGAAATGCCGATCGACGCGCCGTTCCGCGCCGCAACATCCGAGCCGCAATGTCGGCGAGCAGCCGTTCGTCGCCCGCGTACCAGGCGCCCGCTCGCACGTGCGCGCGTATCGCGACCGTCGGATCCGCACGATGCTCGAGCGCGACGACGACGGCGCCATTGTCGAGGACCGCGCGCCGCGCGCGATCGCCGAATGCCGTTGCAACGGGGCCGTTCGAACGGGCGCGCCCGATCGCGGCGACCGGCCCGGCGACGCGCCCGGGTTCAGCCTCGGCGCCGGTTGGTTCCTCGGGCTCGGTCGTGGCGGGTGCATCGCCGTCTTCACGCACCGTTGCCAGCAGACCCGCCTCGTCGTCGACGCGCGTCGGAACGAACCAGCCGGTTGTGAGCTGCGACGTCCGGAATATAGTCCGCGCGACGCGCTGGACGTCGTCCGGCG
>JBGAKX010000019.1:0-47574 GCA_044224215.1 Blastocatellia bacterium
GCCAGGAGGTCGACGAGCAGGAAACCCAGATTGTGGCGCGTGCATTCATATTCAGCCCCGGGATTCCCCAGGCCAACGACAAGCTTCATTCGAACGTTACGACGCTGCGGGCGGAGGCGTCGGGGTCGGTGTCTCTTCGGCCGGCGCTTCGACCGCGCGTGCGGCTGTGATCGCAAGCACGAGCTGGTCCGGATCCGCCAGGATCGTGACGTTGTCCGTGTCGACGACGAGATCTCTGACGAACAGCTGATCGCCGGACTTCAGTTCGCTGACGTCCACGGCGATGTGCTGGGGAATGTCGCGCGGAAGGCACTCGACGTCGACCTCGTGGATCTGCACCTCGAGCATGCCGCCTTCGACGCGCACGCCCACGGGTTCACCCGTGAACTCGAGCGGCACGGACACCTGCGTCTTGTCGGTCATCGAGATGCGCATCAGGTCCATGTGGAGCAGCTTGTTCGTCACCGGATCGAGCGCATAGTCGTGGATCTTGACCGGCGTCGAATCGCGGCCGTCGATCGACAGCGTGAAGATCGAGTGGATGCCGCTGTCGGATCGCAGGATGACGCCGAGCTCGCGAGCGTTGACCGAGACCGGAATCGGATCGAGCGACTGGCCGTATACCGACGCCGGAATCCGGCCATCGGCGCGCAGCCGGCGCGAGGCATTCTTGCCGCGATCTTCGCGCGGAACTGCCTGGAGGACGGTATCTGTAATCATGGAATTGCTACTCTCCTTGCTTAAATGAACAGACGGCTGACCGAGGTCTCGTCGTGTATCGACGCGATTGCCTCGGCGAGCAGGTCGGCGACGCTCAGATAGGTCACCTTGCCCGTGTCGCACGCCTCGGATTTGTGTGGGATCGTATTGGTGACGACGACTTCCTTGAGCACGGACTGTGCGATGCGCTCGCAGGCCGAACCCGAGAATACCGCGTGCGTGGCGCTCGCGTAGACGTCCAGCGCGCCGTTGTCCTTCAGTGCCTGGGCGCTCTGGGTCAGCGTGCCTGCCGTGTCGATCATGTCGTCGACGATCAGACAGTTCTTTCCCTCGACGTCGCCGATGACGTTGAGGATGTCGACGTGGTTCGCCTTGTCCTTGTCGCGCCGCTTGTCGACGATCGCGAGGTCCGCGTCCAGCCGCTTCGCATACGCGCGAGCGCGCTCCACGCCGCCCGCGTCCGGTGCGACGACCGTCAGGTCCTTCACGCCGAGGTTCTGAAAGTACCCAACCAGCACCGGCGCCGCGAAGAGGTGATCGACGGGGATATCGAAGAAGCCCTGGATTTGTCCCGCGTGCAGGTCCATGCAGAGCACGCGATCGGCGCCCGCCTGGACGACGAGGTTGGCGACGAGCTTTGACGAGATCGGCACGCGCGGTTTGTCCTTGCGGTCCTTTCGCGCATAGCCGTAGTACGGAATGACGGCGGTGATCCTCGACGCCGACGACCGGCAGAAGGCGTCGATCATGATCAGCAGCTCGAGAATGTTCTGGTCAACAGGCGGGCACGTGGGCTGGACGAGGAAGCAGTCCTCTCCGCGCACGTTCTCGAGAATCTGGAAGTTGAACTCGCCGTCCGAGAAACGGCTGGTCTGCGCCTGCCCGAGCTCGATACCCAGGGCACGGCACACGTCGCCGGCGAGAACCGGGTTCGCGTTTCCAGAAAATACCTTCAGACCGCTTGACATAAATCTTCCAGGGACCGGGACAGGGGAACGACTCGGTCGAACCCCGATCACCGATCCCCGTCCAGCTGGGGCGGGAGGATTCGAACCTCCGAATGCCGGTTCCAAAGACCGGTGCCTTACCACTTGGCTACACCCCAAGACATCTCAACGGCGCAGCCGGCCACGAGCCGGCTACAGCCCCAGGGCGCCGGTGTACGAGCGGCGGTCGATCGTCTCGACCGCGCGAGCCCAGAATCCCTGTTCCTCGAGCTGCTCCACCGCACTCACGGCTGCCCCGACACTCTCAAAGATCCCGACCACGCTGGCTCCGCTGCCCGTCATCCAGGCTGTCACGGCGCCTGCCCCAAGGAGCGCCGAACGCGCGTCGCCGACCCTTGGGTGGTCCTTCACGACCGCCTGCTCCAGATCGTTACCCACCACAGTCGGCGAAGCATTGATTCGGAGGGCGGACAGAAAAGAGAGCATACTAGCCGAGGGGTTCCGGGGTGTCAACTCGGAACCGTAACTCCGAAAGACAGTTGCGGTGTCGACGTGGAGGCCCGGATTTGCCACGACCAGGTGCGCCGGCGGCGCATCGCGAAGCGCGTAGACCTCGTCGCCCCGGCCCACGCCGAGAACCGTTCCACCAATCAGAAACAGCGGGACGTCCGCGCCAAGCGACGATGCCAGCCGAAACAGGCGGTCGTCCGGCAGCCGGCGGCCGGTCAGGTGCTGCAACGCAACGATCGTCGTCGCGGCATTGCTGCTTCCGCCTCCGAGGCCGCCGCCGGCCGGTATTTCCTTTCGAATGAATATCCTGGCGCCCCTGGACGCACTCAGGCCCGCGATCTCCAGAAATCCGCTCGCTGCCCGATGTGCGAGGTTTCCGGCGCCGTCGGGCACGCCCGCGCCGTCCGTCGCAACCTCGACGCCGGGCGATTCCGTCAGTTCAACCGTTAGCGCATCGGCAAGTCCCACGGTCTGATAGATGGTGCGCAGCTCGTGATAGCCGTCGGGTCGCTTCCCGAGCACGTCCAGCGTCCAGTTGATCTTGGCAAACGACGGCAGGCTGACAGTTGGCATTATTGTTGCAAACGCTGAAGTTGCGGGCTAACGACCAGATTGGGACGGGCGGGAACCTGTGTAATGGGGCATTTCGGCGAAGGACCTGCTGAATCGCCGGTCTAGGTTCGCTGTACGAAGATCTGCGTAAAGTAGACGGTCCGGTCCGGTGCGATCCACGCGCCGATCCCGGTCTCGACGTACCGGTCGTTGAGGATGTTCTCGCGGTGCCCGGCGCTCTTCATCCATTCCTTGACCGCCGTGTTGGCAGGGTTTCGAAACCCGCGGTTCCGCGCAATGTTCTCGCCGATGAACTGCCAGGTGATGCCGGCCCGGCTCGCCCGCGTATCCACGCGGAGGCCGTCCGGATCCTGGTGATCGAAAAACCCCCGTTCTACCATCTCGCGGCTGTACTCGCGCGCGAGCCGGCTCAAATCCGGCGACATCCTGAGCAGCGGAATGCCTGCGTCGCGGCGCTCGTCGTTCACCTCCTCGAGGGCCTCGTCCTCGAGATCGCGCAGCTTCTTCTCGTCCGGAATCGCGGGCGGCGACGTCCGCACGTCGAACGTCGCGATCGACTGCTGCGTCACGGCGCGGGCGGCAGGGGGCGCAACTGCACAAACGAGAACCTGGACGGCGGCGGCGACAACGCCGGCCCGTCGCATCCAGGTTCCGCTCGTGCGATTGCGCATTGCGCCTACTCCTTCAGTTTTCCCTTCAGGCGCGCAACTTCGTCGCGCTCGTTCGAGAGCCTCAACGCGGCCTCCCAATACTGCCGGGCCTTTGCCGGATCTCCGAGCTTCAGAAACAGATCGCCGAGATGCTCGCGAATCGTCGCGCTCTGGAACTCGTACGACACGGCCTGCTCGAGGTACTTCTTGGCCTCGGGCATCTTGCCCATCTGGTAGTACAGCCAGCCGAGCGAGTCAAGGAAGCTGCCGTTTGTCGGATCGATGTTGACGGCGCGCTGGATCAGCGTGAGCGCCTCGTCGAGCCGCTTTGTCCGCTCGGTGAGAAAGTAGCCGAGGTTGTTGAGCGCCGTCGCGTTGTCGGGATCGAGCTCGAGCACCTTGCGGAGCGTCGCCTCGGCCTCCGGAAAACGGCCCGCCTTGTCCTGGATCGAGCTGAGCGTGATCAGCAGCCCCGTGTCGTCCGGATCGCTCGCGAGCGCCTTGCGGATCGAACGCTCGGCGCCCACCGCATCGCCCGCGTCCAGCTGGACGACCGCCGTGAACGCATGAATGTCGTCGTCCGTGCTGGCGCCAGTCAGCATACCCTGCAGCAGCTTGACCGCGTCGTCGATCTTTCCCTGGCGGCCAAGGGCCTGCGCCTCGAGGAACGTGAGCGTGCGCTTGTCGTCGGCCTTTGCCGTCGACGCGGCGCGTCGCGCCTGCGCGATCGCCGGATCGTAGTGCGCAGTCTCGATCGCGTCCTGCACCTCGAGCATGTCGGGTGTTGAGTCGTCCGGACCGAGCACCTTTCGCATCCGCTCGTACGTCTCGGCGACCTTTTCGGTGCGCCCCGCATACCGATGCGCCGTCGCGATACGGCGCAGGATCACGCTCGCGTTGTTCTTGTCGCTCTCGCCAACCGTGCCGTCCGGGTTGAGGAGCGCCGCAAGCGCCTCCTCGTACGTCGAGATCGCCTTGTCGAACTGCTCGAGCTCCTCGTAGGTCTCGGCAAGGGCAAAGACAAGCTCGAGCGATTCGCTCACGTCCTGGCCGACGAGCGCGTCTTCAAGCGTCTTGGCGGCAACGTCGCGCCGTCCGGAGCGCCTGTAGGCATCCGCGAGAATGCGAACCGCCCTCACGTTCTTCGGATTTGCGGCAAGAATGGGCTTCAGGATGTCGATCGCCTCGGTGTACTTGCCGCTCTGCATCAACGCGTCGGCATACTCGATCGACAAGCCGTCGTGGGCGTCGGGTGGCGCGGCGTCGAGAACCTGTTTGTACGTTTCGCTCGCCTCGGCGGCCCGGCCCGTCCGCAGCAGCGACTGGCCGAGGATCAACATCGCTTCGAGGTTCGAAGCGTCCAACTTGCGCGCCTGGTCGGCGGCCTTGGCCGCGTCGCGATACTTGAGCTGGTCGAAATAGAGCCGTGCGAGCGTGGTGAACGTCTCGCTGTTCCCGCTGCCGATGCGGCTGAGCCGCTCGAATGCGTCGAGCGCCTTCTTGTCCTCGTCGATCGACTTGTACAGCTGTCCGAGAAGCGACAGGGCCTTCACCGAGCGACTTCCGAGATCGATGTCCGCCTTCTCGTCGAGCTTCACGATCTGTTCGAGCTCGCCGATCGCGTTTGCCGCCTTTGTCTTGTCGAGCGCGCCGGCGCTGATTGCCTCGGTCACGTAGATCTCGGCGAGCACGGCGTGCGCGCCGATCGAATCCGGATGCGTCTTGAGCACCGCGTCGGCGACCGTGCGTGCAGCGTCGCTGTTCCGGTTTGCGAGGTAGAGCCTCGCGAGCGCAATGCGCGGCTGATCCTCTCCGGGCTGCAGATCGGAAGCGAGCTTGTATGCCTCGACGGCACGGACGTAATCGCCCTGACGCTCGAACTGTTCGCCGAGAACGTACTTCTCGTACGCCTGGCGGCGGCGCTCGACCTCGCTGGCCGGAGCCTGCGCAGGCTTTGCCGTCGTGGCCGTTGGCTGCTGCGCCGCTCCGTGCGCGAACGCGCAAGGCGCCGCGGCAAAAACACCGGCAAGCACACCGGCGGAGAGACGCGTTATCGAATTGATTCCCATGAACTGAAGGTTCCCTTTCTAGTCGCCGTGTTCGGGCGTTCCGCCCGCCGAACCGGCCTGCGCCCACTTGGTAATATCGGCGCTAAGCTCGCGCCACTTTGATGCCCGCGGAAAATTGCTCAGAACGCCGAGCAGACCCACGGCGCATAAAGCATACAGGTAGTACGTGTCCCCCGTCAGGATTCCAAGCACCAGACCGATGATGCCGACACCCTCGGAAAGCGACCCGCTGATGATCGTCGCGCGCACGAGCTGTTGCGCGAGCCCGGCCTCGCCGGACTTGGTGAACACACGGATCAGTCGCGCGGGCTGATAGCTGGTGCGCCGGTAGAGCACCGACCCAACGAGGAGCGCGAATGCCGCGGCCACGAGTCCGACGGACGCTGGCATTGCGAGTCCCTCGGCCGATCGCGTCGCCGTGACCATCGTGCCCACGATTCCGAACATGACGACGCTGGCCGCCATGGTGATCACGACGATCGACGCAAGCGCGACGGACCGGTCGACGATCGAGGTGCTCGCACCTGTCGGAGCGTTCATCATCGGCTTGCCCACGCGGGCGACGACAGCACGACGTCATCGGCGGTGGAGGCCTCTCCGTCCGGACCGTTCGAAGCGAGCGAGAACCCCGTCGCGGACGCCTGGTATCGATACGGTTTGTTCCAGGGATCCTGCCGAATCACGGATGGGAGGTACGAAGGCGTGATGAGGTCGACGACGGCCGCGGTCGAGTCGACGTCCGGATAGAACCCTCGGTCGCGCTTGAATGCCTCGATGCCGGCGGCGAGCGCGGTGAGATCCGCGTGCGCTCGCGCGGTCTTCTCGGCATCGAGTGCGCGGCGCAGCAATTCGACGTCCTCCCACGAGCCGTCGTGAAGGCGAACGCTCGCGACGCGCCATTCGCCGGACTTCTCCTGGTGGAGCTGGAACGGCACGTTCATCTGGGCGATGACGACCGCGTCGCTGCCGAGCGGACCCGGCGAGACGGAGACGATCCGGACGTCGTCGCGGGACGTGCCGAGGAGTTTCGCGACCGCATTGCGCGCTTCCGACGGGCCGAGCTGTTTCGCGTATGCAAACACCGCCGTGCACGAAAGAAGCACGGCCAGCCCAATAACGGCACCAGATCTTCGTTGTCGCATAGGGACACTCTCCGGACGCGAAAGCGCGTAATTTGCGGCAAATAATACCAGACAACGTAGCCCGAGCGGGCTGTTTACAGGTATATCTGGGCCGTGCTCGAACCTGCGAACATTCGGATATTGCTGACTGCGGACCAGATCGCGACGCGCGTCCGCGAGCTCGGCGCGCAGGTGTCGCGGGAGTATGCGGCAAGTCAGTCGACGCCGCACCTCGTCTGCGTGCTGAAGGGCGGGTGCGTGTTCCTGTCGGACCTGATGCGTTCGATCGACCTGCCGGTGAGCGTGGACTTCATCGCGGTGTCGAGTTACGGCGGTCGGTTGTCGACGTCGGGCGAGGTGCGGATCGTGAAGGATCTCGACCAGAGCCTCGAGGGCCGGGACGTCCTGTTCGTCGAGGACATCATCGACACCGGGTTCACGCTGTCGTACCTGGTCGACAACTTTCGCCGGCGCGGGGCGCGGTCGGTCCGGATCGCGGCGCTGATCGACAAGAAGGCGCGCCGGCGCGTGAGCGTCCCGCTCGACTTCGTGGGGTTCGAGATCGCCGACGAGTTTGTGGTTGGGTACGGCCTCGATCATGCGGAGATATACAGGAACCTCCCGTATGTCGCCGTGCTGGCGGAGCATTCGACGTAGGCATGGTTCGACCCGGCCTCCGGGCACCCCGTAGGGGTGCGGGAGAATAGCCGGGGGTCAAGGAGTGCGAAGCGCGACGACGACCCCCGGTTGGGCCGACAAGGATCTGGGACCCTGAAAGGGTCCGCCTTGCCCGACCCTTACAGGGTCGTTCGAAAATTGCCGGACGGTCCGGGGGTCGTCGTCGCTTCGCTCCTCGACCCCCGGCTATTCTCCAGCACCCCTTCAGGGTGCTCGGAGACCGCGCCTGCGACGGTGTGGTCTCGCACACGGACTGCAACGCCTTTCGGTACCTCGTCGGCACGCCTCGATCCGATACCGCGACCAACGACCCGATGGTATGATCCCCCGCTATGCTGACCCAGATCGGACCCCGCCTGCCGGATTGGCTCCGCAAACCATGGCGCGACGCCCAGGCGGACCACGCCGTCAAACGGCTCATGCGCGAACGCGATCTCCACACGGTCTGTGAGTCCGCACGCTGTCCCAACCGCAACGAATGCTTCTCGCGCGGGACCGCCACGTTCATGATCGGCGGCAACATCTGCACACGCCACTGCGCGTTCTGCTCGGTTCCCGCGGGCCGGCCCGAATCCTACGACGCGATCGCCGGCGAACCCAAACAGGTCGCGGACGCCGCCGCCGAAATGGGCCTGCAGTACGTCGTCGTCACGGCCGTCGCCCGGGACGATCTCGCCGACGGCGGCGCGCGCCACATTGCCCGCACAATCCACGCGCTGCGTGACCGGCTCCCGGACGCGCGCGTCGAAGTCCTTACCCCGGACTTTGGCGGATCCGACGAACGCGTCGGCATCGTCGTGGAAGCTGGTCCAGACGTCTTCAACCACAACGTCGAGACCGTCCGACGCCTTTCGCCCGTCGTGCGGTCACGGTCGGACCACGACCGGTCGCTCAACGTGCTCAAGAGCGCGGCCGGGATGAATCCGTCGATGCTCGTCAAATCCGGTCTGATGGTCGGGCTCGGCGAGACGACCGACGAGGTGCACGAGCTGCTCGGAGAGCTCCGCGACAACGGTGTCCACGCCGTCACGATCGGCCAGTACCTGCAGCCGACCCGCCGCAACCTGCCTGTCGTGGACTACGTGCACCCCGACACGTATGACGAATACAGGAGTTACGGCGAATCGCTCGGTTTTGACGCGGTCTTTGCCGGGCCGTTCGTTCGCAGTTCGTACATGGCCGAATCGGTATTCGAGGACCATCGGTAGCGTCGACCGTGATTGCCGAAGAAGACCTCGCGTCGGGACGGGTGCTGCGGCTTCAGGCCACGTCGTTCCCTATCCGCCACCTTTCGCTCGCGCTGCTCACCGGCGGCCTCCTCACACTTTCGTTCCCGGGATGGGAGATCTCGATTCTGGCGTGGGTCGCGCTTGCTCCACTACTTGTCGCGGCGGCCCGCGAACGGAGCGGCGCCAGATCGTTCGGTCTCGGCCTTGTCGGCGGGACGCTGTTCTTCTACGCGTCGTCGTGGTGGCTCACGTTTTCGCCGATCAACTACGGCGGTTTCTCGGCGTGGCTCGCCTACGGTCTGCTCCTCGTGCCGACAATCGTCTCGGGCCTGTTCATCGGTCTGTTCGCGCTGATCGTTCACTTCGTCGTCAAACGCTACGGACCGACTGGCATGCTGACGGCGCCGGTCGTCTGGGTCGCGACCGAATGGCTGCGACTTCAGCTGACCGGCATCGGGTGGAACTTTCTCGGCTACTCCCAGAGCTTCCAGCCAGCGATGATCCAGAGCGCCTCGCTGGGCGGCGTCTACACGGTCAGCTTTCTGCTCGCGCTGACGAGCGCGGCGCTCGCATATTGCGCGATCGCGCCGTCGCGCAAGGCGGCGTGGCGCGTGCTTGCGGGAACGCTTGCCATCCTGGTGGTCAACATCGGCTATGGGGCGTTTGTTCTGTGGGAGACAACACCTGCGCGCGACGGCCTTCCCGTCGTGGCGTTGCAGCCGAATCTGCCCGTTTCGCTGATGGATGCGGACGGCGAGACGATCTATCGCGAGTCGTTCGGGCGGCTCGGGCGGATGGGAATCGAGGAGACTGACCGGCCGAACGCGCCGGCGCTCGCAGCGCCCGCCCTGCTGATCTGGCCCGAAATTCCCGTCGCGTTCGTCTACGACGACGACCCTGAACTGCAGGCATACCTCGGTCAGCAGACACGGCGCCGCGGTGACTACCTTCTGGTCAACGCCGTCGGTCTCGTCGGGGACGGCCACACCAACAGCGCGATGCTCATCGGCCCCGACGGTACGCGGATCGGGCAGTACGACAAGGTCCGGTTGCTCCCGTTTGGCGAGTACGTACCGTTTCGCAGCGTGATCCCGTTCATCGATCGCGTGCCGGCGCTGCTCCACGAATTCACGCCAGGAAGCCAGGGAAAAGTCCTCGGCGCCTCGGGAGCGCAGATCGGCGTCTCGATATGTTTCGAATCCGCATTCCCCGAGATCGCGCGATCCGAACGCCGTTCGGGCGCGACGGCGTTCGTCAACATCACGAACGACGCGTGGTTTGGACAGACGCCTGAACCCCGCCAGCATCTTGCACACGCGGTCATGCGATCGGTCGAGAACCGAACCGAGCAGGTGCGTGTCACAAACGCCGGATTCACGGCCCGCATCGACGCGGCTGGCCGGATCCTGGACGTCACCGACCTGTTCGACGAATCGACGCGCCGCTGGATCCTGCCGACTTCGCCAGGTGGATTGTCGTTCTACACTCGCTGTGGCGACTGGCTTCCGATCGCGTGTTTTCTTGCGACGATCGCAATGCTCGTCGCGCCGCTCGCGCGCCGCAAACGTGACGTGCTAATAAAGGAATAGGGCGCGTCCGTTGCGGCCCGAGGAGGAGAGATGCTCGACGACGTCAGAGCACAATTCGACGATCTGAAACAGCGGGTGTCCGAGCTGCGGAGGTTTCTTTGACCCCGATCGCAAGCGCGAAGAGCTCGCCGAGCTCGAGCAGCGCATCGCCGATCCCAACCTGTGGGACAACCAGGAGCAGGCGCAGAAGCTGCTGAAGTCGCGAAGCCGCCTGCAGTTCGCCGTCGACGAAGCCGACTGGTTCCAGCGAGCCGTCGAGGATGCGACCGTCCTGTTCGAGTTTGCCGAGACCGACGAAGAGTCGGCGGCCGAGCTGCGCCGCGTCGTCGCGGATCTCGCCGCGCGCGTCGGGGACGCCGAGACCGAGATGCTGCTCTCCGGTCCGCACGACTCGGCCGACGCAATCCTGTCGATCAACTCCGGCGCCGGCGGGACCGACGCCGAGGACTGGGCGCAGATGCTGCTCCGGATGTACCTGCGGTGGGCAGAGCGCAAGGGATTCAAGACCGAACTGATCGAAGAGTCTCCCGGCAAGGAAGCCGGTATCAAATCCGCGACGGTGACCATCGAAGGGCCGTACGCGTTTGGCCTGCTCGTGCCCGAGATGGGCGTGCACCGTCTCGTCCGTATGTCGCCGTTCAATTCGGGTCAGAGTCGCGAGACGAGTTTTGCAAGCGTGGACGTCCATCCGCAGATCGACGACGACATCGAGATCGAGATCCTCGACAAGGACCTGCGCGTCGACACGTATCGGTCATCCGGCGCCGGCGGCCAGCACGTCAACGTGACCGATTCGGCCGTGCGCATCACGCACCTTCCCTCGGGAATCGTCGTGTCGTGCCAGAACCAGCGCTCGCAGCACCAGAATCGCGACGTCGCGATGAAGATCCTCAAGTCGCGTCTCTACGAGCTGGAGCTCGAGAAGCGACGGTCCGAAGCAGCCGTAATTGAAGCAAACAAAATGGATATCAGCTTCGGATCGCAGATCAGGAACTACGTGCTCCATCCGTACCGGCTCGTAAAGGACACGCGGACGAAGCACGAGACGAGCGACGTGGACGCTGTGCTTGGCGGGGACATCGATCCGTTCATCAAGGAGTTTCTGCTGCTCAAGCGCGGCTCGTGACGAATTCGCCACACGTGTGCCCTTTCGAACGGTGTACAAGGTATTCGCAGAGCCGTGATTCTGCTACTTTAGAACGCATCGTATGTCGGGTCGGAAGCCATCACAGTCCGAGCGCTCGATCATCACCGAAGCGCTGGCGCTCGTGTTGATTGCGGCGGGTGTGCTCGTCGCGCTCAGCCTCGCTACATACAACCCGCTCGACCCCGCACTGAACGTCGCCACCGACCGAACGGAGGTCCTCAACCTGGTCGGCAAGGCCGGTTCGTACCTGGCGGATGTCCTGTTGCAGACGACGGGTCTGCTGGCGTTCGGCATCTCGTTTCTGCTCATCGTGTTCGGCATCAAGGGGTTCGTCGCCAACCGGATCCGTGCGTCGCTCGGTCTTACGATCGGCATTGCGGCGATGGTCCTCGCGCTCGCGGGAGGCCTCAGCCTGATGCCCGCGCCGGACGTTCGCTGGCTCGCAAACTCGCCGGCCGCCGGCGGCCTGCTCGGCATGGCGATCGCGCGCGGCCTGGTCACCATCCTGAATCGCGTCGGCGCCGGAATCGTGCTCGGCGTCGTGTTCGTCGTCGCGACGATGCTGACGCTCCGTATCTCACTGTTCGAAACATTCGGAAGCGCGTTCAGCCGAAAGTCGGAGGAGACGTGGGGTCTCGGCGTGTTCGCGCGTCTCGGTGCGATGCGCGATCGGGTCGCCGCATGGTGGGCAGCGCGGCGGGAGGCACGACAAGAGCGTCACGCGGAGCGAACGGCGGAACGCGACGCGGCCGCACAGATTCGGATGTTCGAGGACCGCGATCGCGACGAGCAGCGGGCGCTCGACGAGCGCGCGCGCGAAGAGCGCCGCGTCACGGAAGAGCTCGTGCGCGAGGGCCTGATGGAAACGCCGGACGGGTCGGCGCGGTTGCGGCCGGCGACTCCGCGCGAAGTGGTCGAGAAGCCGCTCCCGAGGACCGATCGACTGACGCCTCCGCCTGGAACAAATGGTGCGGACACGCCGGCGAGCCCGTTTGCGCCAGCTGCGGCGGCGCCGGCGCCGATCGGCGAGGCGCCGCTTTCGACTGCTGCCGCCGTCAAGGCGCGGCTCGCCGAGGCGCGCAGCAGGCGCGCGGCCCAGGCGGCCGCCGAAGCCGCTGCGGCGGCAGCTCCAGGTGAGGAGACGGACGCCGAACCGCTCCAGCCGGTAGATCCCGATGTCGCCGAGATGATCTCGACAGCCTCGATCGTGCGCACCGTCGCGCCAAAGACGCCCGGGCGGCCCGTTCCCTCTTCAAAGATTTCATCTGAAACGGGTTATCGGATCCCTTCGACGGAGCTTCTGTCGGCGCCGCCGCTCGCTCGCGAGCAGGACGAGCGGCAGCTTGAAGAGCGCGCGATCGCGCTCGCCGAGAAGTGCAAGGAGTTTTCCGTCACCGGCCACATTCACCGGATCAATCCGGGACCGGTCGTGACGACGTTCGAGTTCAAGCCGGATCCGGGGATCAAGTACAGCCGCGTCGTCGGACTTGCGGATGACCTGTGCCTCGCGCTCAAGGCGGAGTCGATCCGGATCGACCGGATCCCCGGCAAGTCCACCGTGGGGATCGAGGTGCCGAACGTCGATCGTCACACGATCTTCCTGCGCGAGATCATCGAGAGCGAGCAGTTCCAACACTCGTCGTCGAAGCTGACGCTCGCGCTCGGACACACCATCGACGGCCAGGAGTTCCTTGCGGACCTGCAGAAGATGCCGCACCTGCTGATCGCCGGTTCGACGGGCTCCGGCAAGTCGGTGATGATCAATGCGATCGTGACGTCGATTCTCTACAAGGCGGCGCCCGACGAAGTGAAGTTCATCATGGTGGATCCGAAGCGGCTCGAGCTGGGCCTTTACGAGGGCATCCCCCATCTGCTCACGCCGATCGTCGTCGATCCGAAGAGGGCGGCAAACGCGCTCAAGTGGGCCGTCACCGAGATGGAAAACCGCTACCGGACGCTCGCCGGTTACGGAGTACGCAACATCGAGCAGTACAACAAGGAAGTCCGGTCCATCGTCAACCAGCGGCTGGCCGCCGACAGCGACGAACTGCCCAAGCCGTTGCCGTACATCGTCGTGCTGATCGACGAGCTGGCAGACCTGATGATGGTCGCGTCGTCCGAGGTCGAAGCCTCGATCACCCGGCTTGCGCAGATGGCGCGCGCGATCGGGATCCATCTCGTGCTTGCCACGCAGCGTCCTTCGGTCGACGTCATCACCGGCCTGATCAAGGCCAACTTCCCGTCGCGGATGTCGTTCCGCGTGTCGTCAAAGGTCGACTCGCGCACGATCATCGACACGAACGGCGCCGAGCAGCTGCTCGGCCAGGGCGACATGCTGTTCCTGCCGCCGGGAACGTCGCGTCTCGTGCGGGTGCATGGGTCCTTCCTGTCGGAGAAGGACGTGAAGGCGGTGACGACGTTCATCAAGCAGCAGGGCGAGCCCGAATACGACGACTCCGTGACCATGTCGACTGCCGAGGCGAGCGGGCTCGATGCGAGCGACATCCGCGACGAGCTGTTCGAGGACGCGCTCAAGATCGTGTGCGACATGAGCCGCGCGTCCACGAGCGTCCTGCAACGGAGGTTGCGGATCGGCTACGGACGTGCGGCGGCGATTCTGGACCAGATGGAGCAATCCGGGTTTGTGGGTCCTCCCGACGGGTCGCGTCCGCGGCAGGTGCTGCCGGCGGCTTTCGAGTTCGCCGAGCGCAACACGCAGATCATCGAGGAACGCGAGAGCGATCTGTAAACCGCAGATAAACGCAAGTTGATCTGCGTTGATCTGCGGCCTGGCGTCCGCCCCGCTGCTTGACGCCAAATCGACCGCTTTGCTGTAATTCAAGGTTCCCAGACCGAAAGGAGTTGAGTCCGTGGAAGACACGCTGATCTACGACTGGAATACGGTTGACGGTCCGCCGCCGGCGCGCGAGCACAAGATCGAGCTCAACGACGAGACCCTGCGCGATGGCCTGCAGAGCCCTTCGATCACCAATCCGTCGATCGACGCCAAACTCCGGATTCTCCACCTGATCGACGCGCTTGGCATCCACGCGGCCGACATCGGACTTCCCGGCGCCGGTCCGCACGTCGTCGAGCACACGACGCGTCTCGCCGAAGAGATCGTTTCGCAGAAGCTGCGGGTCCGGCCAAACTGCGCCGCCCGCACCGTGCTCGCGGATGTGCGCCCGATCGTCGAGATCTCGCAGAAAGTCGGCATTCCGATCGAAGCGTGCACGTTTATCGGCTCGAGCCCGATCCGCCAGTACACCGAGGACTGGTCGATCGAGATGATGCTCAAATCGACCGAGGAGGCCGTCGGGTTTGCGGCTCGCGAGGGCCTGCCGGTGATGTACGTCACCGAGGATACGATCCGCGCGCATCCCGACACGTTGCGCCAGCTGTTTCAGGCGGCAATCCGTTTCGGGGCGAGCCGGCTGTGCCTGTGCGACACGGTCGGCCACGCGACGCCATCGGGCGTGCAGTCGCTGGTTCGCTGGACGAGGCGGCTCGTGGACGAGCTCGGCGGCAACGTGAAGATCGACTGGCACGGCCACCAGGATCGAGGGCTCGGCGTCGTCAACGCGATCGCGGCCGTCGAGGCGGGAGCCGATCGCGTCCACGGCACGGCGCTTGGCATCGGCGAGCGAGTCGGCAACACGTCGATGGACCAGTTGATCGTGAACCTTCGGCTGATGGGCTACATCGACAACGACATCTCAAGGCTCTGCGAATACTGTGACGAGGTCGCGGACGCCATCGGCATTCCCATTCCGGGGAACTATCCCGTCGTCGGGGCGGATGCGTTCCGAACCGGGACGGGCGTTCACGCGGCTGCCGTCATCAAGGCGCTCAGACGCGGCGACGCGGGCCTCGCCGACAAGGTGTACTCCGGAATTCCCGCGCATCTTGTGGGGCGGAGCCAGACGATCGAGGTCGGACCGATGAGCGGCAAGTCGAATGTCGTCTTCTGGCTCGAGCAGCACGGCGTTCAGCCGACCGACGAGGTTGTCGACAGGATCTTCCAGTCGGCCAAGAAGTCGAATACCATCCTGAGCGACAAAGAGATTCTGGCGCTTGTGCACTAGACTCTGCAGAAGCGCCCGGAGCCGCTCGGCATCCGGCACGTGACCAACGGAGTCGCGTGCGCAGCTCACAGAAAACACAGGAGCCGTCGAACCACTCGAACGGCCATCGCGTTCAAGTCCCTGGCCAGGTTGAAGATCAGGGCGAAAGCCGAAGATTGCCCCCCTCAAGGTGCTCGCCATGAAGTTTCCATTCACACGTCGATTGACGCCGCCGACAGCCGGAACCGAGGCGCCCGAACAGCAACAGCCCCCGGTTGACCTCGCGTCCGAGTTTCGCTGCCTGTGGACCGTCAGCCAGTTCTTCTCGGTGCTGCAGCGATTGCAGCTACAGCCCGAGCGTGGACGAACGGTCGACCTCTCCGAACTTGGCCGGAAGATCGAGGAGGCGCGGCAGACGCGGCGCTCGCTTGCGTTCAGCAAGCTCGTCGGGTTGCAGCGGGAGATCAACAACGCCAAGACCGAGATCTACGAGCTCGACATGACGATCCCCGTGTCGATCATGCGCAGTTTCTTCGAAAGGCTCGGCCGGTTTGATCGCGCCGCGCTTGGCGAGGTCGTCAAGTACTACCTCTCAAAGCCGCTCAAGACGCTCGACGACCGCGACAAGATCGACCTGCTCGCGACGCGGTACGGGTCGTACCGGATCGAGACGTCCACGGACTATGCGACGTGGCGGTCGATTGACGGGCTCGACGAGCAGCTGACGCGGCTCTACGTTCGCCCGAACGACCTGCCGCCAGCAACGCAGGACCGCACGGTTGCGGACCTTCGCGAGATGCGCCAGATCGCGGTCGACATCGCGACGTTCGGCGACCTCATCGAGCGAAAGGTCGTGTCGCGATTGCGGGACTACAAGCTCGGACTCGGCGACATCTTCTTCTACCCGAGGATTCTCGCCGAAGTGGTCGAGATGAACGTGCTGGTCCACAACAAGTTTCAGGAGCTGTACCACACCGAGATGATCAAGTTGCAGCTCGAGGCCGACCGGCTGAACCGTCTGCAGCTTGATGTGAGCCGGCTGCTTCCCGCGCTCGACAGCCATCGCGCGTTGAGCGAGTTGAATTCGATGACGGTTCAGATGCAGCAGATCCTGCAGGAGGTCAAGAAGGACATCGCCGAGCGCGTGATCGTCGATCGCGACATCCGCATCTCGGTCGAGGAGGATGGCGTTCCGCTCAAGTCGCTCGTCGATTCGTGCGAGGATGCGCTGCGGAATACGTCGGACATCGTCAGGCGTCTCTACCACGCGTTCCAGAAGGCCGACTTGAAGGGCTCGGTTCCGGATTAGCAGTGATTCCAGCTCCGAACAAGGAAGGTGAGCGCAGGCCGCGTCCCGAGCCAGATGCCGACGCCGCGGTGGCTGCCGCGCTCGACGCCCCCGCCGTTCGCCGTGCGTTTGCGGCGATCGACGTGGACGGCGAGCGCATCACGCGCGAGCTGATCGAGATCTGCGAGATCGAGGCCCCGCCGTTCAGCGAGGGCGAGCGCGCCGCATGGTTCGCCGCCGCGATGCAGGCCGCAGGCCTCACGGATGTCCGTCGCGACGGAGCCGGCAACGCCGTCGGTGTCCATACGGGACGCCGCCGGGACTCGTACGTCGTGCTTTCGGCGCACCTCGACACGATCTTCCCCGCGGGGACGGACTGTCGCGTTCGCTTCGAGGACGGCAGGCTCGCCGCGCCGGGCATCGCCGACGACAGCGTGGGGCTTGCCGCGATGCTCGCGGTCGCACGCGCGATCACGGCGAGCGGACTCGGCACGAACTCGTCGATCCTCTTCCTTGCGACGGTCGGCGAGGAGGGCGAAGGCGACCTTCGCGGTGTTCGCCATTTCTTCTCGGATCCCGAGATGGCGGCGGCCGTTCGTGCATTTCTGTCGCTCGACGGCCCGGGCGTCGAACGGATCACACACCGGGCCCTCGGCTCACGACGATTCGCCGTGACGTTCACGGGTCCCGGCGGCCACTCGTGGGGCGATTTTGGCATCGTGAATCCGATCCACGCGCTCGGTCGCGCCGTGGCAGCGCTCGCGGCCTACCCGACACCGCTCGAACCGCGCACGACGTTCAACGTCGGACACGTGTCCGGCGGCGCGTCCGTGAACACGATTGCCGAGAGCGCCGCCATGCGCATCGATCTGCGGTCGACGTCCGACGACGAGCTCGACCGTATCGAGGAGTTTTTCCGGGCGTGCGTAACCGATTCCGTCTCCGAGGAGAACCGCGTCGCGGCTCCTTCCGGGACCCGGCTCGACGTGACCATCGAGCAGATCGGCAGCCGCCCCTCGGGCGAGACGGCGGTCGAATCACCTCTCGTGCAGACCGTTCTTGCGGCGTCGCGCGCGTTCGGCATCCGCACGACGTTGGACTGCTCGTCGACGGACTCGAACGTGCCGATCAGCCTCGGCATTCCGGCGTTGACGCTCGGATGCGGCGGTACATCGGCCAACATCCACAGCCTTGCCGAGTGGTACGACCCGGCGAACCGCGAGGTCGGCCTCAAGCGGACGGTTCTGGTGCTTGCCGCGCTTGCGGGCGTGGTCGACGGGAGCCCTGTGGCGTGATGCCCAGCAATCTGCTGGTCATCCACTTTGGTCAACTCGGCGACGTCGTCCTCGGAATTCCGGCGCTCGACGCGCTTCGCTCGAGCTTTCCCGACGCGCGCATCACGTCGCTGACGGGAAAACCCGCGGACCAGATCGTCCGACTCGCCGGACTCAGCGACGAGGTCGTCGCGGTCGACCGCGTGGCGATGCGCGACGGCGGCCGCATTGCCGCGCTCCGCGCGATCCTGGATCTGGTGCGCGACGTCCGGCGACGGCGCTTCGACACGGTTGTCGATTTCCACGCGTTCTACGAAACCGGGTTGCTCGCGCTCGCGTCCGGGGCGCGCGTGCGCGTAGGCCCGCGCCGCGAGAACAGGACGTTCCCGTTCGCCTACACGTCGCACGCGCCGTACGATCTCGCGGTTCACTCGATCGACCGGTACCTCGCGGTCGCCGAGGCTGCCGGCGCGACACCGCGCATCCGCTCGCCGCGCATCATGCCCGACCGCGCCGCTCTCGACGACGTCGGCCGAAGGATTGCCGATGCGGGTCTCGACGCGACGCGCATCGTCGGGCTCAATCCGGGTGCCGGGTGGGAGATCAGACGATGGCCTGCGGAGCGATTCGTCGATCTCGGCCGCGCGCTGCGCGACGAAGGAGCGAATGTCGTCGTCTTTGCCGGACCCGAGGAGCCGGGCCTTGGCGCCGACATCGCGTCGCGAATCGGCGCGGGTGCGATGAGCGCGGAAGGTCTGTCGCTCGATCAACTGGCGGCGTTCATGAGCCGGGCCGGGCTCGTGGTGAGCAACGATACCGGGCCTTCGCACATCGCATCCGCGACCGGCACGCCAACGCTGGTTCTCATGCCGGGCAATGCGGGCCCATCTCCCTTCTCCGTTCGAGGAGAACACGATCGCCTGATCCACGGAGAGAACATCCAGGCCATAACACTCGACGAAACACTTTCGGTCGCGCGCGACATGCTCGCAGCCGGCCGCACCCCGGGCGCATAATTCAAGGCGGCCGCCCTGGCCGCGCTCAGTCCGGGTCCAAGGAGAATCCCCATGAAGAAGTTGTCCCTCAGCGTGACGCTTGCGCTCGTCGCGATCTGTCTCGGCGTTGCCGCCACGACGTATGCGGACATCGCACAGCCGCCGGCGCCGAAACAGGAGCCGCCCATCCCGCGCGCCAAGGAGAACACTGTCAAACTGGTCATCGAGACCGGGTACTCGGGGCAGGAGGCGCAGCTGTGGCTCCCATCCGGCTGGTATGCGGGGCAGTCGCCGGGCGTCGGATCGATTGCACCGCAGTCGGGCGGGTTGTCGCAGCTCAACACGATCGTGACAGGCACCGCGCTCTCGCTTGCGATCGTGTTCGGGGGGTTCTGGCTCGTCCGGTCCCGCCGCGAGCTGGGCACGCGGAACACCGCGACTGCCGCGGTCATCCTCGTCGTCCTCGCCAGCACGGCGTCGTTCGCGCTTGCCAACGCCGCGCCTCCCCGAAACTACAAGCCGGCGGACCCTGGAACGCTGCGGCTTGCGTCTCCGACCGGCGAGCAGCTGACCGGAACGGTTCGGTACTACTACGGAACGAATGACGGCGAGGCGAGACTCGTCCTCCCGGCAAAGAAGGCTGAGTAACCGCGAGGCCCTCGAGTGGAAAACGTCAACGCACGAACCGCACCGTGGACGCGAGCGGCACCGGCGACGCCGGTGTTGTTCGCGGCCGGACTTGCGGTCTTCGTCGGCGCGGCGGCCGTCGTGTCCGGCCTTGCGCCGGTGCAGATGTCGGTCGCCGTGGTGTTTCTGTTCGCGGGTCCGCACAACTGGATCGAATTCAGGTACCTGATGTCCCGGATGCCGGCGCGATGGGGCCGTTCGCGCGCGTTCTTTTCGCTCGCGTTGACGGGAGCGGCGGGACTTACTGCCGGGTACGCGTGCCTGCCACGCATCGTGAGCGGGCTCGGATACGGCGAACCCGACTGGGCGTCGGCGATCGCCGCATGGGATACGCTTGCCGTTGCATGGATCGTGGTTCTTGTTCAGGTTCACGGTAGGCAGGTCGGGCGCGATGTCGGGTGGGCGCTGCCTGCCGGCCTTCTGCTTGTCGCGGCCGCGTGGTGGGCGCCGTTCGGCTGGGCCCTCGGGCTCGTGTATCTGCATCCGCTCGTGGCGTTGTGGTTCGTCGACCGCGAACTGCGAAGGCGACCCGAATGGCGGGCCGCGTACCGCGTCGCGCTGGCGTGCCTCCCGTTCGTCGTAGGGCTGCTGTGGCTCGCGCTGGCAAGGACTCCGTCGGTGACCGGCGACGACGGAGTGACGCTGCGGATCGCGCAGCACGCCGGCGCCGGTCTGCTGCCGGGAATCTCGAGCCGGCTGCTGATCGCGACGCATACATTCCTCGAAACGGTGCACTACGGAGCATGGGTGTTGCTCATGCCGCTCGCCGGCTTCCGCGTGCCGTTCTGGAAGGCCTCGTCGGTTCCGCTCGCCCGCCGCTCTGGGCGGTGGAGCGCCGCCGTCCAGCTCGCGCTCGTCGCGGGCGCGGCTCTGATGGTTGCGCTCTGGATCTGCTTTGCGGCCGACTACGCAACGACGCGCGACGTCTACTTCACCGTCGCGATACTGCACGTGCTCGCCGAGGCGCCGTTCGTGGTCCGGGCGATGCGATGAGCACATCCGCGCTGTGGAGCTTTCTCCCGCTCGGCTACGTGTTCACGGTGCTCGTTGAAACGCCTGTGCTGCTGGTGGGTCTGTCGCGCACGCATCCGTTCGCGCGCAAGCTGTTCGCGGGTCTGTGGCTGACGGCGTGCACGTACCCGATCGTGGTGCTCGTGATGCCGGTGCTGATACCTGACCGCACCGTGTATCTCGTCGTCGCCGAGACGTTTGCGCCGGTCGCCGAGTGCGTGCTGTTCCGGCTGGCCTTCCGCGATGCCTCGTGGCGCGACTATGCGGCGATCGTCATCGCGAACCTCGCGTCATTCGGTGTTGGCCTGCTCGTGTTCGGAAGATAGAGAAAGGCCGCAGATTTGCGCGAACCTGCGCAAATCTGCGGCCTCTTTGCTCCAAGCGAAACCGGCGCTACCAGATGGTGCAGGCGTCAGCCCGGACCATCTTGTCGCCCGACTTGCATCCGAACGCCTTCTGGAACTCGGCCATATTCGAGACCGTGCCCATCAGCCGGTACCGCGGCAGTGGATGCTCGTTGGTGTTGGTCTGCAGCAGCTCGAACTGGGGCGTCGCCGTGGCCGCCCACACCTGCGCATAGCCGAGGAAGAACCGCTGCTCGTTCGTGAACCCGTCGATGTCCGCCGGCTTCGGCTTGCCCTCGAGCGACTTCTGGTAGGCGGCCCACGCGATCTTCAAACCGCCGAGATCCGCGATCGACTCGCCGTTGACCAGCTTGCCGTTCAGGTGCGTCGTGCCGTCGGGCAGCGTATAGCTCGTGAACAGGTCCTCGACGCACTTTGCACGCGCCTTGAACTTCGCGAGATCAGCCTCGGTCCACCAGTTCTTCAGGTTGCCCTCGGCGTCGAACTGCGATCCCTGGTCGTCGAATCCGTGCGTCATCTCGTGCCCGATGACAGCGCCGATCGCACCGTAGTTGATGGCGTCATCGGCCTCGGGGTTGAAGAACGGGGGCTGCAGAATGCCGGCAGGGAACGTGATGTCGTTGTTGAACGGGTTGTACTGGGCATTCACCGTTTGCGGCGTCATTTGCCAGTCGCCGCGGTCCACCGGCTTGTTGACCTTGTTGATGTCGCGCTTGAACGCAAAGTTCCGCGCACGAATCGCGTTCGTCACGTATGGACCGCGATCCACGTCGAGCGTCGAGTAGTCGATCCACTTGTCCGGATACCCGATCTTGTCGGTGAACGCATCAAGCTTGGCGAGCGCCTGCTTGCGCGTATCGTCGCTCATCCACTCGAGCGTCTTGATGTCGTCGCGCAGCGCAAGCTCGAGATTCTTGACGAGCTCCTTCATCCGGCGCTTGGACTCGGGCGGAAAGTACTCCTTCACATAGACCTGTCCGACCGCCTCGCCAAGCGCGCCGTTCGTGGCGCGCACGCCGCGCTTCCAAAGTGGCGACTGCTCCTTGGTGCCCGCCAGGACCGTGCCGTTGAATTTGAAGTTCTCGAGCTCGATTTCCGAGCTGAGGGCGTCCGCCAGATTGTCGACGATGCGCCAGCGCAGATAGACCTTCCAGTCGTCGAGCGGAACCGACGTCAGCATCGCGTTGAATTCGGTGAAGAATTTCGGATGCGCAACGTTCATCGTGGTGATGCCCGGCTGGCCAACCTCGGACAGGTAGCTGTCCCAGTCAAAGTTGGGCGTCAATGCCTTTCGCTGCGCTGCGTCCATGATGTTGTAGGACTTGCTCGGGTCGCGCAGCTCCACGTTGGTCAGCGAAGCACCGGCAAAACGGGTTTCGATGGCCATCACCGTCTTTGCACTGGCCTGAGCCCTTGCGGCGTCATCGCCCATCAGCTCGAACATCTTTGCGACATGCGCAACGTACTGCTCGCGGATCTGTTTTGACCGGTCGTCGTCCTTGAAGTAGTAGTCACGGTCGGGAAGACCAAGGCCGCCCTGTCCGACGATCGCGATCGCCATCTTGCTGTTCTTGAAATCCGGCAACGACCCGATGCCGAACGCGGCGTCGATGTTGTAAGTCTGCAGGTAAGCTATCGTCGACTGAAGGTCGGCGCTGTTCTTGATCGCGCCGATGCGGTCGAACCACGGCGCGAGCGGCTTCAGTCCGGCAGTATCGCGTGTCTTGGTGTCGAGAAACGTGTAGTAGTAGTCACCGATCTTCTGCTCGCTGCTCCCCTTGGCGGCGTTCGTGTTCTTGGCCGCGGACTCGAGGATCGTATGAACGGCATCGAGGTTCCGGTCGCGCAGCGCCGAGAAGGTTCCCCACGACGGGTATTCGGCCGGGATAGGATTCTTGGAGATCCAGCCGCCGTTGGCGTACGTGTTGAAATCATCGCACGGCTTGCAGGTCGGATCGAGATTCGCCCGATCAAAACCAGAAACGGCAGTAGGCTTTGGCTGACTCTCGACGGCGCCGCCGCCCGCGGCAAGACAGATGGTCGGCGAAAGAGACATCGCCGCAAGTAGCGACAGGGCCAGGATTCGCATACGTGTTACACCTCGCATTATTGAATTGAAGGTATACTGTACGGTTCGCGACCGAGAATGTTGCACGACGCATTGTAAACAGTGTAAACAAGGCGCTTCGCGAGCAGGTCGAATGCGAAACTCTCGGCCGCGCGAGGCGTAGAACCTCTGTCGACCGTAGAGGTGTTCCTCGTCCAATCAGCAATCCCCGAATGGAGCGCAACGACACATGATCCGTAACGTACTCTGTTTCCTGACGGCCGTATCGATCGGTATCGCCGCGCTTGCGACGGGCGCATCTGCCCAGGTCCGCCTGCAGCGCGTGGACTTCCGCGACAGGACGCTGGCCAACGGGCTTCGCGTGCTGAGCGTGGAGGATCACTCGAGCCCGACGGTCGCAATCCAGGTCTGGTATCACGTCGGGTCCAAGGACGATCCCGACGGCCGCAGCGGCTTTGCGCACCTCTTTGAACACATCATGTTCAAGAGCACCAAGCATATGAAGGACGAGATGCTGGACCGGCTGACCGAGGACGTGGGCGGGTTCAACAACGCGTTCACGGCGGACGACATGACCGTCTATTTCGAAGTGGTCCCATCGAATTACCTCGAGACACTCGTGTGGGCCGAGGCCGACCGCCTGGCGTCTCTCAGCGTCAACGAGAAGAACTTCCTCTCGGAGCGAGACGTCGTGAAGGAGGAGTTTCGGCAGTCGTATCTTGCGCGTCCGTACGGGAGGCTCTTCCTCGAGATCGAGAAGAAGAGTTTCACCAAGCACCCCTACAAGCGGCCCGGCATCGGGAACATCGATGAGTTGAACGCGGCGACGATCGACAACGTAATTGCGTTTCACAACACGTACTACCGTCCTGACAATGCCACGCTCGTCGTCGTCGGCGACTTTGATCCGAGACAACTCGACGCCTGGGTCGACCGGTACTTTGCCGGAATCCCCAAGCCTGCCGGCGCGATTCCGCGGGTCACGATCAAGGAGCCTGCGCGCACGGCCGAGGCGCGCTACGACGTGTTCGCGCCAAACGTGCCGCTCCCCGCAGTTGCCATCTCCTATCAGGCGCCCAACGAGCTGAGCGACGATGCATTCGCGCTCAAGGTCGCGGAAGCGATCCTGTCCAACGGCGAATCGTCGCGTCTCTACCAGTCGCTTGTCTACGAGAAGCAGCTTGCGAGCGAGGCCACCGCTTCGACGGATCTTCGCGAGGATGCCGGTCTGTTCAACTTCCTCGTCATTCTCGCAAGCGAGAAGAAACCCGCGGACGGCGAGGCAGCCGTCTACGACGAGATCAAGAAGCTGCAGGACGCCGCGGTCGGCGCGGCCGAGCTCGAGAAGGCCAAGAACCAGCTCGTGACCGAGAAGCTGCTCGAGTTCGAGACGAGCAACGGCAAGGCGGAGGCGCTTGGCCAGGCTGCGGTGATCCTCGGCGATGCAAACCGGATCAACACGGACATCGTGAAGCTGCAGGCGGTATCGGCGGCAGATGTCCAGCGCGTGATGAAGAAGTACTTTGACAAGACGAATCGCGTGGTCATCACCTACCAGGCCGAGCCCGAGAAGCCGGCAACGGGAGGTGACGCCAAATGAGAGCATACGGAATGAACCTGCTTCACATCCTTGGCGTCGTCGCGTTGTGCGCGACCGTCGTGTCCACATCGGCGTCCTTTGCCGCACAGGGCGAGCAGACGACACCACCGGCCCCGGCCGCACCGCGCTCGGTGAAGTTCCCGCAGCCGGTCGAGAAGACGCTCGCGAATGGCCTCAGGGTCATCGCCGTCGAACGCACGGGCGTCCCGGTCGTCACCGCCGAGTTGATGATTCGGAGCGGCGGCGAGGTCGATCCGGCCAACCTGTCAGGCCTTGCGGACGTCACGGCGGGTCTGCTCACAAAGGGAACGGCGCGCAGGACCGCACCGCAGATTGCGGAGGCGATCGACGCGCTCGGCGGGTCACTCAATTCGGACGCCGATTGGGACGTCTCGACGGCAACCGTGACGGTGATGTCGTCAAAGATCGGCGCGGCGCTCGAGATTCTGTCCGACGTCGTTCGCAATCCCGTGTTCAGCGACGAGGAGATCGACCGCTACCGGCAGCAGGCGATCGACGACCTCACGGTGACGATGGCGCAACCCGGTCCGCTTGCGACGCTCGTCGCGGCGCGCGTGCTCTACGGCAATGCGCCGTATGGTCATCCGCTCGCCGGAACCCCTGAGTCTCTCGGACGGATGAAGCGCGACGACATCGTGAAGTTGCACGACGCGTACTATCGGCCGGACAACGCGATCCTCGTCATCGGCGGCGATATCAGTCCGGCGACGGCGTTCAAGCTCGCCACCGAGCTCTTTGGGAACTGGAAGCGACCGGCGACGCCGCTCCCTGTGTCGGCGGGTGGCGCGGGCGGCGGCCCGTCGGCGACTGCGCGCGTCGTCGTGATCGACAAGCCGGATGCCGGCCAGGCGGCGGTATTGCTGGTGCGCCCGGGTATCAAGCGGTCGGATGCGGAATACTACAGGGCGATCGTTGCGAATACGGTGCTCGGCGGCGGCTATTCGGCGCGTCTCAACCAGGAGATTCGCATCAAACGCGGTCTGAGTTATGGCGCCTCCAGCCGGCTTGACACGCGGCGAGACGTCGGACCGTTCATCGCGTCGACGCAGACGAAGAACGAATCGGGCGCTGAGGTTGCGGGGTTGCTTTTGGCGGAACTGACAAGGCTCGGCAGCGAAGCGGTCGCGGTCGACGAGTTGACGCCGAGGCAGGCGACGTTGACGGGCAATTTTGCGCGGGCACTCGAGACGTCACAGGGTCTGGTTGGTCGCATCGGCAACTTCGCGTTGTACGGTCTCGATTTGAACACGGCGAATAGTTTCATCGCGGCGATTCAGAAGGTGAATTCGGCCGACGTGCAGCAACTCGCGTCGACGCGTCTGGACGCGAAGGGCGCGTCGATCATCATTGTCGGGAACGCGTCCAAGTTCGTTGACGACCTCAAGAAACAGTTTCCGAACGTCGAGGTGATCCCGGTCGACAAGTTGAACCTCGAGAGTGCGACGCTCGTGAAGTAGGGTCGAACGACAGACCCTTACAGGGTCCGTCCGGTATTGATGAGACACCGGGGGTCGTCGTCGCGCTTCGCGCGCCTCGACCCCCGGCTATTTTCACGCACCCTTTCAGGGTGCTCCGGATGTGCAGCAGGTGGGCACGCAGTGACCAGACGCCTGCCGGCGCCTGTCCGGCGCGACACGAACGAGCTGACGCAGGCACGAACTGACTCCGGGCACCCCTTTCAGGGTGCTTCGGATGTGCAGCAGGTGGGCACGCAGTGACCAGACGCCTGCCGACGCCTGTACGGCGCGACACGAGCGAGCTGACGCAGGCACGACGCGACTCCAGGCACCCCTTTCAGGGTGCTCCGGATGCGCAGCAGGTGGGCACGCAGTGACCAGACGCCTGCCGGCGCCTGTACGGCGCGACACGAGCGAGCTGACGCAGGCACGACGCGACTCTGGGCACCCCGAAGGGGTGCGGGAGAATAGCCGGGGGTCGAGGAGCGAAGCGACGATGACCCCCGGTCTAACCGACCGCGTCTGGCGACCCTGAAGGGGTCGCGCTCCGGGACCCGCGCATCAGCTCGAGCGCCAGCAGCACCGCACCCACCGAAATCGCCGAATCCGCCACGTTGAACACCGGCCAGTGATGCGTCCCGACGTACACGTCGATGAAATCGACCACACGTCCGGTGCGGACGCGATCGACGAGATTCCCGACGATCCCCGCGAACAGCATCGCGTACGTCAACTGCGCGCGCCACGCGCGTGCGCTCGTCCGCAGCGCCATCACCACGACGATGCACGCCGCCGTCGTCGAGAACCCCGCGAGAATCCAGCGCGTCGTCTGTTCGCCCGAGTTGAACATGCTGAACGCGATCCCCGGATTCTCGGCGTAGACCAACCGCACCAGCCCACCGATCACGTCAATGTCCGGCCCGGTCCGCAGACGCGCCGCCGCCCACTGCTTGGACCAGTGGTCCAGCCACAGAACCGCGGCAGCCAGAAGCCCGTACCCGGCGCGCAACCGCCAACCGTCGCTCACGCGCCGACCTGCTCGGACCAGCCTTCGCGAACCCGCCCGGCGCACGGAGCGCACACCGTCTGTAGCTCGGCGTCCGACCCGACCGAAGAACGGAAGTGCCAGCACCGCTCGCACTTCGTGCCCTCGGCCATTCCTACCTCCACGACAATCGCGTCGCCGTCCGCGCGCGTGACGGTCACACCCGAAACGATCAACAGATCCTCGAGCATCTCGCGATACGAGCTGACCAGCTCAAAGTCCTCCGCGGGAATGCCGAGCGTTACCGCGGCCTCGAGCGACGAACCGATCTCCTTTGCGGCGCGCTTTGCCTCGAGCGCCTTCTGCGCGGCCTCGCGAACCGCAAGCAGCTCTTCCCACCGCTCGGCCAGTTCCTCGTCGTCCCACGCAGGCTCGACATCCGGGAAGAGCGCGAGGTGGACGCACGGTTCGCGCGTCGCGGCTCCGGGGATGTACTCCCAGATCTCATCGGCGGTAAACGCAAGGATCGGCGCCAGCAGGCGTGTCAGCCGGTCGATGATCTCGAACAGCGCCGTCTGCGCGGACCGCCGGCCGTGCGACTTCGGCGCGAACGTGTACAGGCGGTCCTTGAGCACGTCAAAGTAGATCGCCGACAGTTCCACAGAGCAGAAGTTGTAGATCGCGTGATAGACGGCGTGGAACTGGAAGTCCGAGTAGGCCTGCCGGCATTCCGCGACCAGCACGTTCAGCTGCGACAGCGCCCACCGGTCGAATTCGAGCATCTCGCCGTACGGCACGCGATCGGCCACCGGATCGAACCCGTCAAGGTTGCCGAGCGCATAGCGGGCGGTGTTCCTGATCTTGCGATACGCCTCGGACAACCGGTTCGTGTGCTCGCGCGACCACGGTATCTCTTCGCGGTAGTTGACCGATGCCACCCACAACCGGAGCAGCTCGGCGCCGTTCGTCTTGATGATCTTGTCGAGCTCGGGCGCGTTCCCCTTGGACTTGGACAGCTTCTCGCCCTTCTCGTCCACGGTCATACCGTGGACCAGCACGGTGCGGTACGGCGCTGCGCCCTTCGCTTCGAGACCGACCATGAGCGACGAGTTGAACCACCCACGGAACTGATCATTGCCTTCGAGGTACATGTCGGCGGGCCAGCCCATGCCGCGCCTTTCAAGCACGGCGATCGACGACGCGCCCGAATCGAGCCAGACGTCGAGGATGTCCGACTCCTTGAGGAACGCGCTGCCGCCACATCCAGCGCACCGGGTGCCCGGCGGCAACAGCTCGGCCACGTCGTGCGCGTACCACGCGTCCGCGCCCTCGCGCTCGAAGATCTTCGCGACATGCTCGATGACCTCGGGCGTCGCAAGGGACTCGTTGCATCCCTCGCAGTAGAACACGGTGATGGGAACGCCCCACGCGCGCTGGCGCGAGATGCACCAGTCGGGCCGATTGGCGATCATCGCCGACATCCGCTCGGCGCCCCACCCAGGCAACCACTGCACCTTGTTGATTGCGTCGATTGCCCGTCCGCGCAGCTTCGTACGATCCATCGAGATGAACCACTGCGGCGTCGCGCGGTAGATCAGCGGGTTGTGACACCGCCAGCAATGCGGGTACGAATGCGCGAGCTTCTCTTCGCCGAGCAACGATCCATTCTCGCGCATCAGATCGACGATTGGCTGATTCGCCTTGAAGACCTGTTCGCCCGCAAAGCGCTCGACCGTGTCGTCGAACCTGCCCGCGCCGTCAACCGGACAGTAGACGTCGAGCCCGTACTTCACGCCGGTGACGTAGTCGTCGTGGCCGTGCCCCGGCGCCGTGTGGACCGCGCCCGTGCCGGTGTCGAGCGTCACGTAGTCGGCGAGTACGCTCAGCGAGTCGCGATCGATCCACGGATGGCGCGCCCGTTTTCGATCGAGTGCGCTCCCGCGGAACGTCGCGACGCGACGGGGCGCCTCCCATCCGAGTTTCGTCGAAACCGTGTCGAGCAGGCTTTCCGCAACGACGTAGAGCGCGTCGGCGCCGGCGTCCACGGCAACGTAGTCGTACTCCGGATTGAATGCGACCGCCAGGTTCGCGGGAAGCGTCCAGGGCGTCGTGGTCCAGATCACGACGGCGACCTTGCGCCCGCCGAGCTCCGGCGCGACGTCCCCGAGATCGTCCGCGAACGGGAATGCGACGTAGACCGACGGCGACGTGTGGTCCTTGTATTCGACCTCCGCCTCGGCGAGCGCCGTCCGATCGTTGATGCACCAGTAGACCGGGCGCGGACCCTTGTAGACCGACCCTTCCGCCATGAACTGGCCAAGCGCGCGCACGGTGTCGGCTTCGTAGCCATAGTCCATCGTCGCGTACGGATTGTCCCAGTCGCCAAAGACAGCGAGCCGCTGGAATTCCTCGGACTGGATCTTTATGTACTTGTCGGCGTACGCACGAGTCGCCCGCCGGAATTCGACGAGCGACATCCCGGACTTCTTGCTTCCGAGGTTCTTGTCGACCTGGATCTCGATCGGGAGCCCGTGGCAGTCCCACCCCGGAACGTACGGCGAATCGAATCCCTCCATCGTCCGCACCTTGACGACGAGGTCCTTGAGCGTCTTGTTGATGACGTGGCCGAGGTGAATATTGCCGTTTGCGTACGGCGGTCCGTCGTGGAGCACGAATCGCGGGCTTCCGCTGCGTGCCTCACGAATTCGCGCGTACAGCCCCATCTCGGCCCATCGGGCGAGACGCTCGGGTTCGCGTACTGGAAGGTTGCCCTTCTGGGGGAAATCGGTCTTCGGGAGATTGACGGTCGCTTTGAGGTCCATGATGTGGAATGGGGAGCGGGGATCGGGGGCCAGGGAGATCCTCTGGCTTGCCGACCCGATCCCCGTCCCCCAATTCCCGGTCCCTAAATGAAGAGCTCCTCTTCGGAATACGCCTGATTGATCTGTTTTCGTGCCGGGTACCCGAGCAGCGTCTCGAGCGCGACCTTGATCCCCTTGACGATCGCGGCCACTTCACGGACCGGCTCGACCACCTGCGACTGTATGAACTCGCCAGTCTCCTCGACACGGGACGCCGTGCGCTCGACCATCAGATCGACGCGCTCGACGGCGCCGCTGGCCGATGATTTTGAGGTGACCACCATGTCCTGGATCTCGGACGACGACAGCGCGACGAGTTGCTTGATCTCGGCGCTCGTCTCGGCGATCAGCTCGCGAATCTCCTCGGCGCTCTCCGTCGCCAGCACCGAAATCCGCTCCGCCGACGCGGTCACTGCAGCCGACACGGCGCGCACTTCGGTCGAGACCGTTCCGACGGTCTCGGACACGTCGCCAACCGCCTTCTGAAGCTCGGCGACGGTCACCATGACCTGGGCGACCCGCGGCTCGTAGCTGGCGCGAATCTCCTGGACCAGCGCCATGAGCTTTCGCGCGAGAATCAGCAACCCGACCCAGACGCCGGCCTGGACAAGGAACATGATCGCGATGACCCAGCACGCGATGGCCACGGAGATTTCGAACTTGGGGTCCATGCCGGATGCGCCTCTCTCGGGAGTGTCACGCCGGAACCCGGACCGGACACGAAACTGCCGGCCCGGGATCCGAACGCACTATCGGAACTGCATCTGAATCAGTGGTTACGCGTTGCCGGTCGAGCCGCTGCCGCCCGCCGAACCGGAAGCCTTCAGGCGATCCTTCTCTTCGGCGTACGCTTCCTTGCCCGCATCGATGGCGGCTTGGAGTTGCTCTTTCTTGGAAGCGATCGTGCCCTTGCCCGCTTCGACCAGGTCCTGGGCCTTGCTGGCAGTCTGCGCGTAGAGCTCCTGCGCCTTCTGGGTCGTCGTGCCGTAGACCTCGGTTGCCTTTTCGCCGAGCTGGCGGGCGCGTTCGGTCGTGTAATCGATGCTCTTGCGCGATGCGTCCTTGATGTCGCCGCGGAGCTCACGGCCGGCCTTTGGTGCAAACAACAGCGCAACTGCGGCCCCGATGCCCGCGCCGATGATAAGGTAGGTCAAACGATCCACTGCGTTGCCGGTGCTGTCATTCTCTGCCATTGCTGCCTCCGTAAACTCAATATCTGCAATCTGGTGTCATTTCATGCGGGCGCAGGCTCAGGCTGCGCACCGCGACGTCACTCGCTGGCGAGTATAGCCGATTCGGCAACCGGTGTCAGCGCGGAAACCGGCCAGATCTTCTGTCTGGTGTATCATTAGCCGCCATGGACACGATCGAGACCGTGGACGCGCTGGCAATCGGCGCGCATCCGGACGATGCCGAATTCGGCGCAGGGGGCACCCTGCTGCGCCTTGGGTCGCTTGGGTACAGGACGGGGATACTCGACATGACCCGGGGCGAGATGGGGACTCGGGGCACCGCCGAGATTCGCGCGGATGAGGCCAAGGCAGCTGCCGAAGCGCTCGGACTGGCGTGGCGCGACACGCTCGACCTCGGCGACGGCCACGTTCGCGACACGCCCGAAGCGCGCGCCGCACTCGTCCGCGTCCTGCGTACGGTGCGTCCAAAGCTCGTCTTCACACACTACTGGGAGGAGCCGCATCCTGATCACGTGGCGACGGCTCATCTCGTCCGGCACGCGTCGTATCTCGCGGGCCTGGCCAAGTACGACAGCGATTCGGGGCTCGAGCGCCATCGGCCGTATTCGGTCGCGCACTTTGGACTGCCGCGCTGGGTTCCGCCGACGTTCATCGTCGACTGCGGCGCGTGGCTCGCGCAGAAGGAGAAGGCGCTGATGTGCCATCGGTCGCAGCTCCACGACCCGACACGCGACGAGCCCGAGACGGCACTCACGGGCTCGGACTTCCTCGAGAGGCTCCGCGCGCGCGGCCACTACTTCGGGTCGCTGATCCGGGCCGATTTCGGCGAACCCTTCCTCGTGAAGGAGGCGCTGAACGTCGAAGACCCGATCAAGCTGCTCGGCAGACCGATCGATCTGTTCTATTAGCCGGGGAGCCGCGGGCGAACGCCGCCGGCGTCGGTCCGTCGATTCGTTATGAAGATTGGCATCACGTGTTACAGCACGTACGGCGGTTCGGGGATTGTGGGGTCCGAACTGGCAAAGGAGCTCGCGCTTCGGGGCCACACCGTGCACATCATTGCGCGATCGCTGCCGACGCGGATCACCGAGCTCTCGGACCGAATTCAGTTTCACGAGGTGGAAGCGCTCAACTACCCGCTGTTCGAGGCGCCGCACTACTCGCTGGCGCTCGCCGTCAAGATGGCCGAGATCGGGTGCCGCGAGCAGCTCGACCTGCTGCACGTTCACTACGCGATCCCGCATTCGATCAGCGGATACCTCGCTCGCGAGATGCTGCGCGGCCGGAAGGCGCTGCCGATCGTGACGACGCTCCACGGAAGCGACATCACGCTTGTGGGCAGCGATCGCTCGTATCTCGCGGTCACGCGGTTTGCGATCGCCGAGAGCGACGGCGTCACGGCGATCTCGAAGTTTCTCGCGCACGAGACGTGTTCGCAATTCGGCCTGCCGGACGTTCGCGTGATCCCGAACTTCGTTGACGTCGATTTCTATGTGCGCAACGACGATGGCGCATTGCGGGAGCGGCTTGCGCCGAACGGCGAGAGGCTGCTGGTCCACGTGTCGAACTTCAGACCGGTCAAGCGGATCGGCGACTGCATTGAGATTTTTGCGCGGGTGCGGCGCGAGGTGAAGTCGCGGCTCATCATGGTCGGCGATGGTCCGGACGCCGGCTCGGCGCAGGCGCTCGCGGAAGAGCGCGGCGTCGCGTCCGACGTCGTGTTCGTCGGCAAGCAGCCCAAGATCGCAGACTACCTGTCGGTCGCCGACGTGCTGCTGCTTCCGAGCGAAACCGAATCGTTCGGCCTTGCCGCGCTCGAGGCGATGAGCTGCGAAGTTCCCGTGGTGGCCTCCCGCGTCGGCGGTCTGCCCGAGGTCGTCGAAGACGGAGTCAGCGGCTTTCTGCGGCCTGTCGGCGATGTGGACGCAATGGCGGCGGCAGCGCTTGCGCTCCTCGGTGACGAATCGATGGCCCGCGCATTCGGCATCGCAGCGCGCCAGTCGGCGGTCGAGAAGTACACGACCGATCAGATCATTCCGCAGTATCTCTCGTACTACGACGAGGTTCTGGCGAATTTCGATCCGGGGCACACCTCCGGCCGGCAGCTCAGGTATGTTCGCTGAGCGAGCTCGCGGCGAGCGTCGTGATCCGTCGAACCTGCCGCGACAACGGTTCGGTTCTCGTCACGTTGCCGGGTGTCCCCGGCAGCCGCGTGCGAGCAGATCGAGCGCTCGGGTAGACTGAAGATTCAAACCTTTGGACCGCGGTTGGCATCCAAAAACCCGGTTTTGAAGCTCATTCCGCCCCCGCGGAACACGTGAATGAAAACGACCTGGAATCGATCAGATCTTCGACGAACGAAGCACGCGGCGTTGACCGCAGCCGTGCTCGTCGTCGTAAACCTTTTTGCGATCAACGTGTTGGCGCAGGGTGCACGCAACATCGACCTTGGGCTGGCGGTGCTTGCGGCGCCGAATCCGGTCGCGCCCGGCAAGTTGCTGTCCTATCGGATCACGGTTGGGCGAACCGGCAAGGGCGCCGCGGCGGACGTGAATCTCGAGATGGCGACGCCGTCGGGAACGTCGATCTATAGCGCGGTCGGCCCGCGCGACTGGGCGATCATCCTGCCTCCGCTCGGCACGACCGGACCCGTCCGCGCCACGATCGCCTCGCTTGCCCCGGGCCGTCCGGAGACGTTTCTGTTCACGTTCCGGGTGGCCGAGTCGGTGCCGGTCGGACAGATGGTCGACGCGTCCATACAGATCACGTCCACGAGCCCCGATCCGCTTCCCGCAAACAACGTGGCGAACGTGTCGACGCTTGTCGATGCGCGTCCTCCGCCTCACGCGGATCTCGCGCTCAACATCGATGCCCTTCAGGAACCCGTTACGAGCGGCAACCTGATGATCATCATGTTCTTCATCGACAACCTCGGTCCCATGGCCGCGACGGACGTGTCGCTGCGCACGACGACTCCACCGGGAACCACGTTCGTTGCGCTCACGTCTTCGCAGGGCGACGCGTCGACGCCCGAGGTCGGCGCCTCAGGCGACATACTCTGTACGCTGGATGTCATCCCGGTGCACAAACCGGCGTTCGTCACGCTCGTGACACAGGTCGTCGCAGGTGCGGGCCAGAATCTGCTCGCGGTCGGCGAGGTCTCCGGCTCGTCGGTCGACTCGAATCCGCAGAACAACGTCACACGGTCAACAACGCACGTGGCACCGAGTGGCTTGCCGAGCGACCTTTCCGTTTCGTTCGACGGCTCGCAAACCGCCGTTCTCTCGGGAACGGTCGTTCCCATGACGGTGCGAGTGACGAACAACGGCCCGACGGACATACCATCCGCAACCGTTCTCGTTCCCGTACCGCGTTTCACACGATTTCTCGGCGTCACCACAAGCCAGGGCACGGAGCCGCGCACGCCTCCTATCGGCCGGCCCGGCGCCGTTGGATGGCGACCCGGACTCATTCCATCTGGCGGTTCGGCAACGATCACGATCTCGCTTGGTATCGCCGCGCGCGCGGGAACTCGGCTGTTCGGCAGTGCACTGGTCACGAGCGGCGCCGACGACACGAATCTCGCAAACAACCTGGCCGGTGTGTCGGCCCGTGTACAGAGTCTTGGCGATGCGACGATTCAGTGGGACCCACCCGACCCGATGTCGGGCGACCCCGCGCCGCTGAACGTGAAGGTGTCGCCGTCGTCCGAGAGCTCGATCGCCAAAGCCCCTGAATCGCCTGCATCGGCAACACGCAACGGCTCGGGAGACGTGCTCTGCTACAACGTCTACTCGTCGAATTCCGAGCCTGTGGTGACGAGCCCCGAGAATCTCTACACGACGGTTCCGCCCAACCAGACGGTCGTCACCGGGTCGGTCGCGCCCGGTGGTTCGTTCTTCACCGTGACGGCGTCGTACGAGGATGGCGAGAGCGGCGCGGCGAACTCCGACGGCACGGGCAGCGGCGCGGGTCCGACCATCGACACGTTCAAGATCTCGTCGACCAAGGTCACCGGAACAGGATCGGGGTTCACCGATAGCGTGGAAGTCCTGTTCGACGGAATCCCGTTCGTCGAACCGGCGAAGGTGAAGAAGAGCAACACAAAGGCCGTCCAGAAAGGCTCGCTCGTGATCTCCCAGACGGTCGATCAGTACACGTCGGGCGGCGGCAGCTTTCTGATCATCTTCCGGAATGCCGACGGCGGCCTGACGACCGTGACCTACAACAAGGAATGACGAGGCGCGCTCACGGGTTCCACAGGATTGGAACCCGGGGGCGGAGCTCCCGTTCTGCTGCGAGCGCCACCAGGCCCATCGAATGGCGCGCGTTGATCTCGAGAAGCGGGCGCAGGCCGTTGGAGTGTTCGAGCGCGTCGACGTTCGCGGGACCGAAGTAGCCTTCGGCTGCGAGCCGCTCGCCAACCGAGCGAGCAACGTCCTCGAGGATTGCTCGCGTGCGACCGTCCACCGGTTCGCCGATCACGAAGCCCGTCGTAACCCCCGCCCCGTTCGTCCGCATCGTGCTGATTCCAATGATGTTTACGGATTTGTCCCGGCCTATGTCGAGCTGCACCCCGAGCTCGCGCGACACGTCCAGCCACGGTTCGAACACCAGGCTCTGTCCGCGCGCAAATCGGCGTGTGGCCCACCGCGCCGATGGCTCGTCGATCGCCGGTCCGCGTCCAAGGACCCGCTCGCGCGCGTTGAATCCGAATGGACCCTTCACAACCCACTTGTCGTCGGCGCCGGGACACGCGCGGGCCGCCGCATCGTGAAGCACGTCGAGCGTCGTGGCGACGGTGGCGCCGGCGATCTTGATACCGAGCTCGCGCTCGAGCGCGTGGCTGAACAGCTTTGAGTTGACGCGCGCGACGACGTCGACGGGCGGATGGTCAGCGCTCGCGCCTGCGCGACGTGCGAGCTCGATCGCGCTCGGAGTCCATCCCCACGGCGAGAACTGGCGGTCGCGATGATCGCCCGGGTTGTCAAAGGCCACGAGCGACACGCCGACCGCCTCGGCTCGGTCGCGAAGCTCCACGGGCCACGGTTGGCGCGTGAGGATCGCGTCGCCAGGAGTTGCGAGCCAGAGCAGCGACGGTTCGAGTCGCACGTTGCGGCGTTCGATGGTCGGCCTGGGTCGATACCGCGCCGGAAGCGCCTCCAGTTCGACCTCGAAGTCGGCGTTCATGTGCCAGAGGCGGGGTTGGTGTATGGGCGGAACGGCCACGATGGTGTGGATGATACCTAATTGCCGTGACCCAGAGCCGGGTGCGGTAGCGCCCGGCCTGCATGTCCCGATCGTACGATCCCAACATGGCGTGCCGGGCCCTACCGGGCCCGGCTCTGGTTCCTACCGGGCCCGGCTCTGGTTCGTCAATCGACCCAGCCTCTTGCCCTGTCCCGCGCTCCCGAACATACTCGGCCCGTGACCCGCTCGGAACTCACCGCCGCGCTGAAAGCCCGCGCGCTCGAGCTCGGATTCGCGAAGGTCGGCGTCGCCCGTGCCGGGGAACTCGCCGACGAAGGCCGCCACCTAGCCGAATGGCTCTCCCGCGGATTTCACGGGACGATGGGCTGGATGGAGCGCACGGCCGACAAACGCTCCGATCCTCGCATCCACATGCCAAACGTGCGGGCGATTGTCTGCGTCGCGGACAACTATTACACGCCCGACACGCACTCCGACTCGCCCGGAATCGCCAGGATTTCGCGCTACGCGTGGGGCGACGACTACCACGACATCGTCGGCAACCGGCTTCGGGCGCTCCGGGACTGGCTCGTGTCGGTCGTCCCGGACGTTTGCGTCAAGATCGCGGTCGACACGAGTCCCGTCATGGACAAGGTATGGGCGTCTCGAGCCGGTCTTGGCTGGATCGGAAAGCATACAAACCTGATCACGACCGACTTTGGCTCTTGGGTCTTTCTGGGTGAGCTGCTCGTCGATATCGAACTCGAATTCGACGTCGACGTCGTCGACGACCAGTGTGGGACCTGCACGGCCTGCATCGATGCCTGCCCGACCGACGCGATCGTCGCGCCGTACGTCGTCGACTCGAACCGATGCATCTCATACGCAACAATCGAGTTGCGCGATGACGAGCTCCCGCTTGACCCCGCAGGCTGGGTCTACGGGTGCGACGTCTGCCAGGACGTATGCCCATGGAACAGGTTCCGGCAGGAGAGCGCCGAATCTGGCTATCGGCCTCGCGCGACGCTCATGAACCCCACGGTCGAGTCGCTCGCCAAGATGTCCGAAGACGAATTTGCCCTCCAGTTCCGCAATTCCGCGATAAAGCGCACAAAACACCGCGGTCTCGTTCGAAATGCACGGGCGCTGCAGAAATCGGCCCCGTCCGGTTTCCCGTCGGATCAGGGCGCGTGACCCGCCGCCGTCGAAACCCGCATCCCTTTTTATTGTTTGACTTTACTCGGAGTCATTTGCTACCTTGGCCACAGGTTCCCCCTGACTTGTAGAGCTCGTACCTCTGGAGGACAACGGCTATGCCACGCTTGCGCCGATTTGCCGCGCTGCTCCTGCTCCCACTGTTCATTCTCCTGCTCCCGGCTCATCCTGTTGCCCGCGCCCAGGAGGGCAGCGGTATTCCGCTTGGAGGCAATCGCGCACCGGTCGTCCGGCGAGCCGACCTGTACTGCGCCGGCTTCATTTCGCAGCGACTCGTTTCGCCGAAGTTCCAGGTGATCGGCGGCGAAAACGAGACCGAGATTCACTGGTTCTCGACCGCGAACGTGATCTACGTCGATTTCGGCGCCCGTGACGGCGCCGCGGTTGGGCAAACACTGTCGATCTGTCGCGAGAAGGGCAAGTACGAGAATCCGTTCACGGGCAAGAACCTCGGGTACTACTACGAAGAGGTCGGAACGTGCCGGCTTATCGGTGTGCAGCGCAATGTCTCGATCGCACGGATTGAAACGACATGCGACGGCATCCGCATCAGCGACACCGTGCGGCCGTGGGTCGGCTACGTCGCCCCCTCGCCGCACGAATATGCTCCCCTCAATCGATATGACCTGCCGTCAGGCAAGCTGTCGGGACAGATCGTGCTCGCGCGTTACGAGAAGGAGTTTCTCGGCTCTGGCGACATCATCTATCTCGACATCGGCAACAAGGACGGTGTTGCGCTCGGCCAGTACTACACGGTCTACCGCGACCCGGGCAAACCCGAGGGTCCGATTCCGTGGGGGAACGCCGTAACCAAGGTCAACCCGGACTTCGAGCGCCGCAATGCAGGCTTTGAGAGCGACCGCTACAGGGGCGGCGACTTCTCGATCCAGCGCGGCAAGGACAAGGAGTTCGACACGATCGAGGACCGAACGGGTCTTCCCCGCAAGGTCGTCGGCGAAGCCGTCATCATCCGGCTCGAGGAGAAGTCCGCAACGGCCGTCATTCTGCGCACGACGCAGGAGGTCAACACGGGCGACTACGTCGAGCTTCAGTAGATCGCGCGAACCGTTCTCCAGCGGGCAGGTCGCCCCGGTGCTCGAAGCCGAGCATCGGGGCGATCGTGCGTTTGGACGCGGAACCCGAACGCGGATATCTGAGCTGAGCGCGGTAGCGCTCAGGCCCCAATGTGATAGGTGTGGCGCTGGTTGGGGCCTGAGCCCTACCGGGCTCAGCTCCGTTACACCGTTGGGCGAAGATACACCGTTGGGCGAATCGCACGTCAACGGCGCGCCGCCCTACTGCGTGAACCACAGCTCCTCGGGGCGCACGACCGGCGTGACGAGATGAAGCCTGAGCCCCTCCACGTCCGGCTGGTGCGCAACGAGCACGCGTCGATGCATCAGAAACAGCGACGGCGCGTCCGCAACGATGATGCGCGACGCGCGCTGGTAGATCGCGGCACGCTCCTCCGAATCGAACACCGCGCGTGCACGCTCCGCGAGCTCGTCAACCTCCGGACTCGCATAGTGCGACGAGAACAGGCCCTGGTTCGACGAGTGGAACAGGACGTAGATGAAGTTGTCGGCATCCGGATAGTCCGCATACCACGATCGCCATGCCACAGGCACCGTTCCGTGCTCGCGGGCGTGCACGAACTCGGCGGGTTCGACGACGCGGATCTCGGCGTCCACACCGATCGCTGCAAGGTCCTCCACTATGCGACGCGTCCCGGCTGGCGAGACGTATCCCAGCGTCGACCAGATGCTGGTCCGCAACGTGCCGTTCACGCCCGCCTGGCCGAGCAGCGACCGCGACCGGTCTGGGTCGTACTCGAGTCCGGCAAACCCTGCGTCGTATCCGAGAAGTCCGGGCGGGATCGGGCCGTGCGCCACGACGCCGGCATCGCCGTGGACCTCGCGAACGTAACGCTCCTTGTCGATCGCATGACAAAACGCTCGCCGCACGTCCGGGTTGTCAAACGGCGACGAGGCGCAATCAAAGATCAGTCGCTCGGTATGCAGCCGGACCGCCCCGAGCACGGTCCCGCGCGTCGACGCGTCTGCATTCAGCCGTGAAACGAGCTCGGACGGCGGATTCTTCACGTACGCGAGGTCGCCGGCGGCAAAGCGATCGACGATCTCGGAATCCGAGAGACCCATCTCAAAGCTCATCCGGTCCGCGTACGGTCGCCCGTCCGCCGAATGATCCCCCGCACGGACCATCTCGACCCGTCGACTCGGCTCGAACGATACAACGCGGTACGGCCCGCTCCCGACAGGTTTCTGGGCGAACGCGTCGTGATCGCGCTCGACCTCCTCGCGGGGCACGACCGACGCATAATCGACGCACAGCGTCGCAAGAAAGAATGCAAGCGGCTGCTTGAGCGTGATGCGGACCGTCCGATCGTCCGGAGTTTCAATGCCCGCAACAGACGGCGCGCGACCGCTTGCGAACTCGTCGGAGCCGAGCACCGGTCCGAATACCCAGCCTCCGGTGTTGCTCCCGTACCGAACGACCCGCTCAAAGCTGTAGCGCACATCGTGCGACGTCACGCCACGCCCGTTGTGGAATCGTGCGCCGTCGCGCAACCGGAACGTGTAGACGATTCCGTCCGCCGACACCTCCCACGCTGCTGCGAGCGCCGGTTCGATCTCGGCTCCCTCGCCCGACCGGACGAGCGTCTCAAAGATGCAATGCAGCACCTCGGCCGATGCAGCCGTGCGCGCGCGCAGCGGATCGAGGTCCACGTCGGTGTCGCGAAAGCCAACGGTGAGGTGGCCGCCGGGGCGAGGCGCAGGAAGCCTGAAGTGCTCGACCTCCTTGCGTAGCAGGGACGCTTCGTGCCCAAGCGCGTCGACCGCGCCGTTGATCGTTGCGATCGACGCCTGGTTGCGCGCCACCACCTCGCTGACCGTTTCGATCGCGCGCAGCACAAGCGACGCGCCCGTCGACTGCTCGCCGACGGCGCCGCGGATGCGGACCACAACCTGCGACAGCTCCTCCATCGCCCCTGCGATGCGCTTCGCGGCATCCGCCTGCTCGTCGGTCGCTTTCCGGAGCTGAGCCGTCAGTTCCGACATGTGCACGGCGCGATCGCCGATTCGTGCGGACGCCTGCGCCTGCTCGGCCGTTGCGCGCTGAATCTCACCCGCGCGCTGCCGGACCGATTCGGCGGTCTCGACGACCCGGTGGGTCTCCTTGGCCTGCACGGACGTGGACTCCGCAATGCCGCGGATCTTGTGCGATGCCCGAACCGTGTTGTCGTTGATCTCGTCGAGACACGCAGCGGCCGAATACGCCTGGTCGACGCCCTTTTCGGCCAGCACATCCACGAACGCGACGCGCTCGGTCGCGGCGTACACGTCGGATTGCACGGACTGGATCAGCGAAGAGATTTCGCGCGTGGATGCAGCCGTCCGTTCCGACAGCTCCTTGATCTCGTCCGCGACGATGCGGAATCCGCGACCGTGAGGTCCGGCCTGCACGGCGAGCACTGCCGCGTTCAGCGCCAGAAGGTTCGTTCGCTCGGCAATCTCGTCGATGACGTGCGTGATCGCGCCAACCTGCTCGCCCCGGCTGCCGAGCGAAGTGATCGACTCCGTGGCCCGGTCGATCGCCTGCTTGATGTTCTGCATCGTCCGGGCCGTCTCGTATACGACGCTCGACCCTTTCTGCGCCGACTGGAGGATCACGTCCCCAAGATCGTTCGTCTCGTTGATCGACACGTCAATCCGCTGCGTCGATTCGTCGATCGACGCTGCGGCGCGCGCCGTGTCCTCGGACAGCGCAGCAAGGCCATCCGTGTTCGCGGCGACCGCCTGGATCGACGACGTCATCGCCTCGATGGAGCGCGCCATTTCGTCCACCGCGCCCGCGAGCCCCTCCGCGTGGTCCGATACGTCGTCAATCGAATGCGCCACCTGGGCGGCCGACTGCGACGTCGCCTGCGCGAGCTCCGACAGCGCGCCGATGCTCCCTTCCGCATCGAGGAGCGCGTGGCTGATCTGCGACATCGACGTCGTCGTGTTGGCAATGGACGCGCCTTCGTCCTTGACGCTCTGCGACAGGCCCTTCGTCCCGCGATGCACGTCCGCCGCGACCATTTCGATCGAGCCTGCCGCCCTGCGCAATCCGAACACGACGCGGCGCAACTGCCGCGCAAGCTGATCGAGCGGCATCAGCAGCGCCGTGTCGGCCGAAGACGCCGCGGCGACGAGGCCGCGGTCGACGGGGGCGAGATCGCCGCCGGCGATCCGCTCGATCGCATCGACAACCGTTTCGCCGGACCGAGCGGGAGATGTCGGAGTCGCTTCGCTCATTGCGGTCGATTGTGTACCACCGCGGCAGGGTGAGGCAACGACCGCCCTCCCGGGTTACTTTGCGGATTCGACGAACGCACGCGCCTCATCGAGCGTCGAGCCGGCAAACGCGTCCGGCGTCGCGAGTTCGACGAGATGGCCATCCGCAAACAGCCCAATCCTGTTCGCCAGCGCAAACGCTTCGCGCACGTCGTGCGTCACGAACACGATCGTCTTGTGCAACGCGGCGGCAAGTCGCGCGAACTCGCGCTGGAGCTCGGCGCGCGTGATCGGATCGAGCGCGCCAAACGGCTCGTCCATCAGCAGGATGGGCGGATCGGCAGCAAGGGCTCGCGCGACGCCGACACGCTGCCGTTGCCCACCCGAAAGATGCCGGGGGTATCGCTCGGCGAACTGTTGCGGATCCAGACCTACGAGCGCGAGCAGTTCGCGGACCCGCTCGCGGATGCGCGCGGGCTCCCACGACTCGAGGCTCGGGACAAGCCCGACGTTGCGCTCGACCGTGAAGTGCGGCAGCAACCCAGTCTCCTGGATGACGTAGCCGATACGCCGTCGCAACCTGATGGGATCCCACTCGGTCGTCGCTCGGCCCTCCACCAGCACGTCGCCGTCGGTCGGCTCGAGGAGCCTGTTGATCAGCTTGAGCGTCGTCGTCTTGCCCGAGCCGCTGCGGCCCAGCAGGACGAGCGTCTCGCCCGTCGCGACGTCAAAGTTCAGGTCGGCGACAAGCGTCCGACCGCCAATTCGAACGCCCGCGCCGCGGAATACGATCGCCTTGGGCACAGCCTGGTCGTCCGGGGTCACCGTCGGGACGAATACCACGAATGCAGACGCGCTGCTATACTTTTCCGCCCATTGACCTTACAGCGAGGCTACCGATGCCGTTCAACGACCGATTTCTCAGCGCATGCCGCCGTCTTCCCGTCGATCGCCCTCCGGTCTGGATGATGCGACAGGCCGGCCGTTACCTCCCTGAATACCGAGCGGTGCGCGAGATGTCGGACTTCATGACGATGTGCAAGACGCCCGATCTGGCCGTCGAGGTCTCACTTCAGCCATATCGGCGGTTCGGAATGGACGCCGTGATCGTGTTCTCGGACATCCTGATTCCGGTCGAGGCCATGGGCGTTCCCGTCGTCTTCAACCCGGCTCCCGTGCTCGAATCGCCGGTCCGCACGGCGGATGACGTCGCGCGGCTGCATGTTCCCGATCCCGCGCTCGAGACCGGGTTCGTGCTCGACGCCATCCGCACGCTCTCCCGCGAGCTCGCCGACGACGTGCCGGTCATCGGATTTGCCGGCGCGCCGTGGACGCTCGCGTCGTACGCGATCGAGGGCGGCGGCTCGAAGAGCTACGCGAATGCGAAGCGGATGATGTACGCGGAACCGCGAGTGTTCCACGCGCTTGCGGACAAGCTTGCGACGACGGTCGCGATCTACCTGAACGCCCAGATCGCGGCGGGAGCGCGCGCCGTTCAGATCTTCGATTCGTGGGGCGGACAGTTGTCGGTTGCCGACTACGAGCAGTTCGCGCTTCCCTACACGCGCCAGATCATCGAGCAGATCGATCGTGCCAAAACACCGGTCATACATTACATCGGGAATGGCGCGCACCTCGTCGAGGCCGCTGGATCTGCCGGCGCCGACGTGCTCAGCGTCGACTGGCGGACGGACATTCCGGCCGCGCGGCTCGCGACCGGCGGTCGGGTTGCGTTTCAGGGGAACCTCGATCCGTGCATTCTCCTTGGCGCACCCGAGCACGTCGCCCGCGAGACCGCGCGCATGCTCGCCGCGAACGCGGGCGAACCCGGTTACATTGCCAACCTTGGACACGGTATTCTTCCGGAGACGCCGGTCGCGAGCGCCGAGGCGTTTCTGCGAACGGTCCAAACGTACGGGGGTGTGGGATGACCGATTCACTGGAGATCTCGGTGCAGGGCGAGCGCGTCAGGCTTCCGCTCGAAGTGCTCGACCGCTACAACGTTTATGGTCCGCGATACACGAGCTATCCGACCGCACCCGAATGGAAGGACGACTTTGGGCCGGACGACTTTCTGCGCGCGTTCTCGAACTCCGAGGCGCAGAAGGAGAAGCCGCCCGTTTCGCTCTACTTCCACATTCCGTTCTGCGAGAGCCTGTGCTGGTTCTGCGGGTGCAACGTCATCATCAACCGCAACAAGGCGGTATCGAATCCGTACCTCGATCGCCTGAAGATCGAGATCGATCGCGTTGCCGAGGGCGTCGACCGTGCGCGCCCGGCGGTTCAGTTCCACTGGGGCGGAGGCACGCCGACGTACCTCGAGCCGGAACAGATGGCCGACCTGTACCGGTTCACGTCCGACCGGTTCAACCTGCAGCCCGACGCCGAGATCGGTCTCGAGGTCGACCCGCGCGTCACGACCCACGAACACGTGCAGACCGTGGCGGAGCTTGGCTTCAACCGCGTCAGCATGGGCGTTCAGGACTTCACGCCGCAGGTCCAGGAGGCGGTCGCGCGCATACAGTCGTACGAACAGACAGCCGCGCTGGTCGAGGACTGCCGCGCGAACGGGTTCACGAGCGTGAACATCGACCTCATGTACGGCCTGCCCTACCAGACGGTCGCGTCGTTTCTCGAGACGGTGGACAAAATCATCGAGATCTCGCCGGACCGCATCGCGCTGTTCAACTATGCGCACGTGCCACAGCTCAGACACGCGCAGAATGCGTTCCGCAGAATGCCGTTGCCCCAGGGCTTCGAGAAGTTCGAGATCTTCCGGACCGCGAGCGAGCGCTTCACCGAGGCGGGCTACGTCTTCATCGGTCTCGACCACTTCGCAAAACCCGACGACGAGATGGCGCGTGCGCAGGCCGACAGGACGCTGTGGCGCAACTTCCAGGGATACACGACAAAGGCAGGAACGGATCTGTATGCCATGGGCGTGAGCGCGATCAGCTTTGTCGCCGGCGCGTTCGCCCAGAATTTCCGCGATACGGATCGCTACTACGAACGGCTCGATGCGGGGACGCTGCCGACGATGCGCGGCATCTGGCTCAACGAGGACGACACGATTCGCGCAAAGGTGATCGAGCGGCTGCTGTGCCACTGCGTGCTCGTCAAGGCGGAGATCGAGGCGGAGTTCGGAATCGACTTCGATTCGTACTTCGCATCTGCGATCGCAAATCTCGCGCAGCCTGCGGCCGACGGGCTCGTCGTGCTCTCCGACGACCGGATCGACGTCACGCCGCTCGGCCGTCTGTTTCTTCGCAACCTCGCGATGCCGTTCGATTCCTATCTCGAGAACAAGGCGCCGGGCGAGAAGCCAATCTTCTCAAAGACGTTATGACGTACGGCGCGGTTCACACTCCACGTGGCGTCGCGTCCGGGCGCGTGACGCGATGATCGGAATCCTGCTGTTCAACCTCGGCGGACCCGAGCGACTCGAGGACGTGCGCCCGTTTCTCTACAACCTGTTCTCGGACCCCGAGATCATCAACCTGCCGTCGATCCTCCGAAAGCCGCTCGCGGCGTTCATCGCCGTCACGCGCGGCCCCAAGTCACGCGGCTATTATTCGAAGATCGGCGGAGGCTCGCCGCTCAGGCGCGTCACGGTCGAGCAGGGACGCGCGCTCGAGGCGCGTCTCGCCGAGCGCGGGCTCGAGGCGCGATCCTACGTGGGAATGCGCGCGTGGTACCCGTTCATCGGCGAAGCAGTGGACCAGTTGGTCGCCGACGGCGTCAGCGAAGTCGTCGTCCTGCCGCTCTATCCGCAATTCTCGGTGTCCACGACGGGTTCGTCGACCAAGGAGCTCTATCGCATTTTGTGGGGGCGCGGAGGACTACGAAGTATCCGGCGTCGATACATCACGCGCTGGTACGACCATCCCGGCTACATCGACGCCATCGCGCGACGTGTCACCTCGCAGCTCAGCGAGTTCCCCGACCCCTCATCCGTCCATCTGCTGTTCACGGCGCACAGCATCCCGCTCAGCTACATCGAAAAGGGAGACCCGTACGAGCAGCAGACCGAGGCGACGGTGCGCCTCGTGCTCGAGCGTCTCGGGCTCGACCTCGACCACACGCTCGCATACCAGAGCAAGGTTGGCCCGGTGAAGTGGCTCGCCCCGTCGACGGAGAGTCAGATCCAGCAGCTCGGCGCTCGCGGCGTCGAACAGGTGCTCGCGATCCCGATCAGCTTTGTGTCGGACCACATCGAGACGCTCTACGAGATCGACATTCTCTACCGCGACCTTGCCACGAACGCCGGCATTCGGCATTTCCGCCGCACAGAGGCGCTCGGCGTCGATCCGGGCTTCATCGACTGCCTGGCCGACATGGTCGTCGCACGGCTGTCGCCGCGCGTGAGAGGCGGTGCCAGGTGATCGACGTCGTCGTCATCGGCGCGGGAATTTCCGGGCTCGTCGCGGCGCACCGCATGCGGCAGGCCGGAGCCGAGGTCGTCGTCGTCGACGGTGCGTCGCACCGAGACGGTCGACGGGTTTCTCTTCGAGAACGGTCCGAACAGCGTCCGAGCGACGGACCAGCTCGACGAGTTGATCGCGAGCGTCGGGCTGCAGGACGAAGTCGTGTCGGGCGATCCGCGCGCCCCTCGCTGGATCTATCTTCCGGGCGGCCTCGTTCGTGCTCCGATGGGACCCGCGTCGCTCGTCACGACAAAGCTCGTCTCGATGCGGGCCAAGCTCAGAGTGCTCGGTGAACCCTTCGTGAAGGGGCCTGCGTCGAACGACGAACCCACGATCAAGGACTTCATCACGCGTCGTCTCGGACCCGAGATTCACGATGTGCTCGTATCGGCGTTCGTCTCCGGAATCTACGCCGGCGACACGTCCAGGCTGAGCATGGAAGCCGTGTTCCCGAAGCTCGTCGAAATGGAGCGCGATCACGGCGGACTCGTGCGTGGCGCCGTCGCGATGCTTCGATCGAGACGCGAGTCGCCGCCTGTTCCGGCCGGGCGCCCAAAGGCGAAGCGGCGGGGCCTGACGGTGATGTCGTTTGCCAACGGGCTCGAGCGGCTGCCGTTGCGCATTGCTGAGCGGCTTGGCGATTCGCTGCGGCTCGGTTGCGCTGCGACGGGGCTCGCGTCGCAGCCGGACGGATTTCGCGTGACGACGGCAAACGGCGACATCGATTCGAGGACGGTGCTGGTTGCCTGCCCGTCGTATGCGGCGGCGGACCTTCTCGAGCCGATGAGCAGTGCGCTTGCGACGACGCTCCGCGAGGTCGAGTACGCGCCGGTCGCATCGGTGACGCTTGCGTTCGAGCACCGGCAGATTGCGCACGATTGTTCGGGATTCGGGTTCCTCGCGCCGCGCAGCTCCGGTCTGCGGACGCTTGGCGCGGTGTTTCCGTCGAGCCTGTTTGGCGGACGGGCGCCGGATGGTTGGCAATCGTTTACGTGCTTCATCGGCGGAACGACGGATCCGACCGCGATCGATCTCGACGACGACGCGATTGTCGACGTCGTTGCGGGGGATCTCGGCCGGGCGGTCGGGGCATCCGGCGCGCCGAGAGTTCTGTCCATCACGCGGTGGCGGCGTGCGATTCCCCAGTACACGATCGGTCATTCGCGGCGGATGCAGAACGCGGTCGACGAGGCCCGGCGGTTGGGTGTTTGGCTGACCGGCAATTACATCGAGGGCGTCAGCGTGGGCGATTGCGTGCGGCACGCGACGGAGGTCGCGGACCGGACCCTTACAGGGTCCTCGTAATAACGACGGTGGACCGGGGGTCGTCGTCGCGCTCCGCGCT
>JBGAKX010000197.1:0-6630 GCA_044224215.1 Blastocatellia bacterium
GTGGTGTCAGCTTCACCAAGGCAAGTTCACGCAAAGCCGCAAAGGAAAGAAGAACGCAAAGACCGATATGCATGAGTTGCAGTTCTTTGCGCCTTTGCGTCTTCGCGTGAACTGCGTCTTCGCGTGAAATTTCTAGTCACGGTGGGCACTTCCCGTCCACATCGTCTTCCGCTCGTGCGATACGCCCAGGTGATCGAACAACCGGAACACGAAATGGTCCACCAGCTCCTCGATCGTCGCCGGCCGGTGATAGAACCCCGGCATCGCCGGCACGATCATCGCCCCCGCATTCCGCAGCCGCACGAGGTTCTCCAGATGGATGGCGTGCAACGGCGTCTCCCGAGGAACCAGCACCAGCCGCCGTCCTTCCTTCAGCATCACGTCCGCCGCGCGGTGCACCAGGTTCGTCACCGCTCCGCTCGCCAGCGCGCCAATCGTCGACATGCTGCACGGCACGATCGCCATGCCGTCCACCGGATACGACCCCGACGCCACCTTCGCGCCGATGTCGTTCACCGGCACGAGCTCGATCTTTGACGTCGGCCGCCCCGCAAGCGCCTCGACCAGGCCGTCACCCGATCCGGCGACGTCCAGCTCTTCCGACAGCACGCGCCGCCCCGGCGCGCTCACGATCAGGTGAACGCCCCCCACCTCGTCGCTGCGATCCAGATGCCACAGCAACCGCTGCGCGTAGACCGCTCCGCTTGCCCCGGTAATCGCGACTGTGAAGGTTTTCACGCCGGCAGAGTACCACAATTGCCTACCTGCTCAGCGACACGGGCGCAGACGTCGCGCCGTCCGGATTGTGCACGACCAACGTCACCGTACCGCCGACCGGAAGCGCTTCGTCGACGGACAAACCGCCGGGTGTCGAGCGCGCCGACTTCTTCACGACCCACTTGGTTCCCGCGCTGTTCTCGACGACCTCGAATGTCTCTGCCGTCTGCAGCGATCCGCCCGACATCTCGAGCGTCGCGCCGTTCTCGATGTTCGATCCGTTCGCCTGGAAGATGATCTTCCCCTTCTTGTACGTGGGCGCGATGATGTTCGGCTTGTTCGTGCCAGATCCGACCGCCGTCGTGTAAATGCTGTCGCCGCTCGAGGCGTCGTTGCCGTTCGCGGCATTCCCCGACGCGTAGAACGTCACGCGGCCGACGTCCGTCGACGGCGCCGTCCATTTCAACTCCCACGACGCGCCGCCGGTCGTCCCCTCCCGCGTGCCGGTCGTCGTCTGCTCGACGTACTTTCGCCCCGCGAGACTCCCGTTGCCGCTCGCGGTCTTTGTCGTCGCTCGGTCGATCAATGCGAACGTCCCAGCCTGCTTGTTGGTGCTGTCGAGCGCGGTGATCTGGAATCCCCAGCGCCTGCGATTCGATTGCTCGACACGAACCGTCAACGTGACTGTCTCGCCGGGTGTATAGATTTCGGGCACGCCGCTGATGGTGACCCTGCCCGGGCCGCCATTTAGCGTCCCCGCGTGGCACACGATGCACGTCTGTTCTCCGGGCGCGCCCGTCCGGCCCGCAGGCGGTCCGCTCGCGTACCCATAGGCAAAGGTGACCATCGCCAGCACGGCGACGGCCACCTTCACGACCCTCGTATTCAAACCCGTTGTGTTCATGACAGAGCTCAGTCACTCAGTTCGTCTCGCGTCGACCCGCGCGAGTTTGACAATGATCGCGGGCACGTCTTGCCACAGGGGGCTGAAGACGGCCCCGCGATCATCTGGCTCCCCCCCGAAGCCCTGTCGCAGAAATTGAGCGACGGCCCGGGCGGAAAATACATGCAGGCTGGGAGCTCGCCCGCCAATTCTTCAAAGAAATCCGAGCAGCGGGAAACTGCCGCCCAGAATCGGCGCCGGATCGGCATCCGTGAATCCCGCGAGCACCGTCGCGTACACCGACCGGAAATCGGTCGTCACGTCGATGTTGCCGTCCAGCACCAGCGCTTCCTCAGCCAGGCTCGCATATCCGCCGTACACGCCGCCGCGGACCGCGCCGCCGATGACGAAACCGACCGACCCGAAACCGTGATCCGTGCCTTCGTCGTTGTTCTCCTCTGGCCTGCGCCCGAACTCGGACAACGTCACGATGATGACGTCGTCCGCGAGCCCGTGCGATTCGAGGTCCGCATAGAACGCCGAGACCGCCTCGCTCACGGTGTTCAACAGGTAGTCGTGGTACCCAAGCTGGCCGTTGCCGGCGCCGTCGTTCTGCGCCGAGTGCGTATCGTACCCGTCCGTTCCGACGGCGATGGCGCGAATGCCGAGATCTGCCGAAATCAGCTGGGCCGTCTGCAACAGCGTCTGCGCCAGGTAGTTGTCCGCCGGATACTCGACGGCCGGCGTGTAACCGGCGGTCCGGTCGCGAACGACCTCGGATTGCACGATGGCGTCCTTGCGCACCAGCCTGTTGCGCTCGGCGACGCCGCCGTCCGGGTTCGGGATGTTCATGATGTCGGTGTACGCCGCGAGACGCGCGTCGCCGTCAAAGCTCGGCTGCACCTGGAACTGATCGATCGAACTGATCGTGAGCGCTTCGCGCGTCACTCCCGTCAGCATCAGGTTGCCGCCGCCGAGATCGACGCCCGGCGACACGAGGCCGATCGACTCGGTGTCGAGATACCGTCCGAGCCAGCCCGTCGGAACCGTCGTGAACGTCGACTCGCTGACATCAGCGGTCTGGAACACGTACTGGCTCGCCTCGTGGTCGAACAACCCGCGCGCGTCCGCCGGCAGCCCGACTCCCGTGATGACCGCCACCTTGCCGCGCCCGTACAGATCGTGAAGCGCCGTCATTCCCGGGTTCAACCCGAAGTCCGGCGCGTTCGCAAGCTGCAGCACCTTGTCCTGGTCGATCCCGATCTTTGGCCTCAGCTCGCGGTACCGCGCGTACTGGTTCAGCGGAATGACCGTGTTCATTCCGTCGTTCCCGCCGTAGAGGTTCAGCGTCACGACCACCTTGTTCGAGAGCGATCCGCGCGCGCCGCGCGGCGCGCGTCCCCACGCGACACGCTCGAGCAGCGGACTGCCGAATCCCAACCCGACCGCGGTGATGGCGCTTCTGCGAAGAAACTGACGTCTGTTGATTGCCATGATGAACCTCTAGTTCCGCTGGAAGTCGGGTGAACAGAGCACGAGCCACACGGCGCCGCGGAACTTCTCTTCGTCGACGCGGCCGTCCATGTAGCTGATCACGCGCGCGCGCACCTCTGCCTGCAGGGGCGCGGCGAGCAGCGAGTCCGAGATGAAGTCGACCGCCTGCTCGGGCGTCGACAGGTGGTTCTTGCGGATGAGCTTCACCGCGTCGAACGACGTGTCGTAGTACCCTGTGCAGATCTCGTCGGCGATCGAGTCGCGAATCGTCGCGAGCGCCGTGTTCACCAGCGAGCCCTTCGCGCCCGGCCGGTAAAAGCTGAACACCGACGGCGGGTAGTAGAGCAAGTGCTTGGACGGGATGCACCAGTCGATGAACGCGCCGCCCTTGGTCTTGCCGTTCAGGCCTCGAATCGCGCCCGCATACTGCTCGATCGGCGTCTTGAACTGCGAGCGGACGACTTCAGGCGACGTGAATTCGGGATCGGTCAGGATCGCGCGCACCGTCGCCTTGATGTCGCCGTCGGTGTTCTTGAACACGGTGGCGACGCGCAGGACGTATCCGGGGGTCGGCGTCTCGGTCGCGAGCTTCTGGATCAGCTCCTTCGAGATGAACGGCGCCGTCGATTGCTGGCGCATGATGATGCCGACCACGTCTTCGACTTCCTTCTGGCCGTCCTGTCCGCTCCGTCCGACGAGCGTCTCGCCCATGATCACCTTGTTCGACGAGTCGTGGATGCTCGGATCAAAGTCCGACGCTCCCCGGTCACGGTAGTTCGCGTACCAGCCCGTCAGCGCGCGCGCGACCGCTTTCACGTCGTCCTCGGTGTAGTTCGGCAGCGGCGCGTTGTCCGGACCGAGCACCGGAGTGCCGTCCATGTTCAGCCGTTCGGTCCCGAGCGAGAACAGCTGCAGCAGCTCCCGGCCGTAGTTCTCGTTCGGAGGAATCGGATTCCCCTCGTCGTCGGTGTAGGTTCCGCTGTTGTAGTCGTTGTCGAGCCAGTACAGCATCGCCTTGTCGCGCGTGACGTCGCCGAGCAGCGTGCGGAAGTTGCCGAGCGCGTTCGCGCGCAGCATGTCCTCCTGCTGGTGCATGAAGAAGCCCTCGCCAACCTTAGCGTTCGAGGTGGCAAAGTGCTCGTGCCACACGAGCGTCATCTTCTCCTGCAGCTGGCGACGCGACAGCACGATCCGCGCATACCATCGCCGGATCCAGCGGTAGTCGTCGAACAGCCGGTTCGATCCTGGGGGAAGCTTGGCCTCCGCCGCCGAATCGTCTATCCGTGACGGATTCAGCTGCTCTTCGATGTACGCCGTCGTCCCGATCTGGAGGATTCGCGACATCTCAGCCGGATTTGGCCCAAACCCAATCCGGCGCAGCACGTGGCCCGCCAGAAGTCGTTGCGGATCATAGTCTTGTGGGGACTGGGCCGCCTTGGGCAACGCCGCAGGAAGAGCACGCTGGGCCGCTGAGGGAGCAACGGCTGTCGGCGTTGCGACGCGTCCCGCCCGTCCGCGTTGCGGCACGTGGGACATCGGCTGTTGCGCGAGCGCCGTTTGGCCGACGATGAGTACGGCAAGGGCCGGGGCCAACGGAATCCGCATATTCACCTCCAACACTTCCTGTGGGATCGGACGAGGGCGTCCTTGGGCATGAGTACAACGCCCCGCGACGTGATACACGACAAATTCTCGCGCAGAAACAACGAGGGCGCAAAGGATTCACATCCCCTGCGCCCTCGGGTTTCTGGCCTGCGGTGCCGGTGATTACTTCTTCTCAGCCGGCTTCTCGTGGTGACCGCCAAACTCGAACCGCATGGCGGACGTGAGCTTGTCGGCGAACAGACCCTCGCCGCGCGAGCTGAAGCGCGAGTACAGCGATGCGCTGAGCACGGGCGTGGGAACCGATTCGTCGATGGCCGCGAGCAACGTCCAGCGTCCTTCGCCGGAGTCCGACACGCGGCCGCCAAAGTTCTCGAGCGTCGGGCTCTTGGCAAGCGCCGAGGACGTCAGATCGAGCAGCCACGATGCGACCACACTGCCACGTCGCCAGAGTTCGGCGACGTCGGCAAGGTTGAAGTCGTACTGGTAGAGCTCGGGATTGCGCAGCGGCGTCGTTTCGGCGTCGATTTCACGGGTGTTCAGGCCTTCACCGGCGTGCTTGAGGATGTTGAATCCCTCGGCGTACGCCGACATCAGGCCATACTCGATGCCATTGTGGACCATCTTGACAAAGTGGCCCGCGCCTACCGGACCGCAATGCAGATAGCCGTTTTCGCACGTGCCACCACGGCCGTCGCGGCCGGGGGCCGGGGGCGTATCGCAGTTTCCGGGCGCGAGCGCCGCGAACACACCGTCCATGCGTTTGACGACTTCATCGGGGCCGCCGATCATCAGGCAATAGCCGCGCTCGAGTCCCCAGACGCCGCCCGACGTGCCAACGTCGAGGTAGTGAATGCCCTTTTCTGCGAGCTCCTTGGAGCGGCGCAGGTCGTCGATGTAGTACGAGTTGCCGCCATCGATGATGGAGTCGCCCTTCTCGAGCAGCGGCATGAGTTTGGCAATCTGGTCGTCGACGGCTGCGGCGGGAATCATCAACCAGATGTGTCGCGGAGCCTTGAGCTTCGAGACCATGTCTTCAATGTTGTCCGAACCAATGGCGCCCTGGCTGGCGATCTCCTTGACGGTGGCGGGTTTCCGGTCGAGAACGACGACCTCGTGCCCGGCTCGGGCGAGACGCAGAACCATGTTGGCGCCCATTCGGCCAAGACCGACTAATCCTAGCTGCATGTATCCTCCTTAGCGGTAGTGACGGAGAGGCTATCGGCGGCAAACGGTCGCAGCGCCTCTGCTTGGTGTGGGAAGGAACCGGAAACGGACGATCCGTATCCTGGTGCGTGGGGCCTAGGATACCACGAACCTCCGTGGATCAAATGTCCGGCGTGCGACTTTGCTTTGAGAAATCGTTTGCCGCGTTCTGTGCTACTCTCGGCGGGGGCAAACTGGAGATCGGGGGCTGACACCATGAACTTTCTCTATTGGGCGATCATCGGACTCGTCGCCGGATGGCTGGCGTCACTTCTCGTCAAGGGACGGGGTCTCGGGCTCATCGGCGACATCATCGTCGGGATCATCGGCGCTTTCCTTGGCGGCTGGCTGTTCGGCGCGCTTGGCGTGGCGGCAGGTTCGGGCCTGATCGGCTCGCTGGTGACGGCGTTCGTCGGCGCGGTCGTGCTGCTGGCGGTGGTGAAGGCGCTCAAGAGCGTGTGAAGGCTGAGCCGCGTTGGGTGGTCCTTCGCGGCTCCGCGTCTTTGCGTCTCTGCGTGGGGTTTTGATCGAACGGCGCAGCCTACTCGTCGCCGTCGCGTTCGCTGTTGTGCCGAACGAACGGGGCAGCCTGAAGATGCGCGCCCTGTGCGGTTCCCCCGATCCCTGACGGGATCGGCTCTGCGTCCAAGTTAGTCGATCAGAGCAAGTTCTCAAGCAGTTCGCTTCGGACCGGCAGACACGGCGAAGCGGGCGACACCGCCCGCTTC
>JBGAKX010000198.1:0-6555 GCA_044224215.1 Blastocatellia bacterium
CCTGACGCAGGGCCTGTGGGGAATCCAGGGAAAGGCGTCGCTCTACCAGGACCAGCTGCAGTTCGTCGTCAGCCGCTACTCGAGCATCACGGCCGAGAAGTACCGCGAGCACCAGCACGCCGATCCGCCGTTTTCACGCGCGTTCACGCTCGACATCGAGACGCTGGCCCGCCCCGAGTACCACGCGCGGGTACCGCATCTGCTCGAGCGCGACCTGCGGCTTGGGAAGATGCGGATCGAGCAGATCGAGCGCTATGCCGAGGATCCCGAGGCAGAGGTCGAACGCGTCTACGCGCTCGGCTCCCTCGCCGCGACGACGGGGCGGATCATCTCGATCGCCGTTCAGGTCGCACCGACACCCGAGTTCGCCGGCGAGGGCATCCTGCCCGTCGAACACGCGTTCGGCATCGACGAGGCGGGGAACGAGCAGTCCGAGCGCGATGCGCTCGTTGACTTCTGCACGCTCGTCGCCGACTTCGACCGCGAATCCGACGAGCTCGTCGGCCACAACGTGATCGACTTTGACCTCCCGTTCATCCTCCAGCGATGCGTCGTCCACGAGCTGAAGGCTCCTCGATTGATCGGCCTCGGCGAATTCTCGCCCCGCGGCGTCTACGACACGATGCGCTACTGGCATTTCGGCGCGCGCCGCGCGGTCAGTCTCGACGACGTGGCGTGGGCGCTCGGATTTCAGTCGAGCAAGACCGAAGAGGTCGAGGGGAGCCGCGTCTTTGACCTCTACCATGCCGGCCGGCTCGCCGAGATTCGCGAGTACAACCTGAACGACGTTCGCCTCACGCGGAAAGTCTACGAACGCCTCGTTGCCTGTTACGGCCGATAGGCGGCCGGAGCAGGACGACTGCCCACGATCGATCCATGGCCCGCGAACTCTGGCTCGGACCCATCCTCAACGACAATCGCGAGCGGTTGATCGCCCGGTGCGCCGAGCTGATCGCGTCAGGACGCGGCGGCGAGTTCGTCTATCTTGCTGCCACAAAGCCGCTGATGGATCGTGTGGTCGACGGGCTCGCGAGCCGGGCGCCGCGGACGGCGCGGACCCGCCGGCCGAACGTCTTTCTGCTGAGCGGATTCTCGCGCGAGATCCTCAGGTCCGCGCGGTTCGAAGCGACGGGCGCCCCGCTTCCCTACTACGCATCGATCGAATCAGCCGCCCGGCCGGCGCAGATGCCGCTGTTTGGCCGCATCGTCGCGCAGCTCGCGGCGGCCGATCAGCTGCCCAGCTTCGGCCGTCTTGCGCAAACCGACGGCCTTGTTGTCTCGCTCGCCGGGCTCGTCACCGAGATCCAGCGGGCGGGAAAGACGGCCGTCGAGTATCACGAGATCGTCGAACGACGCGCGGCGCTTCAGCGCGAGAGCAAGCCGTCCGATGCCGACCTTGCTGTGGCGGGCGCGGGCGGCGCGACGCTCTCGCTCGAGTTCGACCGCGACACGGCACGCGTATTCGACGCGTACGAACGAGCCGTCGAGGAGCACCACCTCACCGATTCAAGCCGCGACTACCTGCGTGCGCTCGCGGTGCTGCGCGGGACACTTGACGGGCGGGCGGTCGTTGTTCCAATGCTCGACGACGTACGGCTGCTGATCATCGACGGCCTCTACGACATCCTGCCCGTCCACACCGCGATGCTGCGCCTCTTGCAGGAACGGCTTCCGGAAACGATCGCAAATCTCAACTTCGACGAGTCGAATCCGGCTGCTTTCGCGGCGTTCGATGAAGTGCGCCTCCACTACACCGACCACGACTTCGAGATTCGTACCAGTCACGTGGCGAAACCGGTGGCGGACGGTCTTTCACGCCTGCGCGCAAACCTGTTCAACCCGAACGCCGACGACGCACCCATCTCGATGTCCGATGATTCCCGCGCGGCGATCCGCCTCATCACCGGTTCGGACCGATGGCGCGAACTGCGCGCCGTCGCCAAGGAGATCAAGCGGCTCGTCATCGACGGCTCGGCGCCCGACGAGATCGCCGTCGTGTTTCGTTCGCGCGATCCATACGAGGCGATTGTCCGCGAAGTGTTCGCGGACGAGCACATCGCCGTCACGATCGGCGAACGGCGAGCGCTGCGCGACCTGCCCTCGGTTCGTGCGGCCGTCAAGGTGCTCGATGCCGCAGCGGGAGGGCGGCTGAAGGTTGCAAAGCTTGTCGCGCTGCTCAAGAGCGACTACTTCGCACTCGCGCCTGTCACCACAGCTGCGTCGGAACCGCAGGCGGCGCTTCCCTTCGAGGCTCCCCCTGTTGAATCGGCCGCGATGGAGCTTCGGTCCGACGAGGTCGAGAATGCGGTGGCGTACGTCGGCGCCGATCTCGCGCTCGACGAATGGCTGTCGCGCGCAGAGCGTCTCATCGCGGACATCGACCGGACGACCGGAACGAGCCGGCATCTGTTCGATCTGGAACAGAGCCCCGAGCAGGAAGTGGATGACGCCGAGTCCGACGACAGCGAAGCAAGCAGCTCGTCGTCGACGCATTCTCGCCGCGACATGCCTGCCGATTCGTTGCGCCGCGCGTCGGGGATTCTCGACGCCGTCGGCGAGATCGTCGCCGGCATTCCGGCCGCTGCGAGCCCGGCGGATATGGCCGCGGCGTTCCGCTCGGCGCTCGACCGGCTCTGCTTCCGGCAACGAATGATCGATTCCGCGCGTGCGTCCGCGAGCGACGAGCTTGCGCTCGAACGCGCGGCGCTCGATCTGCGCGGGCTCGAAGGACTCGATGCTGCGATCGCCGCCGTCGTCGAGGCATCCGAGATCGCGACTCTGGGTGAAGAGCGTCAAACGTCGACGATGTCGCGCGCCGAATTCGAGGCGGATCTCGACCGTGCGCTCGAGGCGAACGAGCTGACGGTGCGCGCGGGCGACCCGGGAGGCGTTCGGGCGCTCACGGTGACCGACATGCGCGGGCTGTCCTTCCCCACCGTGTTCGTCGTGGGCCTTGTCGAGGGCGAGTTTCCTCAACGGGCGCGCACCGACTGGATCTATCCTCAGACCGAGCGCGCGAACTTCCGCGAGGCAGGGCTTCCGCTTGAAGACATTTCTCCCGAGGAATCGCTCCGGCGCGAAGAGCACGATTTCTACCAGGCCGTCTGCCGCGCGACCGAACGCCTGTACGTGACCCGTCCGATCACGGGCGACGACGACGGCGACACGATTCCGTCGTACTTTCTGGCCGAGGTCGAACGCGCGACCGGTGTTGCGCTGCGTGCGGACGTCTTCGTCCCCGGTTTCAACGCCGAGCATCTTCTCGACGCGTCGACGTCCGTGGAGCTTGCGCGTTCGGTGGTCCGGGCGAGGGAGATCGTGCCGGACGTCGCGGCTCGGCTGGGGGTGACGGCCGATGTGGTGGCCGCACTCGATGCGTTTGCGCGAGCCGCCGACGGGTCGAGTCGGAGCGTCGTGGACGCGAGCACGCTCCGCCGCATCGACGTCGAGAAGCGGCGCGAGGACGGCCCCTTCAACGAATTCGACGGCCGGATCGCGGACCCCGCGCTGCGTGCGCGGATCGACGAAGCGTTCCGGCTTCACACGTACAGCGCGACCGAGCTCAGCGAGTTCGGGAACTGCGGCTTTCGGTTCTTTTCGAAGCGGGTCTTGAAGCTCGAGCCGCGCGTCGAAGCGGCGCTCGATCTGCAGGGGCTCGACCGCGGCGTACTGCTGCACGCGATCCTGCAGCGCTTCTTCGAGCAACATCGCGGAGCGTCGTTGTCCGACATGCCGCGGGACACGCTCCACGCCGAGCTCAAGGCCGTGGCGAACACCGAGTTGGACGAGTTCGAACGCGGACTGCCGCCGCTCAGTCCAAAGCTCTGGAAGATCGAGCGCGAGGTGCTGCTGATCCTGCTCGAGCGGTTCCTCGACGACGAGCTGAACCTGCAGGAGAAGATCGCACCGACGGGAATGGCACCGACGCAGTTCGAGCTCGGCTTCGGGGTGCAGTATCTGGGCGGCGATCCCGATTCGTCCTCCGACACGCTCGCCATCGCAGGGCCGGACGGCGAGACCATCAGAATCCGCGGCAAGATCGACCGCGTCGATCGAGCGGCCGACGGAACGGTCGTCGCCTACGATTACAAGACTGGCAAGGGGCTGGGCGTGAAGGACATGCGCGAGGGGCGCGACGTCCAGCTCGGAATCTATCTCGACGCGCTCGAAGGCGTCTTTGGCATACCGCGCGACGCGATCGCGGGCGGCGGGTACTACGCGCTGAGCGCGCCGGGGCCGCGCCGCAACAACGGCCTCTACCGGCGTGACAAATCCGAGTATACGGGGATGAACCCGCGCGGTACGGCCCACGCGATTCTTGCGCCGGCGGAGTTCGACCAACTGCGCTCGGCGATCGACGCCAACATCGTCGAGAGCACGAAACGCATCCGCGCCGCAGATTTCCGCCTGGTTCCGTCGCTGAACGAGAAGACCTGCACGTACTGCGACTATGCGCACGTCTGCCGGTTCAACCGCCATCGGGTGCTGGTAAAGAAGAAGCGGACAACGGACTGATCAATGGGACTGACCGACTCGCAACGCACGGCGATCGAGACGCTGGACCGGCACCTCGCGGTGACGGCTGGGCCCGGCTCGGGAAAGACGCGCGTGCTCGTCGAGCGGTACCTCTGGATTCTCGAGCATGCGAATGCCGGGGTCGAGAACATCGTCGCGATCACGTTCACAAAGAAGGCCGCGACCGAGATGCGCGAACGGTTGCGAAAGGCGATCGACGAGAGGATCACGGCAACACCCCGACCCGCCGGTGAGGCGCTGTGGCGTGATCGCAAACGCCGTCTCGAATCCGCCGTCATCACGACGATCCACGGGTTCTGCTCGCGCGTGCTGCGCGAGCACCCGGTGGAAGCCGGCGTCGACCCGCACTTCACCACGCTCGACGACTACACGCAGAGTGTGCTGCTCGACGACGCCGTGCAGTCGGCGGTCAGCGACCTGATCGAGAGCGACAACGAAGCCGGCACGCAGCTCGTCGCGGCATACTCCCGGGGCGCGCTCGTCGATCACATCGAGCGTACGTACAGCAACCTGCGCGGTCTGGGCATTTCGATCGACGGCGCCGAGGCGACCACGATGGCCTCGCTTGCGGACAGCGAGCGGTACTTCGAGGTGTTGCGAGAGATAAAATCCCTCATTTCAATAGGTTACGCTGCCGTCGAGAACATTTCTGCGGTGAGTCCAAGGGAGCGCGCGGGAGCGGCGTTTGCCGACTTTGAGGCGGCGCTCGATCGCGAACTGGACGTGCTGGAGGGCATCCCGTCCGTGGACCGTGCGTCGGAGTTTTCGGCAGCGCTCGAACGGTTGTGCCAGTTCACTCCGCCGGGCAACCTTGCTGTTGCTGTGCGACCGATCGTCGCCGAGTTGAAGGCGGCGGTCGGGGCCAAGGACGTCATTGGTGAACTCGAGCTGGCGTTCTTCGACGCGTGCGCTGCGGAGTACGTGCCGATCGTGTTCGACCTGCTTCGGGAGGTCGACGCGCGGTACGCGCGCGCCAAGGCGTCGGTTGCGGCGCTCGACTACGAGGACCTGCAACTTGGCGTGCGCGCCCTTCTCCAGTCGCGGCCCGACGTCGCCGCGCGATTGCTGGCGCGGTACCGATACGTCCTCGTCGACGAATTCCAGGACACGAACGGCCTGCAACGCGACATCGTACGCAAGCTCGGTCTCGCCGGCGGCGGCACCAATGTGTTCATCGTCGGCGACCGAAAGCAGTCGATCTACGGATTCCGGGGCGCCGAGGTCGAGGTGTTCGGCGAGGCGATCCACGATCTGGACGAACACGGAGGCATGCGTGTTCCTCTGAGTGAGAATTTCCGCAGCGACGCGCGACTCGTCGCGTTTCAGAACGGTCTGTTCACGCAGTTGATGACACCCGAAGCGGGCCGCGATCCTGACGAGCTCGAGTCGCTTGGATTCGTGGAGTATGAGACGGGAATTGCCGAGCGCCCCGCGTCCTGCGAGGGACCCGCCGTGGAGCTTCTGCTCGACTTTCCGGACGAAGCAGGCGACGACGCGGCGGTCTCCGACCGTGACCGGGACGAGTCGTCGCGCGAGCGCGAGGCGCGTCTGCTCGCACAGCGCGTGCGCGAAATCGTCGACAACGGCGAAGTTATGGTCAGGGAGCGACGTCCCGACTCGGGCGCCGTGACGGAGCGTCCCGTGTGTTTCGGCGACTTCGCGATGCTCTTCGGTGCGACGACGAACGCCAAGACCTACGAGCGCGCGCTGCGCCTCAACAAGGTCCCGTACTACGTGGTTGCGGGAAAGGGATTCTACGATCGGCCAGAGATCACGGACGTCCTGAACCTGCTTGGGTTCATCGACAACAGTTCGGACGAGCTGGCGCTTGCGGCCGTGTTGAGGTCGCCGATGTTCGGCGTGTCCGACGATACACTGCTCGCGCTGCGCATCGAGATTCCAGGATCCGATCCGGGAGAGCTCCACGCCAGACCGTTGAAGCCGCTCTTCGACGCGGTGCGCGGACATGCGGATCGACCGGCGATCTCGGACGAACAGCACGGTGCGCTCGACGAGGCG
>JBGAKX010000199.1:0-6380 GCA_044224215.1 Blastocatellia bacterium
CAGCCGATCCGCGCTGACCTCCGAGCGTGCGCTCGGCGGTAAAGGCGCCGGTGTCGGGGCGGGGGGGCCCCCCGCCCCCCGACCGCATCGTGCACCAACTCGGTCTGTCGCAGGGCGATATCCTCGACGGCTATCGATCGGGCCGGTACTCGCTGGCATGGCACCTGGCGCCCGCCGACGTCGAGGCGCTGCGCCAGGATCCGGACTTTGGCGCGCACCTGTTCGAGTGTCCAAAGCTGGCGACCTATTTCATCGTGATGAACGCGAACCGGGGAGCGCTCGCGGACGAGTCGCTGCGACGGCGGCTCATTGCAAATGTCGACATTGAAAAGCTCGTGCGCACGAGCTACGGCGCGACGGCGATTCCGGCACGGAGCCTGATTCCGCCGGGGCTGCTCGGCTACGAGCCTGCGGCGCGGACGGCGGGCCGGGTCGGTTCCGGGACGGCAGCTGCTGAGGAGACGGTCATCGAGGCGATCACGATTCCGGGGACGAACGAGGCGCTGCTCGACGAGCTGTTCTCGGCGTTCGGGCGCGAGGGCGTGCGCGTCACGGTGTCACACGCGCTCGGCGACGAGATCGAAACGGTGTGCCGCGCGGGAAAGGCCGACATGGTGATCTCTGGCTGGCTTGGAGATTACCCGGATGCGGACGCCTTCGCGTACCCGGTGCTTCACTCGGAGGCGGGCTTCTACGGGAAGTTTGTCGGCAACGCTGAGCTCGACGCGTTGTGCGAAGCGGGGCGCGCCGAGCCCGACGCCGACGCGCGGCACGAGATCTATCGCGCGATCGAGCAGCACGTGTCGAGCCGGGCGCTGTTGATGCCGTTCTGCCACCGGCAGTCGTACGTGTTCGTGCAGCCCGAGATCGACGGCGTGCAGTTGACGCTGTCGCCGCCGTTCATCGCGTACGAGACGCTGGGTTGGAAGCACACGGGAGCGTAGAAGAAACCACACGCAAAGACGCAGAGACGCGAAGCCGCAGAGAATTCTAAAGGTAGCTCTTTGCGCCTTTGCGTCTTTGCGTCTTTGCGTGAACTCCGAGCCCCCGTCAGCACTTCGCCGTCTTGCGCTTCTTCCCGATCTTGCCCCGGTCCGCGACCTTGCGGATGTACGACGTCGCGTCCGGCACCTTGCACGCCGTGTCTCCCACGTTGACCGACACCACGCCGATCTTCTTTGCCACGTCGAGCGCCTTGTCGGTCAGCGCCGGCACGTAGCTACCTGCCGCAATCACGAACCCGTTCATCGTGTAGCGCACGCGGTTCGGCTGCGAGTGGATCGTCTTTGCAACCCGGTCGAGCAAATTGCCGAGCCCGGGGATGTCCAGGCTCGCATCGTCCCGGATCGACACGAGACTCGACAGCGTCGACCATCCGGCGGCAGCAACGAGCTCCTTCTTTGACTCGATCCACTTGCGCGCCATGTCCGACCCGAACCGCCCTTCGGATGCCACCCACGCCACGGTGTACTCGGCGAGCCCGTAGCAGTACGCCTTGTCGACCCAGTGCTCGAGGTCCTTTTTTGTCATCGCGTCGTCGTCGGCGATCAGCCCGGCCAGGTACATCGCGTCGTAGACGCCCGTGTCGTAGAGCTCGAGCGCCAGCTTGTAGTCGGTCGTGATCTTCTCGCGCTTGAGGATCTTCTTCATGTCCTCGATCTTTGCCCCGACGACGGGCTCGCTCGCGCCGTGGTTCATGAGGATCTTCTTGATCTGCTCGGATCCGATCGCCCGGATCTCCTTGAGAAGCTCTTTCGCCGTCACGCGTGTTCTCCTCGATTGGATTGTCTCTATGGCTTCATGTACGCGGATGTCGCGACCGCTCCGTTGCTGTTCCGGAACGACACGATCGCGCGATTGCCGTGCGCCGCGAGGTACTGGCCGATCGTCTGGCCCGTCAGCAGATTCCCGGTCTGTGTGACCTTGGTCCCCTTCTTCACCACCGCGGGCGTCGCGAACGGCACGCCTCCCAGAAAGACCTCGACGGACGTCGTAAAACCGGTTCCCTTGGCCGAGATCTTTGTGGTCTTGACCTTGACCTTTGAAAGCGTCGCGGCGGTGCCGGCCCCCGCGGCCGCCTCGTTCGACGCGCCACTCTGCGTGTCGCCGTAGACGGCCGTCACGACAAAGAACGACCCTCCGGGCGCGGTGGGACCCGTCGTGGTCTGTGTCGGCGGAAGCTGCATGAAGAGGTTCGCTGGCGTAGGTTGCACGTTGGGCGAGTTCGACCGGTAGACGTTGTAGCCCGTCACCTCGCGCGGCGCCTCGGCCGTCGCCAGTTGCCGTGCGCCGGGAGACGCGCCTTCCGCGAGCGTCGCCACGAGGTGTTCCGGCGCGCCGCCGTCGGCGGCCGGCGGGTCCCAGTCGAGCTCGTACCGGTCGCTGATCTTGAAGATGCCTGCATCGCGAATGCCGCCAGCGTACGTCGGCTGGAAGGCCCGGACCGTGGGAAAGTCGGTCGAACCCGTCAGGAACGGGACATAGATGTTTCCGTCCTTGTCGCACGTCGACTGGTTCGTGAAATCCGTGTCCGATCCGCCAACATACGTCGAGAACGTGAGGTGCGAGCCGTCAGCCGACACGCTCGAGACCGTGATGTCGAATGGCAGCCCGCCGATCTGGGTCTGGATCGGGTCTGCGAGCGGGAAGTCGAGCGAGTTCGTCGATCCCGTGACGTGCGCAACCCCGAGCCCGTCCACCGAGATCCCGAAACCGTTGTCGTCCTGCGAGCCGCCAAGGTAGCCGGAGTACTCGACGGCGGTGCCCGTTGCGTTGATCTTTGTGACGAAGCTGTCGTGCGGACCGCCGCCGTATGCCGGCTGAAAGGCGTTCATCGTTGGGAAGTCGGGGCTGTCCGTGGTGCCCGTCGCATAGATCGCGCCGACGCCGTCGCCCGCAATTCGGCTGAAGTAGTCCAGCCCGCTCCCGCCAAAATACGTCGAGAAGATCAGGCCGCTGCCGTCCGCCTTCACCTTTGCGACGAAGCCGTCCGCGCTGCCGTTGAGTGTCGATTGAATCGGATTCACGACGGGAAAGTCGGTGGAGAACGCGGCGCCCGCTACGATGAACGTCCCGTCCGTGTTTGCGACGACGCCGTAGAGCGTCTCGGAGTACGACCCGCCGAGAAAGCTCGAGAACATCAGCGTTCCCGTCGGCGAGTACTTTGCGAAGAAGCCCGTGTTGAAGCCGGTGGCTGTCGCCAGGTAGGTGTCCTGGAATGCGTTCTTGACCGGAAAGTCGGGCGAGCTCGTGCAGCCGCCCACGAACGCGTCGCCTGTGGCGTCGATGTCGAGCCCCGTGAAACAGTCGTCGAACGCGCTTCCGCCGATGTACGTCGAATAGACCATGCCTCCGTTCGGATTCAGCTTGAACAGCACGACGTCCTGGTTGCCGCCGTAGGCCGCCTGGGCGGCGTTCACGGTGGGAAAGTTGCTCGACATCGTCTGGCCACGAACGATCGTGTTTCCGGCGCCGTCCACCCGCACGAGCGCGGGCGTATCGTCCGCCGAACCGCCGACGAACACCGAATAGGTGAGTCCGTTTCCGGCGGGGTTGAACTTGGTGATGAAGATGTCCGTCCCGCCAGACGTCCCGCCCGGCGAGGCGGGGTTGAGCGGGAAGTTGATCGAGTCCGTAGACCCCGCCAGGTAGATCGATCCGTCAGCGCCGACGTCGGCAGCCAAACCGACGTCGCCGCCGCCGCCGCCGAGATAGGTCGAATACGAGAGGATCGGATCGATGACGAGAGGTTTCGCGTGATCGTACGGCCCAACACGGAAGCCGATCGTTCCGTCGCCTCGAATGTCAAAGCCGCCGGCGACCGGACGGCGGTCCGCGCCATCGCCCTGGTAGACGACGGGGCGTCGCTCCGTGAGCTCGCCCGCGGTGGTCGCAACGACGAGGTTGCCCGAATCGTCGATGCGCATGTTCGTCGCGCCAACCGCCCTGAACACGATCCGCGAAGGGTCGCCGCCGGCGGCGATTATGAAGTCGTACTCGAGCTCGCTGCCCGCACCGCCGTGGTACACGAGATCTACGCCAGGGTAGACGCCGCGATATCCGACGCGTTCGTACGACGCCACGTTCGTGCGCCAATTCGACGGGTCGCTGCCGAGAAAGTAGCTCGTGCGGCCGGACACCGGTCCGAGCCCCGTCGCGCGCGCGTTCGCGTTCGATCCCTGCAGCTGCAGCCGGACGACGGCGCTGTCGCGCGGCGCATGCGCGGTCGCACACGTGCACGCGCCCGGAACCGGCGACGGGCGCGGAACGGGCGCACGCTCCGTGCCCGGTTGTGCCGTCGCCGTGAGCCGGAACACTGCTTCGCGCGAGGTCAGGAAGATCGGACCGCCTGCCCCACGCACGATGAAATCGACGCGATCGTCGGTCTGGCCGCGATTCGCCTCGAATCGCAGCCCGGCGTCTGGTTGCGCGGTAGGTGGAAGCGTTGCCGTGTGGTGTGCGCGATCCGGCGTGGGCGAAGGCGCTCGGTCCACGCGTCGCGCGGCATGCGAGGACGGCGACACGAGGATGGCTACGGCGAGCGTCACGAGAGCTGACAAGGCGGCAGGGGCGGGCTTGTACATACGAACTCCTTCTGACGGGCGAGACTTTTCGGATCCTACGCGCATGTCCGGCGGAGTTCCACAACGGGGCCGGTCACGAGAGCCGCTCCGGCCTGGCTGGCACCGGGCCGCGGACGGCGTGGCGAATCCCGACGGCGCCCATGAATCGCTTTGCGCACGGGATGCGTAGAGTGAGAATAGGACCTGCTCGCCCCTGCGAGCCTCCCGCCACGGTGCATTCCTTCCCAGGAGGGGCCCCTGCATGACGTTCTACCTGACCGCTGCCCGCGGACTTCTGTGCATTGCGCTCGTCGCGCTCGCCGTCCAGTGCGCGCACGCGACGACGATCATCCCAGTGTCGGACGACGACCTCGCCGCGAGCTCCGAGGTCATCGTCGAGGGCCGCTGTATCGACATCCGGCCTGCGTGGAACGAGGACCGCACGCTCATCTACAGCTTTGTCACGTTCCGCGTGCGGCGGGTGCTGAAGGGCGACGTCGTGCCGGGCAAGATCACGTTGCGTCAGCCTGGCGGGACTGTCGGCGATGCGACGAGCATCCTGTGGGGCGCGCCGTACTGGCAGGTCGGCTGGGACATGCTGCTCTACCTGAACCCGGACCAGACGGGAGCGCTGCGTGTGGCGCACCTCTCGCTCGGCTATTTCCGGATCATGAAGGACTCGCGAACGGGCGAGCGGTACGTGTCCCGACCCGATCCGGGGTTCAACGTGGCGATCGCCGGCCCGGGGACGATCGCGTGCACCGAGAGGTATGCGGACCGCATTGCGCGCATCGAGGCCGAGACGGGCATCGTGACGGCCGATCCAGGGCCCGAACCTCCCGAGGCCTTCAAGGCGGGCGGTTCGTCGTCGAACTTTAAGTTTCTTCCGCCGGGGTTCAAGTGGTTCGAGCCCGACCAGGGCGGCAGGGTCCACTATCGGGTGAACCCGCAGATGGCGCCGACGCCGTCGCGCGGGATGGACGAAGCGCGCGCTTCGGTCGAGGCGTGGTCGACGGTACCGGGCTCGAACCTGCGCGCAGAGATCGACGGTCAGACGGATGCGTGCGGGCTGAGGTCCGACGGCGTGGATTCGATCTCGTTCAACGACTGCACGGGAATGTTCGACCCGCCGATCAACTGCACGGGCGTGGTCGCGCTCGGCGGCGTGGCCGAGGCGACGCCCAGCGAGTCGGTGTCGATCGGCGGCCGCACGTTCGCGCGGATCAAGGACGCCGACGTCACGTTCAATACGGGGTTTGAGTGCCTGCTGTCGAATCCGCTTGTTGTTCAGGAGCTCATGACGCACGAGCTCGGCCATACGTTCGGTTTTGGCCATTCGTCGGAGGACGTCCGCGAGTCGAACGCACTGTTGCGCGACGCGACGATGTTCTTCATCGCGCACCTCGACAGCCGGGGCGCGTCGCTGAAGGAGGACGACCAGGACGCCGCGCGCTTTCTGTACAGGTCGCCGGTGACTCCGGCGCCGCTGTCGATCGAGACCGAGGACCTTCCTGAGGCGCCTGTTGGCGCGCCGTATTCGTTCCAGCTGTCGGCGAAGGGGACGGGACCATTCACGTGGTCGCTCGATTCCGGCGCGTTGCCGGCGGGGCTGTCGCTCTCGCAGAACGGGACGATTACGGGAACCGCTTCGGCGGCCGAGGACGCGACGTTTACCGTGCGCGTTCGTGACGTGGCGAACTTCGACTTCACGCGGACGCTGTGGTTGCGATCGTCGCCGAATCCGGCGCCGTTCGTCGTGTCGGCGACGTTCAAGTCGTCAAAGACGCGGCTGATCATTACGGCGCTGAATGTGGACGG
>JBGAKX010000020.1:0-41837 GCA_044224215.1 Blastocatellia bacterium
GTGCGATCAGGAACAGCACCAGTGGAACGATGTACATCCAGCCGATCAGACGGAACCGCCGGAGCTTCTCGGATCGCGCGAGTGCAAACAGGCCAGGGACCCAGAGGAGGATCGAAATGGGAGACGCCGTGATGAAGAGCTGCTCGACGAGGTAGCCGTCCGTGCGGCCGATACGCACGTCCCGCGCGTGGATGTGGTTCAGGAACTCGAGCGAGATGTACCCGTTTCGCGCCTGCCACAGCACGTTTGGCAGAAAGAATGCGATCGAAAGAACAACTCCAGCCCACAGCCACGGGCTCGCGAGGTGACGCCGGGTCGTTGTCGCAAGCACCCCGACAACGATTCCCGCCACAAAGAACACCATCGTGTACTTGGTCTGCATCCCGAGGCCGATCGTCCCTCCGATGAGGATCCACCACCGCGGGTCGTCGGTGTTGAGCAACCGGACGACGAAGTACGCGATCAGAACCCACCACAGCATGTCGAACGAGACGTACTGGATCATCGCGCCCTGGATGAGTGACATCGGCGCGACGGCGGCTGCCACCGCAGCGAGCATGATGGTGCGTCGCAATCCGCCCATCTCGCGGGCCATCAGACCGGTGAGCACCACGATCGCCGCCTGCGCGATGCTCGGGATCAATCGCACTCCCACGAGCGATGGACCGAAGAGCTCGAGCCCGATGCGTGCGAACAGCGGTGTCAACGGCGGATACGGGACGTACCCCCAGTCGAGGTGGCGCGCGTCGTCGAGCACCTGAAGTTCGTCCCGGTGCCAGCCGTAGTTGGTGTTCGTCGCCGCGTGGAAGATGACGAGGCCGACTCCCAACGCGAGAAGCGCCAGAAGGTCGCCACGTCGCGTGGTTTCGTCCGGCCTGTCGGTGGGTTCCTCCATGTGCTGCCGATGATAACTGGTTCCGGAATCTGAAGCAGAGCGCGTGTTCGCGCGTCTCACAGAATAGTACGACCGACTGCGGAGGCGGCAATGCGTGAAGCGACAATTCGGAAGACTGCTCGTCGGGCATTCCTGAGGGATCTGCCGGTCGTGGCGTTTGGCGTGCCGACGTTGCTTGCTGCGACCGGTTCCTGTCGTGCCGCGAGTGTCGCAGCGCCACCGCACGAGCACCTCGTGGGAGGGGGATGCGACGGGTGCGACCTGATGTTCGCCGGCATGCCCGCAAAGATGTCGTGGGAGACCGCGATCGCGTCGGACGCCGAACCGGGCGAGCGACTCGAGATCAGCGGGGTGATTCTGCGCCGTGACGGGAAGACGCCGGCGTCAGGCGTGATTCTGTACTGTTACCACACGGATGCGCGGGGGTATTACTCGCCGGCGCCCAATCAGACGGATGCGCGCCGGCACGGACATCTTCGCGGATGGATGATGACGGACGCCACCGGGCGCTACCGGTTTCGCACGATCAAGCCGGCGCCGTATCCGGAGCGGGGGATTCCCGCGCACATCCATCCGACCGTGAAGGAACCTGACAAGAACGAGTACTACATCGACGAGTACCGGTTCGACGACGATCCGTTGTTGTCGGCAGAGGAGCGCGCGCGGGTCGAGAACCGCGGCGGGTCCGGGATCATCCGGTTGACGAAGAACGCAAACGGCGTGTTTGTCGGCTCGCGCGACATCGTGCTCGGGTTGAACATCCCGAATTACGATTGAGCGGGTTGCCGGACCCTTTCAGGGTCCTGTCGAGCGTGTGGGCATACCGGGGGTCGTCGTCGCGCTTCGCGCTCCTTGACCCCCGGCTATTGTCCCGCACCCCTTCGGGGTGCTTCAGAATTCGAGCAAGGCGTCCCGCCATTGTGTTCTCAGCCTTTCTCAGGCATAGGTGCCCGGGAGAGGGTGGCGTCCGTCGATCGAAGCACACCGTAGGGGTGCCCGGCGCGGAGTGCGTGCGAACCACCACGGGTCTCCGACATCCGTGGATCGAAGCACCCCGTAGGGGTGCGCCAGAATAGCCGGGGGTCGAGGCGCGGAGCGCCGACGACCCCCGGTCTGGCCAAAACTCCGATCGGACCCTGTAGGGGTCCGGCGCCCTCAATGTGCGGCCGCGATCGAATAGTAGAACACGTACGAATGCTTGCCGTCGGCGATGATGATCTCGAACGTCCCCGTCAAACCGACGAGCTCGTCCGTCCCCGAATCCGGCACCACGGTCACCGACAGCTTCGGCACGCCACGGTCCATCGTTCCCATGTGCTGGAGCATGAACGTCCCCTTGCGGCCGCCGAGCGTCCCCGTGACCTTCTCCACCGCGACATACGCCCCCGATCCCTCGACCGCGCTCATCGCCGTCAGCATCTGACCGACGCTCGTGCCCTCCAGATCGCCGTGAAACTGCTTCGCGATCGACATGCTCCCAAGTCCGGCGCCGTCGAGCGCCTCATCCTTCAGCGGATTCAGCTTCACGTCGAATGTTCCACGAGCCTCGTGCGCCATCGTCGTCTCCTTTGCGGTCATGGTGGTTGCCGGCGGCGTGCTCTGCGCGTACGCAGAACTGCCAGGCCCGATGCACATGGCTGCGCACGCGACGGCGACAGCCCCAGTGAGAATCCCAGTCTTCATCGTGTCGTTTCCATTTCAATCCGGACGGTATGTCGGGGGCGGCAAGAACCCGATTCCTGTCGGCCGGTCTCGAGTTCGTTCGAGCATCATTGACGACCCCGCGCGCGGCCGTCAATCGGACCGCTCGTGCTCGCCCGCGCGAAACGGGCAAAGTCGTCTGGACATTCGGCCGCGATCGCACATCATGCGTATCGGCGCGTTCGCGCGCCTGGGAGCGTCAACGTGGATCTCGAGACAATCCGACAGCACTGCCTCTCGTTTCCCCACGCAACCGAGAACATCCAGTGGGGCGCCGACCTGGTCTTCAAGATCGGCGGAAAGATGTTTGCTGTCGCGTGTGTCGAGGCGCCTGCCGCGCACGTGATGTCGTTCAAGGCAACGCCCGAGATGTTCGAACAGCTGACCGAGCGCGCGGGCATCGTTCCCGCGCCGTACCTCGCCCGAGCCAAATGGGTCGCGCTGGAGCGCTTCGACGCGCTGCCGCCGGCCGAGCTCAAGCGGCTTGTCCGCACGTCCTACGATCTCGTCTTCGCAACGCTGACCAAGAAGCTCCGCACCGAGCTTTCCTGAGCTCGCCGACACCAGGGAACCACGCACGTGAAACTCCACTTCGTCGATCACGCAACCGTTACACGGCTCCTCCCGATGAGCGTCTGCATGGATCTGATGACGGACGCGCTGGTCGCGCTCGGCCGCGATCGCGGACTCAACCCGTTGCGGACGATCATGTGGCTTCCCGAACGCGTGGGCGCGCTCGGCACGATGCCCGGCTACCTCGCGGACCGCGGCGAACTGGCCGTCAAGGTCATCACGGTCTTTCCGGGGAACGACCGTGCGCAGTTCGATTCGCACCAGGGGTTCGTCCTCGTCTTTGACGCGCACGACGGCCATCCGCTGGCCGTCGTCGACGCCTCTGCGATCACCGCGATCCGAACAGCCGCCGTGAGCGGCGTCGCGACGCGTCTTCTCGCGCGCGGCGATGCCGCCGATCTTGCGCTGCTCGGCGCGGGCGTTCAGGCTGCGGCGCACCTCGAAGCCATACGCGTCGCCCGCCCGATCGGGCGCGTCCGCGTGTGGAGCCGCTCGATCGACAGCGCGCGCGACTTTGCGGCGAGGTATGGCGTTGAAGCCGTCGAGAGCCCCGAAGCGGCCGTCCGAGGCGCCGATATCGTGTGCACCGTGACATCCTCCCGTGAGCCCGTACTCGAGGGCGCGTGGCTCGCTCCCGGAACCCACGTCAACGTCGTCGGATCGAGCGCCAGCTTCGCGCGCGAAGTCGACACTGCCGCCGTCGTGCGCTCGCGCGTGTATGTCGACCGCATGGAATCGGCGCTGGCGGAGGCCGGCGACCTGCTGACTCCCATGGTGGAAGGCGCAATCGACGCGAGCCACATCGTCGGCGAGATCGGCGAAGTGGCGGAGGGAACGGCGCCGGGACGGCGATCCGTCGATGAGATCACGATGTTCAAGTCGCTCGGGCTCGCCGTCGAAGACGTCGCCGCGGCGTGCCACGTCGCCCGACAGGCCGTCGAAACCGGCGCTGGCGCCACCGTCGAGATGTGAGGATTTGTCCCCGCCGAGCGGATTGTGACCCGCTCGAGGTGAGCGCCGTCCGGACCGGTCGAATCCCCGGTTGACACGAGCTGTCCCGCTACTCGTGGTGTCCTGAGGCCTCGCCGCGAATGCCGTGCCGGGGGAACGATGCTTGCATCTTCTCCTCAGCTCGACCGCCGCCGCGACGCGTGTCGCCGGGATGGCCGCCGCGCTCGTGCACCACGGGCGCGATTCCAGCAATCGAGGAGCACTCCAATGCCGAATTCGTTTCCACTCACAATGGGTCAGCAGTTTGGCCGCCGTTCCTGGGCCGAGCCCTGGAAGATCAAGATGGTCGAGCCGCTCACCGTCACCACGCGCGCCGAGCGCGAGACGGCGCTCGCCGCAGCCGGTTTCAACACGTTTCTCCTGCGGTCGGACGACGTCTACATCGATCTGCTGACCGACAGCGGAACGAACGCCATGAGCGACCGCCAGTGGGCGGGAATGATGCTCGGCGACGAGGCCTACGCGGGGAGCCGCAACTTCTATCATCTCGAAGAGGTCCTGCAGACCTACTACGGCTACAAGCACATCATTCCGACCCACCAGGGACGCGGCGCCGAGCACCTGATCAGCCAGGCCGCGATCAGGAAGGGTCAGGTGGTGCCCGGCAACATGTACTTCACGACGACGCGCCTGCATCAGGAGCTCGCCGGCGGCATCTTTGTCGACGTGATCATCGACGAGGCGCATGACTCGCAGGTGCTTCATCCCTTCAAGGGGAACATCGACCTCGACAAGCTCGAGGCGCTGATTGCGAAGGAGGGCGCCGACAACGTCGCCTACGTGAGTCTTGCAGGCACCGTGAACATGGCCGGCGGCCAGCCGGTGAGCATGGCGAACGTGAAGGCGGTTCACGAGCTGTGCAAGAAGAACGGCATCAGGCTGTTTCTCGACGCGACGCGCATGGTCGAGAACTGCTTCTTCATCCAGGAGCGCGAAGAGGGGTACGCGGACAAGCCGCTCGCAGCCATTCTCAAGGAGTTCTGCAGCCATACGGACGGCGCGTGGATGAGCGCCAAGAAGGACTCGCTCGTCAACATCGGCGGATGGATCGCGGTCAACGATCCGGTGCTGTTCGAGGAGCTGCGGAACCTCGTCGTCGTGTATGAGGGCCTTCACACGTACGGCGGTCTTGCCGGGCGCGATCTCGAAGCGATGGCGATCGGCGTCGTCGAATCCGTGCAGGACGACCACATGCGCTCGCGGATCGGGCAGGTGCGCTACCTCGGCGAGCTGCTTACCGACTGGGAGATTCCGATCGTGCATCCGATGGGAGGGCACGCGATCTTTCTCGACGCCAAGGGCTTCTACCCGCACATTCCGCAGAGCGCGTTTCCGGCGCAGCTGCTCGCCGCAGAACTGTACCTGGATTCGGGGATCCGCTCGATGGAGCGCGGCGTCGCGAGCGCGGGGCGCGATCCGAAGACGGGCGACCATCACTATCCAAAGCTCGAGCTGACGCGGCTGACGATTCCGCGCAGGGTTTACACTCAGGCGCACATGGACGTCGTGGCCGAGTCGGTGAAGGCCGTGTTCGACGCGCGCGAGTCGACGAAGGGCCTGAAGATGGTGTACGAGCCGAAGTACCTGCGCTTCTTCCAGGCGAGGTTCGAGCGGCTGTAGCGATGGCTCCGGAGTGCATTGCACACGCGCGCCGCAGGTATTGTGAAGGAACGAGCCGGACCGGCGGTGGCGCCCCTGCCCGAGGCGCCGGCCCGCCGGGTCCCGCGAACGCGTCGATCAGTCGTCGTCCGATGTCTCGTCGTCGTGGGCGGTTTCGGTCGAACGTGCGTCACCACCGGCGACCGCGCTGCCATCAGCCGCGACCATCGCGCGCACACCGTACGCATGCACAAGCTGACCTCCCTGGTGCGCGGTGTTGGCAAGAAGCACGACCCCGGCGAAATAGAATCCAAGGAAGGCCACGGTGATCACCGTGCCGACCATTCCGGCCGGATCCCTCTTGAAAAGCCTGGGCGCAACAAGGATGCCGGCGAATACGATCGTCAGTCCGGCAAAGACGTTGCGTGTCAGTTCGGCGAGGTCTTCGTGTCGCTCGAGCACGGCGCTGATTGCAGGCGTGCGTTCGGCAAGCTCTCCGGCAGCCTCGCCCGTCGACACGGCGACGAATGCGGCGACCGTTCCGGCGAGCATCAGCACGAGCGACACCAGCATCAGTGTGCTTCGGTGTTGACGAAAGATGAGCCCGGCGATGACAAACAGCGGGACGATCAGCAACAAGGCGATCGGAAAGTGAATGATGAGCGGGTGCAGACCCTCCCACGATGGGATCGGTGGAAACATGTGGCTACCTCCGGTCTACGTGACGACCACGAACGATTCCTTGGGCGAGAAGCACGCGGGGCACTTCTCGAAACTCAGGTCGGAAACCGTGTTTCCGCATACGGTGCACACATAGAACGTCACCGTGCCGCTCACCGTGCCACCGAGATTCGCAAGCGCGTCGGAGTAGAGCTTTGCGTGGCCCGCCTCGGCCTGCTGCGCAAAATTCAGGGTCTGTACGGCTTTTGGAAGGTTGGCGCTACGAGCCTGCGCTATGAACTGCGGGTACATGGTGTCGCGTTCATACGTCTCTCCCTCGATGGCCGCCTTCAGGTTCTCGGACGTGCTCTTCACGTCCGCCTGCTTGACATCTGCAGCAGGTGTGCCGCCGAGCGATTGAATGACGCGCGCGTGGTTCGCGGCGTGGATCGACTCGGCCCTGGCTGCCGCCCGAAAGAGGCTGGCGACTTGCGTGTAGCCCTCGTCGTCGGCACGCGTGGCAAACGCCGCGTACTTTGCCGAGGCGTTGCTCTCGCCGTTGAATGCAGTCTGCAGGTTCGTGACAGCGGTGGCGGCTGCGGCCGCAAGGGGCGCAGGAGTCGTCGGCGCGCTCGAATTGGCGCCTCCGGTTGTGCACGACGAAACGAGAAGCACGACGGCCGCGAAAGTCGCGGCGACGGCGAGCTTCCGGTTCAAAGGTGTCTTTGTTCGAGTGGTCTCGGATTTCATGATGTATTGATCTCCTCTTGTGCCGGGCGTTCACGACCCTCGGCACCGCAGTTGCCTCTGCAACATGCGTGCCCTCGGCGCTCGCTTCGTGTAAGTAGTTCCAATCAAACGGGTTGTTCATGTGAGAATCTGCGGGGCGATGCGGGTTCGTTCGAGAATTCCGACACCAATCGTCAGGTCCGTCGTAAAATTTGAACGGAAATCCAATGGACGAGCAGACGGGTGACCAGAGCGTGAACGAGTCTTCCACGTACGCGAGTGACCGGCGCCAGGCGGGCGACGACGTGCTGGATGCCGTCGTTACGCGCGAGTCGAGATTTGTGATCCTGAACCTTGGTGCGCTCCTGTCGCTGGTGCTTGTGCACGTTGCGGTGCTGCCCGTGCTCGGCTCGCCGTCCTCCATGGTCCTCTGGGCGTTCGGTGCGCGGATTGTCATGCTGATTGGCGAACTACGGTGGCTGCGCACGCGCCAAGGCGCGGCCCAGGTTCCGCTCATTCGAGCGTATGCAAACGCATCGCTTCTCTTCACAATCGCCTTTGCGTTCGTTGTGTCGATCGTCGGAGGGACCGAAGACTCGCACTATTCGATCCTGATGGTCACACCGATCATCGCGGCGGCGTTCAGGTTCTCGTTACCTGCGACGATCTGTGTGGCGGCCGTCGCGTCCGCATTCACCGTCCTGCAGGTGTGGCTCTACGAGACACTGCACCCGCCGATACGCGGGAGCGAGTTCTTTGAAGCAGCCACGGTCGCACTCATCTTCCTTATCGTGGGGTTCGTCGTCTGGCAGCTCGTCAACCAGCTGCGATCGGACTCGGCAAAGCTCGCGGCAAGTCTCGTCGAGCTCGAGCGCACCCGTGACCGGCTCGTGGAAGAGGAGAAGCTCGCTGCGATCGGCAGACTCTCGAGCGCGATCGCGCACGAAATCCGGAATCCCGTGGCGATGATCTCGAGCTCGCTCGCGACCGCCGCTCGCGGAGCGTCCGGTCCAGAGCTGCGGGACGAAATGCTCTCGATTGCATCCGAGGAAGCGGCACGGCTCGAAAAGCTGACTACGGATTTCCTCTCGTATGCGTGGTCACGACCACTCGATCGCAGGCCGGTCGAGATGTCGACCGTGCTCGGCTATGTCGTCGATCTTGCGAAGTCCCGTGCGGCGGACTGTGCGATCGAGATCACGATCGAATGTCGGGGCACGGCTACCGTGCAGATCGATCAGTTTCAAATCCATCAGGCGTTGCTGAACCTTGTCAGCAATGCAATCGAAGCCACCGCGCCTGGTGGCAAGGTCGTGCTTGGTTGTTCCGAGATAGACGACGAGCGCATCGCTGTTTCCGTCGAGAATGCCGGTCATGCCATCCCGTCGACGCTCGTCGAACGAGTGTTCGAGCCATTCTTCACGACGAAACAGTCGGGCACAGGACTGGGACTCGGCATTTCGAGAAACATCGTCCTCGCACACGGGGGAGACCTTTCACTGACAGTCAATGAAAACGGACGTGTCCGGTTTACCGTGACGCTGCCTCGTCGCGAACGGACGTCCGAAGAACACGAAGAGTGACCGTATGGCAAGAATTCTGATCGTCGACGACGAAGTGAACATGCGGCGCATATTGTCGGTGGTGCTCACCGAGGACGGCCACACGATCATCGAGGCTGGATGTGTGGCGGATGCCATCGCAGCATTGAGGACATCGCCGGTCGACATCGTGATCACGGACCACCGGATGCCGGACGGCGACGGCTTTGACGTGCTCTCGGCGAGTCTCGACGCGGAGCCGCTCGTTCCGGTCGTATTCCTGACGGCATTTGCCACGCTCGAGCTCGCGGTCGACGCGATGCGGCGCGGTGCGTTCGACTTCGTGACGAAGCCGTTCGTGCCCGATGTCGTCTGCGCGACCGTTCGCCGCGCGTCTGAGCGTTCCGAACTGCTGCGAGAGAACCTGCGCTTGAAGGGCGAGGTGCAGCGTCTTGGATTTGACGAGTCGATCATCGGCACCAGCGCTCCGATGCGCGCGTTGCTCGACACGATCGTGCGGGTTGCACCGACCAATGCCACGGTGCTGATCATGGGCGAAACCGGGACGGGCAAGGAACTGGTCGCTCGTGCCATCCACCGGCGAAGTGCACGCGGAAGCGCGTCGTTTGTGGCGGTCAATTGCGCGGCGTTCCCCGAGACACTCCTCGACAGTGAGCTCTTTGGTCACGAGAAGGGGGCGTTCACCGGGGCCGATCGCCCACGCCAGGGACTCTTCGAGGCTGCGCACCGAGGGACGCTGTTTCTCGACGAAGCTGGAGAGATGCCGGCCTCGCTTCAGGCCAAGCTGCTGCGTGTCCTGGCGGAAGGCCAGATCACCCGCGTCGGTTCGACCGCTCAGCGAGCGGTCGACGTGCGCATCATCGCGGCGACGCATCGCAATCTTGAACAGCGCGTCAGAGACGGCCTGTTTCGCGACGATCTGTACTACAGGTTGTCGGTTGTGCCGGTGAGCGTACCGCCGCTCAGAGACCGGCGCGACGACATTCCGCTCCTTGTCGATCACTATCTCGCTGCCACGGCGAGGGACCTCGGCCTTCCCCCGAGACGGGTTCACCCGCAGGCGATGTCAAAACTCGTGCACTATGCCTTTCCGGGAAACGTCCGGGAGTTACGGAACCTTCTCGAGCGAGCGTGCATTCTTGCGCGCGGCGACGAGATCGGCCCTGACGACCTCGTGCTCGGAGCTACGGGGGCATCGCTCACGACCGACACGGACGAGTTGCGGCGCAGCTGGCAGGTGTCGCTCCCTGCGAGTGTCGATCTCCGAGCCACTCTCGAAACGGTGGAGCACGAGCTGATGTGCCGCGCGCTCGATGCCGCAGGGGGCGTGCAGGCTGAGGCGGCGCGAAGTCTCGGCCTGTCACGGAGCGACCTTGCCTACAAGTTGAAGAAGTACGCGCACAAGCCGGGGCACACGACGTAGGGTCGTGGAGTTACTCTCCATGACGCGTGTATTCACCGTGCGTTTAGACAGTCGCTGCTAGGATCGCGCCGCCCAATCACAGTCGGCACATCAATTGGAGGCGGACCATGCGCGTATCAGTCAGCACGGCCATCGCGATCGCAGCCGGACTCGTCATCGCAAGCACGGCGATCGGTCAGGAACGAAGCATCAAGCGGTCCCAACTGCCCGCGGCCGTCGAAAAGACCGTTGCGGCGAACGCGGCGAATGCCAGGGTTCGCGGCTTCTCGGAGGAGAAGGAGAACGGGCAGACGTTCTACGAGGCGGAGTTCGTCGTCGACGGGCATTCAAGGGACATCCTGATGGACCCGGACGGGACCATCGCCGAAATCGAGGAGCAGGTGCCGCTCGACAAGCTTCCGGCGAACGTGCGGGCCGGCATCGTGGCACAGGCCGGCAAGGGGAAGATCACCAGCGTCGAGTCGATCACAAAGCACGACGCGATCGTTGCGTACGAGGCGCACATTCTGACCGGGAAGAAGCATACCGAGATTCAGGTGGGCCCGGACGGCAAGAAGCTCGACCACGAGGAGTAGGCCGCGAGCGACGACGCGTGGAGTGACGGCGAATCGGGGCGGGGGCCATTGGCCTCCGCCCTTTCGTTTGTTGCCGCGAGTCGACGTGTCGGTACGCCGCTTGCGTAGGCCCGCTACCGGGACACGTCCCGGATGGCGGCGAGTCGACGAACGACTCGGGCGGTTGCCTGCACAAGGAGAATCTGATGCTCAAGAACTGTCTGTCCGTGGTGCTCATTGGTCTATTGCTCCCCGCGCTGTCGGCGCGCCCGGTCTTCGCGGAAACAAAGGAGGACAAGCAGGCGCGCTCGACCCAGAAGGTGAAAGACGCGATCGCAAAGCTCGGCGTCGGTGAACAAGCCAATGTAAGCGTCACGCTGCGTGACAAGTCGAAGCGGGCCGGGTACGTCAGCGAAGTCCACGACGCCTCGTTCGTGATCACCGATCGTCAGACGCAGCAGAAATCGGACATACGCTACGCCGACGTGACAAAGGTCAAGGGCCACAACATGTCGACCGGCGCAAAGATCGCCATTGGTATCGGAATCGGTGCGGCTGCGCTCCTGGCCGTCCTCATCATCGGCTTGTCACAACTTGACTGAGTCGCGAGTCTGGACGGTACGATCTCGAATCATTTCGTGGTTGGGAATGCCGTGAACGAGACAACGAACAAGCAGACGGTGCGCGACTATGTCGCGGCGTTCAACGCAGCGGATTTCGAGCGGTTGCGCGAACTGCACACCGAGGACGCCGTGATTCGTGGCGTTCTCGGGTGGGGCAACATCGACGAGGTCATACCAGTCTGGAAGATGCTGCACGACGCGTTCGCGATCACGCTCCACGTCGAGTCGCTCGTCGAGGAGGGAACCACGGTTGCCGCGTTGTACACCGAGCGCGGGCGGTCCGTGGGACCCTTCCGCGGCCAGGAGCCGACCGGCAAGGAGTACGAGATCGTGGCGATGGAATGGTACGAGATCGAGGGCGGCCGCATTCGGCGACGCTGGGGCGCTCGGGACTCCGGTGCCCAGCAGCGGCAGATGGGGCTCGCGCCGCTATAGCGGCATGACCAGGATGCCGATTGTCTCGCCCCGCTCCCGGTTGAACACGACCCACTTCCCGTCGGGTGAGACGCTTGGCCGTGCGTCGAAGAAACCGGCTGGCGGAAACGAGACCTGACGCGAGTGTGAGCCGTCGGCGTTCATGACGTACAGTGCGAATGCATCCGCGCGCCTCGAGGCGAACACGATGTGCCCGCCGTCGGGAGTCCAGCATGGCCAGCCGTCTGCGGGTGCGTCATTGGTTATGTTCACCGGTCCCGACCCGTCGCGACTGCAAACGATGACGTCGTCGCGGCCGGCCGTGAGGTTTGTGAGGTAGACGAGCTTGTCGCCTCGCGGAGAGACCCGTGCGCAGGTGTCGTCATCGCTGCTGGATACGAGATGCCGGAGCGAACTGCCGTCGGCGTTCACCTCGAAGATCTGGAACTTGCTTCCGCCGCGGGTGGAGCTGAACAGAATCCTCGTTCCGGTCGGATCCCAGTATGGGTGGATGTCCCTGGCAGGATTGTTCGACACGTTCCGCAAGCCGGTGCCGTCGACGTTCATGCAGTAGACCTCTTCGTTCCCGTCGCGGTCCGAGACAAACGCGACCATCGTATTGTCCGGCGACCAATCCGGGAAGTTGCTGTTCGAATTGCCCGTCGTCAGCTGCTTGCGGTTCGAGCCGTCCTTGTTCATCACGCAGACCTGCCACGTGCCCCCGCGATTTGATTGAAAGAGTATCCGCGAGCCGTCTTTGGACCAGTGCGGATACGCATTCTTGACGCCGTCCTCCCACACCAGGGTCTGTGGTGCCGATGCCGACTGCCGGTCGACTGGCTCGGCCGCAGACCTCGCCGCCGCGGAGGTGTACGAGATCGACAGCAGCGACACAACCGCCAGGATCAGGAACGAACGACGCATCAACTGTGCTTTGGCTCTCATCGTTACCTCCGCTGACACTACCGCGGTGACTCATCGGTTCACCACCCACGAGGTCAAACGATTACAAGGGGCTCATCTGACAGATCGCCGACCGCCTTATTGCGAGGAGGGTATGAGTGGGACCTTCGCTGAATGACATGGCGGGTCGGGCCCTCGGTCCGGCGGTAGCCCGCCGCGACCGAGGAACCCGCCCGTGACATCTACTTCTTCGTGGCAGTAACGGTCACCGAATCGGGGCCGCTGTTCACCGTTCCGTCGTTGACGACGAGTGTGACCACATACGTCCCGGGTTTGTCCACTTTGAACGTCGGATGTGACGTCGTGGCGCCGCTCAGCGTGGCCTTGCTATGAGCGGGTGTGACCGTCATCACCCAGCTGTAGGTCAGCGCGTCGCCGTCAATATCCGAGCTTGCATCGCCGTTCAGCGCGACGAAGTCGTGCTTCGCAATGATCTGATCCGGACCGGCGTTCGCCACCGGCGGGTCGTTGACTGGCGTGACTGTAACGTCAACTGCGGCGGTGCTTGTCCCGCCCTTGCCGTCACTGATCGTGTACGAGAAACCGCCGGCTCCATTGAAGTCCGGCGTCGGCGTGAACTGCACGTCGCTCCCGACAAGCGCGACAACGCCGCCAGCGGGATCCTGCGCAGAGATGACGGTGAGCAGATCTCCGTTTGCGTCCGAATCATTCGCCAAAAGCGACGCGAAGCTTATGTTCAACGCGACGTCTTCGGCCGTGGTTGCCGCGTCGGGGCCTGCCACAGGGTCTGTGTTCGGTGACAGCGCACCGGCGAGGTTGACCGCGACGTTCTGCGTGCCAATCAGAATGCCCACTGCTTCAGGGCAGTTGTCGGGATTGTCACACAGGGCTTCGTGAGTCTCGGGGTCGTAGGCTCCTGTGTACGCATAGAACTCGAATCGGCGGCTGACGGCTTCGTTACCCGCGCCGACCTCCGCCGCTCCTCCGAATTCCTGTTCGCCGGGGTTTCCGACCTCCGACTGCATCAACACCCACTCCATTTCGACTTCGGCAGGCTCGTTGGGAACGATGTCCACGTTCGGATCATCGATGACCATGTGGTTCAGATCATCCTCCTGAAGCCCACTTGGAAGTTCGGTCACGAACACCTTTGCCCATATGGCGTCGCCAAAATCGTAGCCATCAGGCGCGGGAGGGGCGACGACGGCTGCAGCGATGGGCTGGCCACCAGGCACCGCTGGGGGTGTGACGTTCCAGACCGGCGCCGGAAGCGGCGGACTCGTGCCGAACGGATTCAGGACGCCGGGAGCCGTCTCGACCAGCCACCGATACGTTGTCTTGGTTGGCGTCGCGTTCAACGAGGCGCCAAAGTGATCGCATCCGCACGAGAAGTACAGCGCCGGATCCGAGACGCCGCCGGTCCAGCACGAGTGCCCCTGCGTTGGCAGAAATGGCGGTGCCGTGAACGGCGTTGTTGCACTCCACGAGTGCGTGTTGGTGTCGTACGTCGCGGCGTAGCGAATGATCACGCCCGTGTTCCCTGGGTTGGGAACAACGGTCGGGTCGCCGTAGCGCTGGTAGGGTGCGCCAAACGTATAGGCAACGTCGGCAACTGAAATGCCTTCCAGCTCGATTTCGAAGCCGTGGCAATCCCCGCCCGTGTCGTTGATGACGTCAAAATTGTCCAGTGTCCCGTACGTGATCTGCGCATTCGCGATGGGGGCTTCGCTGCAGACAAAGAACAGGAGCAGCGACAGGACCAACGACGAGACAGATACAATCGAGATTGGATGATGCATGTATGAGGCGGGTGGTCGAACAAGACCGAATGATGTCGACGGTCTCGTTGTCAACGGAATGCACGATCGCGGCCTCCCGCCAGGCCATCTCATGAAACCTCACGCAAGGCTCGTGCCCAGGAACTCGGATCGTAGTCAACGCGACATGCGCGCAAGGTGTCGGAATTCCGGGGGCGACGGGCGTTTCCTGGTGCGCCGTCCCGCGCGAATTTGCGCAACCGTGCGGTGATTCACGCGCCTTCGCTTGTCGCCTTCAGCGAGCCAAATCAGAAGCGGTGTGTCCGGTATCGGACACCTTCGTCCGATCGCGAACAGCGTGTATGCCGTTGGGCCCTGTGGATGCAACAGACGTTTCGCGATGCGCTTCCGGCGTACGAGGATGTGATCACGGATCTTGTGGCCGCGGGACTCCTCGTCGCGGCATGGCGCATCGTGCCGGGAGAGAACGATCGGGGCCTGGGGCTCACGGTCGTCCGCGAGATTCTCGGCCGCCATTGCTTCGAGTTCTCGCTGGCGTGCGATGGCGACGGACCCACGTGCTTTCGCATCGGGTTTGGCCGGAACCGCGCGTAGGCTGTCTCGGCACGACTACTTCGTCGTCCGGTTCGCCTGTCTGTATGCCTTGGCGAACTTCCGCACGAAGGCGCGTGCAGCAGCCGCCGTCGAAGACGTGAAGCCCTGCGAGTAGGTCAGCGCTTCGGTGTAGCGGTTGGCGCCCGATACCTTCAGAACCGAACCGCTCGCGTAGCGATAGAGACCCGGTCCAGGGGCGGGAGGCGCCATCGAATCGAGGACGCTCGGCGAATCGGCCACATCGGCGATCCGCGGCGATGTGCCGTTTGTTGTCCGCTGAGCGGCGGTCAGCGAGCCTGGCGTTGGCACATGGTCTGGGTTGGACTGGCTCCTCATTCGTCCGTCCGCCGCCGATCCGACCGGATCGTCATCGAGGGGTCTGCTTTCCGGAATGCTGGTAGAAAACCTGAGAACCAGCGCGGATTCCTCCTCGTGCTCGACGACACGCAGATTCGGCAGCTGGCGGCCGAGCTCGAGGACGATTGCCTCGCGCGTTTCCGGATCAACGGCTGTGTCAACAAAGACGGTCGTCGCCCCCTTCATGTCGTCGCGCGTCCCTGGAGCGACCACCGGAGGTTCGTGACCAAAGGCAGCGATCGGCACGAGCAGGGCCGCGGCAACGATGACACGTACGAGCATTGCGAATCCTCTCGAGGATTCTAACGCACCCGTTCCCGGCGTCTTGCCTTGCCGAGGGCCCGAACAGTCGTCCGGTCGGGCGTGCGGGTCCTTGCGAAGACGCGTCGTCGCGTCACCGGCTGAGCCGCCGTGCTACTTTTCCCATTCGATGGGGAACATGGCGCCCGCCGCAACGGCGTCCTCCTTGAGACCCGCAAGCGCAAGCGCGCGGGCCAGCACGGGATCCCTTCCCGCGTGCATGTCCTCCTGGGTCGGAAGAAGGAGGACATCGGGCGTGACCCCGATGTTCTCGAGGCTCTTGCCGTCGCCCATCACGATGTCGCCGTCGGTGATGCTTGCGCCGTACATCACGATCGTGTCGACACCCCATCGATACGTATTCGACCGCGCGCGCATGACGGCTCCGGCCGAGCGATCGCCAATCACGACGCCCCGCTTCTCGAGTTGCAGCACGCGCGCGGTCAGCTCGGCGGCCGATCCCGACCGGCTGTCGACGAGGACGATGACCGTTCCCTTGAACACCTTGTCGCCGCCGCGTGTCGGCGCGACGAGCGGCTTGGACTCGCTGCGCCGCTTGATCGTTCCAACCGAGACGTCCTTTTCAAAGAGGTTGCCGAGCAGCCTGAGCATCGTCTCCTCGTAGCCGCCGCCGTTGCCTCGCATGTCGATGATCAGGGCCTTGCGGCCGTGGGCCTCGTCCATGATGTCGTCGACGTGGGCGCGGTTCAGGTCAAATGCGGGCATCTTCCACACGAGAACGTCCTGGCCCGCCTTCATGTACACGTGGCGTTCGGCTTCGGCCTCGTTCTCGGCGTCTCGGAGGAGTTGGTTGAGGTCGGATCCGTCCTCGCTGTCGAGGTTCAGGACGCGCTTCTCCCTTCGCACAAAGGCCGAGATCTGGAGCTCCCGAGCCTGTCCCTCCGGCGTGCGTATGACCACGTCGAGGCCCGGTTTGGGTCTGAGCGTGTAGAAGAGGTAGGTGAGCAACCAGAAGTTCTCTCGCGTCGGTTGGAATCCGTCCACCGAGTAGATCTCGTCTCCAGGCTTGAGCCCCTTTGCCGCTGCATCGCTGCCCGGCTTGACGGCGATGACGTGGCACCGGTCGCCGATCATCCGCATCTTCCACCCGTACTCGACCCGCGCGGCGCGTGATGGCGGGATGAAGTAGAGGTGCGAGTCGTGAAAGTCGACGAGCGTCTGCGCGATGATGCTGAAGATCTGACCATTCGACGTGGCCTTCTGGATCTGCGCATCCGATTCCTTGAAACGCGCATCGACGTCGATTCCGTGGAATGCCGGATCGTAATAGCTCTTCTTGATGTCCTTGCGGATCAGATCGAGCATTGCCCGGCCGCGCGCGATGTCGTCATCGCGAAATGCCTGCGCACGAGCGCGGACGGGCACCGCCAGGATAATCGCCAGCGCGATCGGGAACACAAGACAGGTCGTGACGTGACGCATGTGGACGTCTCCTTCGAGCTAGGTGACCCCCTGATAGCAATGGATCTGGCGGAGCCGGCTGCGGAGTCCGTCGGGCGACGGGATCGGTTCGAAAAACGGCCAGCGAGGTGCCGTTTCACGGTGGAACTGTAAGCGACGTGCGCGCCCGCGGCAACGGGAAGTGCGACAAACCGCCTACGGGAAGGAAACGATGTTGGTCGTGGATTCTGATGGGCTCCCGACTATTCTCGGCGCCTGTCTGTTTGCAGCGAGGTTTCCATAATGGCCAAAGAGATGACGAATCCCGCGACGTCTCGACCATGTCAGCGGCGCTGGTTCTGACTCCTGGCATTCCTGCTGACAGTCGTTGCTGCCGTCGTGATCATCACGCCCGTGGCCCCGATCAAGCCGTTCAAGGCGCGGATGCCAGCGAGGCGCGAGCTCGCGTAAGATGGGCGTGGCGTCTCGGGTCCGCTTGCGGGACGCGAGCTGGCAAAGGTCAAGACGATCAAGGACTACTGGTTCGATTGGAAGACGTACAATCGCGACACTGCGATCTATACGACGCCCGCCCTTCCGCAATGACGCCGCGTCGAATCCGGATCTGCGCGCATGTCCAGTCCTGACGAGACGTACCGCTGGGCGACCGCTTGTCTCACGCGGTCCTGCCGCATAGCATGGCCGTTACCTTCCGTGCACAGTGTCCGAGCATGAACGAAGAGCCTCTCCCGTCCAGGGTCCATCTCCTGCCGGTCGCCGTTGCGCTCGCCGTGCTCGTGGTATGGGCTGGATTGTCGGCGCTCGGGCTGTTCCCGCGGACGGTATTCCCGTCGCCGCGCGCAGTCGCGTGGGGCTTTGTCGAGGAGCTCAGGGACGGACGGTTGTTCAACGACGTCGTCGCGTCGCTGTTTCGCGTGGCGACAGGCTTCGCGCTCGCCGTCGTGCTGGGGTGCCCGCTCGGGCTCTGGATCGGACACCACGCACGGGCAAAGATCGCGCTGCTTCCGGCAGTCAATTTCTTCCGCAACCTCTCGCCGCTCGCGTGGATCCCGTTCGCCGTGCTCTGGTTCGGCATCGGCGACCCTCCGGCCATCTTCCTGATCTTCATGGCATCGTTCTTCCCCATCGTCCTCGCGACGAGCGCGGCCGTCGCCAACATCCCGAGCGTCTATTTCCGGGTGGCCCAGGACTACGGGTTTCGGGGCGTCGAGATGCTCACACGCGTGACACTTCCGGCCGTCATGCCGCAGATCATCACCGCGCTTCGCGTTACTGCCGGACTCGCGTGGGTTGTCGTCGTCGCAGCCGAGATGCTCGCGGGGCGAGATGGACTCGGGTTTGCCGTGTGGGACGCCCGAAACGGCTTGCGGACCGACCTGCTCGTCGTCGAGATGATCGTCATCGGGTCGATCGGCGTTGCGATCGACCGGCTGCTCGTCGCGCTGATGAGGGTGCGAAGCGTTCGGTGGGGCTATGAGCGATAACGTCGTACGCGTCGAGGGGCTCACCCGGTCGTTCGGGGCGCTGCTCGTGCTCGACGACATCTCCCTCGAGATCGGGCGGGGCGAATTCGTCGCTGTTGTCGGCCCTTCCGGTTGCGGCAAGACGACCTTCCTGAATCTCGTGTCCGGCTTTGACCGGCCGACCTCCGGCCAGGTGACGCGCGCCGGGGTCGTGCGCATGGTCTATCAGCAGGACGGACTGTTCCCGTGGCTGACCGTTGCGGAGAACATCGCGCTCGGGTTGCGCGACATGCGCGACGAGCGAGAGGCGGAGCGACAGCTCGCCGAGATGTTCGTGCTCATCGGGCTCGAGGAGTTCGCCAACCACTACCCCCATCAGCTCTCGGGTGGCATGCGCCAGCGCGTCGAGCTCGCGCGCGCCCTCGCGGCGCCGAGCGACATCCTGCTGCTCGACGAGCCGTTCTCGTCGCTCGACTACCTCACGCGGCTGCGAATGCGCGACGAGCTTGCGAGGCTCCTGACCGAACGGCCCCGAACCGTCGTGCTCGTGACCCACGACATCGAGGAGGCGGCGCAGCTCGCCGACCGCATCGTCGTCCTGACGGAGCGGCCTGCCCGCATCAGCCGCGAGCTACGGCTCGACGTTCCGCGCCCGCGCGAGCTCACGCACCCCGAGGTCGTCGCCGCAGTTCATGGCATCCTGATGGATCTCGGGATCGAGCGCGATGCGGAGCGCTCGGCGGTCCCCGGACCGTAGCGCGGGAGCGGTCACACGACAAGGCTCCGGCGACTGAGAAGATCAAGAAGTTCAGGAACGAAGGAGGACGCACGATGTTTCGATCGACCCCGGCACGATGGGCGCTTGGCGCGGTGGCGATCCTGGCGCTTCTGGGAATCCTGCGCTTCAAGCCCTGGCAGTATTTGCGCGCCGGCGACGTGGTCTCCACCCGGCAACAGCTCACGGTCGGCTATCTGCCGGTGACGTGCCATCTGACGTGTCCGGTGACCGACTTCGCGTCCAGAACCAGCACGACGACCCGGTTCGAATCGCAGCGCTACACGGACTGGCCCTCGGTCGCCGAGGCCTTCAAGGCGGGCCGCCTCGAGGCGACCTTTCTGCTTGCCCCGCTTGCGATGAAGCTGCGCGAGCAGGGCGTGCCGGTGAAGATTGTCTACCTCGGCCACCGCGACGGCTCGACGGTCATCGTGCGCAAGGACGACCCTGCGAAGGGATTGGCGGACCTGAAGGGCAGGATCTTTGCGATTCCGAGCAAGTTCAGCAACCAGTACCTCGTCATCCAGCGGCTGCTCGAGCGCGAGAAGATCGGACCCGACGAAATTCGGTTCATCGAGATGGCGCCGCCCGACATGCCCGGAGCGCTGGCGTCCAAGGCGATCGACGCGTACTTCGTCGGCGAGCCGTTTGCGGGAAAGGCCGAGCTCGATGGGACGGGGCGGGTGCTCTACTACGCGAAGGACATCTGGCCCCGGTTCATCTCGTGCGTGCTTGTCGTGAGCGAGAAGCTGATCGCCGAGCGCCCGGAGGTCGTGCGAGACCTCGTGCGCGGCATCGCAGAGAGCGGTGAGTGGGCCGAGACCCACCGCATCGAGGCCGCCAAGGTTGCGGCGCCATACTTCCGGCAGGACGAGAAGCTGGTGCGCTTCGTGCTGACCCAGCCGCCCGACCGCGTGAGTTACCGGATGCTGACACCCACGGACGACGACCTCCAGCAGATTCACGACATGGCGTTGAAGGCGGGAATCCTCGAGCGGCCCATCCCCGTCAGCGAGGTCGTCGACCGCAGTTTCATTCCGGCGAACATCGAGCCCGCCAGGGTCACCGTCGACGCGCCTGTTCCGTGAGAGCGTGAACTGTGCGAGATCTCAAAACGTGACACGATCCAGATCGATGATCTGAAGCTCGCTCGAGCTGTAATTGGCGACGAATATGACCCGCCCGTTCGGCGACCTCCCGAACTCGCGGGGAAACGCGCCAGCGGGAATGTTCGTGATCACCGCCGACTGGCCCTCCGCGACCTTTGCCGCGTCGATCACCGTCAGCGTCTGACGCGCCGTCCTGTCGGAGGAGAATCGGTTCGAATTCGTAACGAGGACCTGCTTGCCGTCGTTCACGACCGCCACGCCGACCGGCGACGTCCCGACCGCGACCTTCCCAATGAGTGCATGCTCCGAATCGGTGCGCAGTTTCGCGGCGTCGAATGCCAGCAGCGCGTTGCTGTTTCGGGCCGTGACATAGACGCGTTCTCCGCCAGGCGAGATCGCCAGGCGCACCGGGTTGCAGCCTGAGGGCGCGCGCGCAATAACGGCATTGGCTGGATCGGTTTGGGCGCGCGCAACGTCGACGACGATCACTGCGCCCTGCGGATTTCGCGGCGTGGCGGTCGCCGGGTCCCCGCCCTCGGGCTTGCAGTCGACGGGCCAGCCATAGCTCTTTGGCGCGACCTGGCTCGTCGTATAGAGCCAGCGTCCGTCGGGCGAGAACGTGAGGGCGATCGGTGCGATGCCGACGGGGATCTTGCCCACGATCGCGCTCGCATTGAATCCGTCTGCGCGAGCCTTCTGGAGATTGATGACCGTGATCGTCTGGACTCCCTCGTCGCTGACGAAGAGGAACCTGTCGTCGGTCGTCACGTTGACGTAGACGCTCCCGGGATAATCTCCATCTGATATGTAGCCGAGAATCGGATCGTCGCGCTTTGAAGTCATTCGGCCGACGTCCATGAAGACGACGTAGTCTCCGTCCGCGACGATCAGGGTCTTGTCGTCGTGGGTCATCACCATGCCGGTCGGCTCGCCCTCCACGAGAAACACCTTCTCGAGCGTCGCCTTCGCGCCGTCAAGACGAAGCATCGCGACGCCATTGACCGACGTGGGATTCGACGTGGTGACCGAGACGAACAGCCACTTCCCGTCGCTCGTCGTGATGGCGCTGAACGGATGCCCGGGCAGCGGGACGAACGAAATCCCCGGCGGATGGGGATCCGCCGGTTCCGCGATCGGGACACGACGCGCTGCGCACGCGGGAACAGAAACGAGCACGACGAGCAGCGCGGCAGCGAATGCATGGGCGAACGCCACGATCCTGTTCATGCGCGCGATAGTACCACCCGGCTCTGCTCGGTTCACGGCCAGGCGCCGTCTCGATTCCTGCGCGGCTGTTTGTGCTGCACGGCGGCGCTGAGATCGTTCACGGGATCGATTCGTACGCCGCCGCCGCGATCTCGCCGAGGGCTTGCCCGGCGATCTTCTTCACGTCGGCCTGTTCGGCAACCGGGACGTTGTTGACGTAGATCGCGAACACCAGCCGCCGTCCGCTTGCGGTCGTCATGTAACCGGCGAGCCCCTTTGCCGTCACAAGGAGTCCGCGGTTGAGCGGGTCATCATTCATGAACGTTCCCGTCTTTGCCTGGACGTGACCGGCGGCAGGCGACGCAGGCTGGATGTCGAAGAGCGTGCCGTCGCGCCCGAGGACGGGCAGCGCGTTGAAGAAGCTCGCAAAGCTCTTCTGCTTCGCCATGTACGACAGATACGCGACCATGAACTCCGGCGTGAAGTGCGCATCGCCGCCGGCGCCGTCTCCCTGCACGGCACCGCTGACGTCGAGACCGGCACGCACCAGAAACTCGCGCTCGAGATCGAACCCGGTCTGTTTGGGGTCCTTTGCGAGCAGGGCCGCAATGAGGAGCGGCGTCATGCTGGCGTGCAGGTTCTGGCTCACCTTGAGCGTCACCTTGATCTCTTCGGTGAGCGGCGGTGACACGTGCTCGGCGACGACGCGGTCGGGTGTGTACGACGCCGACAGAGCCTTGAAATCGCGAGGCGTCGCGGGAGATCCGGGCGCGACGGAGATTCCGTTCTCGGCGAGCGCCTCGGTCAATACGACTTCGGCGAATCGGCTCGGCTCGGGCACGGGGTACGCGGTCGTCGTCGGCTTCCCTGCGGGCACGGAGCCCTTGAGCGTCACGGTGCGCGAGCCGTCGGCGTTCGCTACGTCGGACGATGGCGTGATGTCGACCCTGGAACCAGCCTTCCCGGTGGTGATCTCGCTGACGAACTTCACGTAGGACGTCACGGGCGACTGCGTGAGTGCGGCTGGCGCTCCCACGGTCGGGGCGGGGGCGATCAGCAGGTCGACGAGATTGTCGTTGACGACGACGGGCGAGATCACGACTCCCGTGCCGAGCTCGCGATCGCCTTCGGGAAAGAGGCTGGCGTCGACAAGCACGCGCCCGCGGATCTTCTTGATGTTCCGTGCGGCGACCTGCTTTGCGAGCTCGCGGACGACGAGCAACGGATCGCCTGGAACGGGGTCGCCGTCGTACGAGTGGTCCTCGTTTTCGAAGGCGAGCGTGCCGTCGTCGCGAATGCGCCCCGACAGGTTCGGGTCGCCGGACGCGACGAGCACCAGGTCGCCGTCGAGCGTACCGTCGGCGAGGACGGGTCCGGTGCGGTAGATGCGCGTGTGGAAGCGATGGTCGCCGCCGAGCAGCTCGAGGGCGGTTCCTTCGGTCACGAGCTTGGTCGTGGACGCGGCCGTGAAGAGCTTCTCGGCGTTGAGCCGGTACACGGGCTGGCCGGTATCGAGGGCCGTGAACTGCATCCCGAAGATTGCGTGGCGAAACTCGGGCCGATCCATGATCTGCTGAACGCGGTCGGCGAACGCAGCCGGCGGACGGTCCGCGGACTGCTGCGCGGGGACGGCCTGGGCGAAGAGTGCCGGGATCAACAGCGCGATCAGGAGCAGTCGTTTCACAGGGATTTTCTCCATTCGGTTGGGCGGACGCTCGAGGTCAATGGATCGACGCTGAGCGACCGCTCGCGTCGTGAGCACACACGGAACAGGCGCACTTATACCATGCGAGGGTCGCTCGGAATGCTCGCCCGACGCCGCGACACTTTGAGAATTTGCGGAGTGCCAAGTAGCATTCGCGGATGCCTCGACAATCGATTCGTTCAATCGTCCTGCTGGCCGCGGTGCTGCTCGCATCCCTCGTTCCGGGAGTCCACGCGCGCCCAGCCAATGCCGAACCCCGGACGCTCTTCGTCGTCGGAATGAGCGCCGGCCTCGCCGACCACCCGGTCTCGGGACGGCTTCTTGTCTTACTTGCCAGGGGGGCCAACGGCGAGGCCGACGAGCGGATGCTCGAGCCAGGCTTCCTCGACCCCGAGAGCGTGTTTGTCACGGGCGTCGAAGTGCGAAACCTCGAGCCCGGTCGGACGGTCGAGATTCGCTCGGACCAGCTCGCGTTCCCGCGGCCGCTCGGTGACGCGCCCGCGGGTGCGTATCGCGCGCAGGCCGTCCTCGACGTCGACCACAGCTACACCTATTCGGGCGGCGGAGCGGGCGACCTCGCGAGCGCCATCGTGCCCCTCGCGACGTTTGACCCCGCGGCGACAGCACCGACCAACCTGACGCTCGAGCACCGGGCTCCCGATTCGCCACCGGCCGACACGCCGACCGTCAAGCTCGTGACATTTGTCAGCCCGTCGCTCTCAGCGTTCTGGGGGCGTCCGATAACGATGCGTGCGGCAGTCGTCCTGCCCTTCGACTACGCCGCATCGCCGGCGAAGCGCTATCCGACGGTCTACCGGATCCACGGGTACAGCGGCTCGCATCGTCGGGCGTGGCAGCAGGGCCCGAAGCTCGTCGCCGATCAGGCCAAGGGCGTGATTCCCGCGATGATAAACGTCTATCTCGACGGATCGTGTCCAATGGGCCACCACGAGTTCGCCGACTCGGCAAACAACGGGCCGTGGGGCCGAGCGCTCACGACCGAACTGATTCCGTATCTCGAGAAGCACTTCCGGATGGACGCGGTCCCGCGCGGGCGGCTGCTCACCGGACACTCGTCGGGAGGATGGTCGACGCTCTGGCTTGCGATCACATATCCGAACGTATTTGGCGGAACGTGGTCGACCTCGCCCGATCCCGTCGATTTCCGCGACTTCACCGGTATCGATCTGACGCGCCCCGAAACCGAGAACTTCTTCGCGACTTCGGACGGCCGCGAGCGAAACCTCGTGCGATTCCAGGGGCGGGACATCATGTCGGTGAGGCAGTACGCGCTGCTCGAGCGCGTCGAGGGCGAATATGGCGGTCAGTGGGGATCGTTTGAGGCCGTCTTCAGCCCCAAGGGCGATGACGGCCGGCCGATGCACCTGTTCGACCGGGACACCGGCCGCATCGATCCGGTCGTGGCAAGGTCCTGGGAGAAGTTCGACATCGCGCGCGTGTTGCGGGCGAACTGGGCGAGGCTCGGGCCGCGGCTCAAGGGAAGGATCCACATCATCGTCGGATCGGCCGACACGTTCCATCTGGAGCGCGCCGTCTACCTGTTGCGGGACGTGCTGAAGGAGCTCGGCAGCGATGCGACGATCGAGGTGCTCGAGGGTCGCACGCACATGGACCTGTACGAGGGCGGCCTCGACGAGCGAATCGCGCGAGAGATGTACGCGACGGCAAGGCCGAACGCGCGAGCAACTGGGTCATCGCAAAAGACGCATCACCGCTAGACACTCCAAGGCCCGGCCACGGAATCCCGCGAATCACTACGAACGGAACGTGGTGATTCGCGCGATTCCGTGGATGCATTCGGGCGTCTACTGGCCGTCCCAGTCGCCGACGATCGGGGTCACGTTCGACGGGCCGTAGCCAAACGTCAGGTCCGCGGCGCCTGACGTATTCGTGTTGCGCAGGAAGAAGAACCCGTTCGACGGCGCGTAGAGCCCGACGGTGTCGTCGCCGTCTCCGTCGAAATCGCCCGCGACCGGCTGCCATCCCGCCCCCGCCGGCCCGAATCCGAATGTCAGGTCCGCGGCGCCCGGCGCGTTCGAGTTCCTCAGGAAGAAGAAGCCGTTTGCGGGATTGTAGAGGCCGATCGTATCGTCCCCGTCTCCGTCCCAATCGCCCGCAATGGGCTGCCAGCCCGCCCCCGCCGGCCCAAAGCCGAACGTCAGGTCCGCGGCACCCGGCGCGTTGGAGTTCCTCAGGAAGAAGAAGCCGTTTACGGGATTGTAGAGACCGATCGTGTCGGTACCGTCGCCATCCCAGTCGCCAATCACAGGGATCCAGCCGGCACCGCCTGGTCCGAAGCCGAATGTGAGGTCGGCCGGACCGGGCGCAGCCGTGTTCCTGAGAAAGAAGAACCCGTTTGTGGGGTTATAGAGCCCCGGTGTGTCGTCGCCGTCGCCGTCCCAGTCGCCCTTGATCGCGATCCACCCGGAACCGGCAGGTCCGTAACCGAGGACGGTGTCGGCCGAGCCGGACGCATTCTGATTCTTGAGGAACCACGTGCCAGTGCCCGCCGCGTAGATTCCAACGGTGTCGGAGCCTGCAACGACGGCGGGCGGCCGCACGAGGCTGTAGATGAACGCCCCGCCCTCAGCTGACTGCCCGTTCGAGTATTCTGGCGCGCCGACGACAATATCGGCGTACCCGTCGCTGTTTACGTCGCCGGCACCCGCCACCGAGGCCACAGCGATGCTTCCGATGGCCGGTGTCAGTAGCGTCGCTGCCGCAAAGCGGGCGGTGTTGGATGGCACTCCGTTGAGGTCGCCGAGAAAGACATACGCGACGGGCTGCTGGGTCCCTACCTCCCTTCCGCCAACGACTACGTCGGCGTACCCATCGCCGTTCACGTCACCGGCGCCAGCAACCGTGTAACCAAATAGGGAGGGCGGATGCATCGAGCTTCCCTGTTCGTTTGCGAGCGTGGTTCCGGCCACGGAAAACGCCGACCCGCTCGGGAGTCCGGACGGCAAGCCATAGAAGATGAATGCGTAGCCGCGACCCAACTGGTCATTCGTCGAGCCGGCGATTACGTCATCGAAACCGTCGGCGTTGACGTCGCCCGCACCCGCCGCGGCCGTTCCGAAACCGGCAAAGCTGTAGCTCCCCGCAATCGAGCTTCCGGGGCTCGTGGAGATGCCGATCGCTCTCCCATAGAACACAAATACTCCCCCTTCATTGGTAAGCGAGGGATTCATGTCGGCATCCGGGTCTCCGACGACAACATCATCGAACCCGTCTCCATTCACGTCGCCTCCGCCCGCGACGCAACTCCCAAAACTGGCCGACCTCTGTTCGGCGGTAAGCCTCTTCGTCGCGGCGAGATAGTCACCACTCGGGATGCCCGCAGGTCCACCGTTGAACTCGAGCACATATCCGAGCCCAGGATTGCCTATCACGACGTCGTCGTATCCGTCGCCGTTGACGTCTCCTGCGCCCGCCACCGATGTGCCGAGACCGTCATCTGCGAAGAAGGAGCGGATCGTCGAGCTTGCCGTCGTGGGCGAACCGTTTGGGATGCCACTGGCGCCGCCGAGAAACACAAATGCCGCGCCCCCGTCCATCGTTTGCCCTGAGTCGTAGTACGGCGTACCGACAATAACGTCGTCAAAGCCGTCGCCGTTCACGTCGCCCGCCGCCGCCACAGCGTAGCCGAATCTGGCCGAGATCTGGTTCCCTTGGATCGTCGTCGCCGCGGCCGACACGCCCGCGCTCGCGATCCCGTTTGGGCTGCCGAGAAAGATGAATGCAGCGCCCTCGTCCGTCTGACCGCTGTCGTAGAACTGCGCCCCGACGACGACGTCGTCGTAGCCGTCGCCGTTCACATCGCCTGCCGACGACACGCTCTCCCCGAAGTTACCGTTCGCCTGGTTCAGCTGGAGCGTTGTGTCCGGCGGCGGATACCCGTTTACGCCAGTTGCGCACCCGAGATAGACGAACGCAGCGCCGCTGTCGGCAGCTCCCACGTCGAAGAGATTGGCCCCCACGACGAGATCGGCATAGCCGTCGCCGTTCACGTCGCCCGCGCAGGCCACGCTTGACCCGAACTGTGCCGAAGTCTGGTCCGACTGGAGGAACGCCACCGCCGCCGTCGTCGGCGTTCCGCTCGGTATTCCGGCCGGTCCGCCAAGGTACACCAGCGCGGCGCCCTCGTCCGTCTGTGGGTTGTCGAAGTACCTCGCGCCGACGATCACGTCGGCGTAGCCGTCACCGTTCACGTCCCCGGCGCCAGACGCACTGAATCCCAACTGAGCGTTCGTCTGATTCGATTGAATCGTCGTGTTCGCAGTCACCGGACTCCCGGGCGCAATACCGGAGGCGCTCCCGAGGAACACGAACACGGCGCCCTCGTCCGTCTGTCCGCTGTCGTAACTGTTTGCCGCGACGATCACGTCGTCGAACCCGTCTCCGTTGACGTCGCCGGCTCCGGCCACCGGCGCTCCGAAGTACGCATTCGCCTGGTTCGACTGCAACGGAATCCCCGCCGAAGCGATGCCGCCCCCGATTCCGCCGGCCCCACCGAGGAACACGAATGCAGCTCCCTCATCGGTCTGGCCCATGTCATACAGTCTGGCTCCGACGATCAGGTCGTCGTAGCCGTCACCGTTGACGTCCCCGGCGCCCGCGACTGAGACGCCAAACCGCGACGACGACTGATCGCCCTGGATGGAGTTGCTTGTGGACGTGGGATTGCCGTTCGGAATGCCAGCCGCCGTACCAAGGAACACGAGGGCGAGCCCACCATCCGTAAACCCCGGCGTGTCATACAGGACGGCTCCGACGACGACGTCGGCGTGTCCGTCGTCGTTGACGTCCCCCGCACTCGCCACGCTGTACCCGAGCAATGCACTGACCTGATCGGACTGCAACGTTGTCGCCGCAGTCGTGGGGTCTCCCATCTGGATTCCGGCTGCCGAGCCGAGAAACACGAATGCTGCACCCTCGTCCGCCTGTCCTGAGTCGTAGTACGGAGCGCCGACGATCACGTCGGCGTAGCCGTCGTTGTCGACATCGCCTGCGCTCGCTACGCTGAAACCGAGCTGTGCGCCTGCCTGATTGGCCCGAAGATATGCGGCGGATCCGGCATCGGCGCTGACAATTCCGCTGGGGCTTCCATAGAAGAGGAACGCGGCGCCTTCGTCCGTAAGACCGAAGTCGTACGTCGGTGCACCGATGATCACGTCGCCGTACCCGTCGTTATTGACGTCGCCGGCGCTCGCGACGCAGTAACCCAGATTCGCCTGATTTTGATTGACTATTATCGAGGCGAACTCGGGCGAAGTGAGCGTCGGGTCGACCGTCACCGGGTAGACAGCACGGCTGTCGTCGATGACGAGCCGCACGTGGCCCTCCGTCGCCCGCTCCATTCGCGCCACAAGTGCCGCTCCTGTCGCGTCCCAGACCTTCAGCCCTCCGTACTCGAGCCGTCGCCCGCCCGCCGCAACGACCGTCGCGCGGTCGCCGTCGACCGTGTCCACGGCCCTGCCGAGGTCGACCTCGATCGCCAGCGGCCCATCGCCCCCGGGTCGCGTGGAGAGCGTCCACGTCTGCTCGACTCCCCGTTCGGAGTTCTCAAACGACTCCACAATACCCGGCCGGCGAATCTCTACGCGCGGCCCCGAGGAGGCGACCTCGCCCCGTTCGAGCCGCTTTGGCTCGCCCCGGCCGACCGCCAAGGTCCGAAGGCCCCCGAGTACGCGCGCGTCGTCCTCGCGGTCGACCACACGCGCGCCCCGCGCGTCAAAGTACGTACGCAGCCCGTGCGCCCGGTTCGGCGCCTGAAGGCCGGAACCAGCGTCCGACGCATCGTACTCGCGCTCCGCAATCGAGCGTTGAACGGTGTCGTCGACGGCCGGTGCATCCGTCGCCGCGCGAGTCTCGGGCATTCGGCGCGACGCGACTACGGTGGGTGCTGGCATCGGGACCGCAAGCCAAATGGTCATGACGGCGCCGGCGAAAACAGCGGCGATTCGGACGCGCAGTGATTTTCTTGGTACCATGGGTCAACTCCTCTGGCGGAATGCGGGCGGATACGGTGCCCACGTCAAAATCGCGCTTTTGCTGTCGACCCGTCTTTCCGAAGTTCTGACGAAATTCGGACAGTTTCTTGACGGTTGGCCCGGGGACCCGTTCCGTACCGCGTCCAGCTACGGCGTTTGCTAGACTCATGACGCGCTAAGGCGTTCCAGACGCAGTCGGCGCGCCCGTCCGCGACGGCTCTCCGCCATTCGCGACGGGGAATCGTCAGGGTTCCGACACGACCATGAGCAACCCATCCGGATGCGTCTACGAATTCGGTCCGTTCCGTGTGGACGCGGCTCAGCGGCTCCTTCTAAACGGGGGAAGGGCCGTGTCGCTGACGCCGAAGGTCTTTGACACGCTGCTCTTCTTCGTCGAGAACAGCGAACGCGCGCTCTCAAAAGGCGAAATGATGGAGGCGCTGTGGCCCGACAGCTTCGTCGAGGAGGCCAGCCTCGCCAAGAACGTCTCTCTTCTCCGAAGGCTGTTGGGCAGTGACGAACGCGACCACGAGTACATCGAGACGCTTCCGAAGTTCGGCTACCGCTTTGCGGCTGGAGTGCGTGAAGTTGGGAGCACAGGCGCTCGCGGACGGACCGAGTCTACCTCGGTCGTCGTGCTGCCGTTCGCCAACGTGGGCGCGAATCGCGAGAACGATTACTTCTGTGACGGGCTGGCGGAGGAACTGATCAACACGCTGTCAAAGGTCAGGAGACTCCGCGTTGTTGCGCGGACGTCCGCGTTCTCGTTCAAGGGGAAGGATCTCGACGTTCGCGAGATCGGACGCACGCTGAACGTGAGCACGGTGGTTGAAGGGAGTGTGAGGAGGTCGGGCGACCGCGTTCGGATCGGTGTCCAGGTCGTCAACGCGGCCAACGGGTATCAACTCTGGGCGGGGCGATTCGACCGGGAGTTGTATGACATCTTTGACATGCAGGACGAGATCGCACTTGCAGTCGCCGACGCGCTTAGAGTGACGCTGCTTGGCGACGAGAAGACCGCCGTTCTCAAGCGCCACACGGACGATCCGGACGCGTACCTCATGTACCTCCAGGGGCTCTACTACCGGTGGAAGTCTGCGCCCGCGGACTTTCACCGGAGCCGCGAGTACTTCGAAAAAGCGGTCGACGCCGATCCGTCCTTCGCGCTCGGGTACTTCGGGCTCAACAGCTACTACGGGTACGGCTCTGCGTGGGGGCTGCTGCCGCCGAACGAAGGGTGGCCGAAGGCGTACGCAGCGCTGACAAAGGCGCTCGAGATCGATGATACGCTCCCCGAGGCACACCTCTCGCTTGCGGCATTCCTGCTTGTCAACCACCGCGACTGGGCAGCGGCTGAGCGGGAGATCGCGCGCGTGCTCGAAGCAAGCCCACGATTCGCGGAGATTCACTACGTCCGCTCGTTCTACATGACGATGTTCGGTCGACACGACGAGGCGATTGCAGAAGCTCGCCTGGCGCTCGATTGCGATCCGCTGTCGAGCACGTACGCCCAGGCACTCGGTCTCGCTTATTTCTATGCGAGGCGTTACGACGAGGCCGTCGAACGGTTCGCAGCCGCACAGGAACTCGAGCCGAACAACGTCAAGGCAACCGAGCACCTGGGTGACGCCTACGAGCGAGCGGGGGCGGCCGTCGAGGCGATCGCCGCGTGGAGAAGGGCAGCGACGCTCGCGGATGACGACGAGGTAGCTGACATTCTCGGACGACACAGTGCAGCGGACGGATTCGACGCGGCTGTTCGCGCCGTCGCGACGGTGCGTCTCGTGCGCCTCGAACGAAAGGCGAGGCAGGGGGAGTACGTCCCGGCGATGAGCTTTGCGCGCCTCTACGTGAGACTTGGTGAGCGAGAGCAGGCGTTCCGTTGGCTCGAAAAGGCCGCTGTTGAACGGAACGCCTTCGCGCTTCTGCTCGACGTCGATCCGCTCTACGACGACCTTCGCGGCGACGTTCGATTCGCCGACGTCACGCGAAGCGTTGGGCTGTCTCCGGCACGGGCGTAAGACCATTGTCACCGCAAGGCCCGGATCCTCTCCAGCCGAGTTCACGCATCGGCTGCCGCAAGCACGGGTTCGTCGTCCGACACTCCAAACAACTCGGCGTCGCTCGCAGGCTCGGGCCCGATTGAATCAGACCCGGATTCCGGATGGCGCCGCCTCTCGCTGAGGTAGTAGAGAATCGGCACCATCATCCGCGACAACAAGAGCGACGCGACCTCGCCGGCCATCAACGAAATGGCGAGCCCCTGGAAGATCGGGTCGAAGAGAAGGACCGACGCGCCGACCACCACCGCGGCGGCCGTCAGGACCATCGGCCGGAACCGGACGGCGCCCGCGTCGACGACCGCCTCGGCCAGCGGCATCCCCTCGCGCAGTCGCAGTTCGATGAAGTCGACGAGGATGATCGAATTTCGCACGACGATGCCCGCGCCCGCGATGAACCCGATCATCGACGGCGCCGTGAAGTACGCGCCCATCGCCCAGTGCGCCGGCAGTATGCCGACGAGCGAGAGCGGGATCGGCGCCATGATCACCAGCGGCGTTCGCAGCGACTGGAACCATCCGACGACGAGGATGTAGATCAGCACGAGCACGGCGGCGAACGCGAGCCCGAGATCGCGGAACATCTCGTACGTGATCTGCCACTCGCCGTCCCACTTGAGCGCATCGCGCGCAGTGGTCGCCGGCAGCGATGCGGAGTACTGCTCGACCGACGTTCCGTCCGGCGCGCGCAGCGCTGCGATCCGATCCGAGAGCTTCAGGATCGCGTAGATGGGGCTCTCCTCGCGGCCCGCGACGTCCCCCGTCACGTAGACGACCGGCATCAGGTTCTTGTGATAGATGCTCTTGTCGCCGGTTGTCTCTTCGACGCGCACGAGCGCGCCGAGCGGCACGAGCCCTCGGCCACCCATCACCTTCAGCTCGCTCAGATTCCGGACGCTCGACCGCTCGGCGCGCGCGAGCCGGACGACGATCGGCACGTCCTCCTTGGCGGTCGGGTCGTGCAGTATGCCCACTTCGCTTCCCGCGACGGCGATGCGCAGCGTCTCGGCGATCTGCTCCGGCGTGACGCCGTTGAGCGCCGACTTCTCGCGGTCCACGACGAAGCGGAACTGTGGTTGATCGTCTTCGACGTACCAGTCGACGTCGACGACGCCGTCGGTCGATTCGAAGATGTCCTTGACCTGGCGTGCCAGCTCCGTTCGCCGCTCCGCGTCCGGTCCGTACACTTCGGCGACGAGCGTCTCGAGCACTGGCGGACCCGGCGGTACCTCGGCGATCTTCACCCGGGCACCGTAGCGACTCGCGATCTCGTCGATGAATGGCCGGACCCGCTTCGCGATGTCGTGGCTCTGCGCCGAGCGTTCCGCCCGCGGGGCGAGATTCACCTGGATGTCGGCGACGTTCGGCCCCGTTCGCAGAAAATAGTGGCGCACGAGGCCGTTGAAGTTGTAAGGCGACGCGGTTCCGACGTAGAGCTCGTAGTCGGCCACCTCGGGCACCGTTCGGACGTAGTCGGCGATGGCGCTCGTCGCGGCGACGGTCTGTTCGAGCGTGGAGCCCTCGGGCATGTCGACGACGATTTGGAACTCGCTCTTGTTGTCGAACGGAAGCATCTTGACCGTCATGAGCTTGAAAACCACGAGCGAACACGCGCCGACGAGCAGGACGGCGACGAGCCCGAAGAACAGGCGACGCCGGCGCGGGCTCCGGATGAGCGGCGTCATCCACCGGCGGTAGATGCGAGTCGTCCAATCCTCCGCGCCATGCTCGTGCGTGCCGTTCCGTTCGCGCTTGAGCAGCAGGCGCGACGCCCACGGCGTCACGACGAACGCCACGGCGAGCGAGAACACCATCGCCGCGGACGCACCGACCGGGATGGGCCGCATGTAAGGCCCAGCCAGACCACGCACGAACGCCATCGGCAGGATCGCCGCCACGACGGCGCACGTCGCAAGAATGGTCGGGTTTCCGACCTCGTCCACCGCCTCGAGCGCAACCCTGACGAGGTCCCGGCCGGTGTTCCCGGGCATGCGGGCGTGCCGGACGATGTTCTCGACGACGACGATCGCGTCGTCGACGAGGATGCCGATCGAGAAGGTCAGCGCAAAGAGCGTGATCCGGTTGAGCGTGTACCCGAACAGGTAGAAGACGAGCAGCGTGAGCCCGAGAGTCACCGGAATGGCTATTGCGATGATGCCGGACTCGCGCCGGCCGAGCGCAAGCCAGACGAGCGCCGTGACCGAGAGCATGGCAAGCAGCATGTGGTAGAGCAGCTCGTTCGACTTCTCGTTCGCGGTCTCGCCGTAGTTGCGTGTCACCTCGACCCGGACGTCGGAGGGAATGAGATGGCCCTCGAGCGTCCGCACCTTCTCGAGCACACGCTCGGTGACGCCGGTCGCGTTCGTCGCCTTTCGCTTCGCAACCGAGATCGTGACGGCTGGAAAGGTTCCCTCGACCGACTTCGATCCGAACAGGACGTAATCGGCCGGCTCCTCCGAGCCGTCCCGAATGTCGGCGACGTCACGCAGGAAGACGGGCCGTCCGCCCGAGACGCCTATCACGACCTGGCCGACGTCGTCCGCGGTACGGAGAAACCCGCCCGTCTCGACGAGGTACTCACGGTTGGTCGCCGAGAAGCTCCCGGACTGCAACTGCCGATTCGCGGCGTCGAGCACCGGAACGATGGTCGCCGGCGCGACGCCAAAGGCCGCCATTCGCGCGCCATCGAGCGCGACGCGCACCTGCCGCTGCTCGCCGCCGATGATCTTCACCTCCGAGATGTCGGGCACCTCCTTGATCTCGTCGTGCACTTCGGCCGCGAGCTGGCGAAGCGTGGACGCGTCGTAGCGGTCGCTCCAGAGCGTGAGCGCGAGCACCGGCACGTCGTCGATCGAGCGCGGCTTGACGATGGGCCGGCTCGCCCCGGGCGGGATGACGTCGACGTTCGCGAGCAGTTTCTGGTTGAGCCGGACGATTGCGCCCTCCTCGTCCTCGTCGACCCTGAAGCGGACGATCGCCATCGCCGAGCCTGGGCTCGACGTCGAGTAGACGTACTCGACGCCGGGGATCTCCCACAGCAGCTTCTCCATCGGACGCGTGACGCGCTCCTCGACCTCGCGCGCGCTTGCGCCCGGCATCTCGACGAAGACGTCAATACGGCGCCGCCGCCGAGCAGGATCGACGCCGCGATCAGGAGCGGCGTCAGCTTCGAGCGAATGAACGCGGCGGCGAGTTTTCCAGCGATACCTGTCCCGTGAGCCATTGTCGCCTCCTATCCCGCGATCTTGCGGCCGTCGGCGATATTGCCGGTGTTCTCGGCGACGAACCGCTGGCCCTCGTCGAGCCCAGAGAGGATCTCGACCGAATCTCCCGACCGTTCGCCGGTCGTGACAATGCGCATGTGGGCGACGTTTGAATCGTCGACCACAAAGATGCCCGTCAGGTGTCCGCGCTCGACGAGCGCGCCGCGAGGCACCGCGGTCACGACACGCTCGCCCGCGGGAAACGCGGCGATGCCATATTGCCCGGCCCGCAGCCCGGGAGTGGCCGGAAGGTCGATCTTCACGACAACGGACCGGCTCGCAGGGTCTGTCGACGGCATGACCTCGGCGACCGACCCCGTGATATCGAGTCCGCCGAGCGCGTCGATTCGCACCGGCACCTCGGCGCCGATCTGCACGCGCGCCATGTAACTCTCCTCGACCGAGGCTTCGAGCCGATACGTCGACGGGTTCTCGATCGTCAGAAGCGGGACGCCCGGCTGTGCCATCATTCCGACCTCGGCGGTCTTCGCGACGACGATTCCGTCCGCAGGCGCGACGATCGTCGCGTACCCGAGCGTGACGTTGGCGCCCTGCGCCTCCGCTCGCGCCTGCTCGATCCTCGCGAGCGTCTGCGAGCGCCGGGCTCGTTGCACTTCGACGTCGGTCGAGGCGCGCTGCAACTCGGCCGACGCAGTCTTGTACCGCGCCTCGACCTCGTCGAACTCCTGGCGGCTGACGGATCGCGCCTCGACCAGCTTCGAGTACCGCTCGTAGGTCGCCGTCGCGAGGTCGCGGTTCGCAGCTGCAGCGGTCCGCGCCTGCTCCGCCGCCTCGACGGCGCGGTCGAGCTCGACGAGCGACTGCTCGGCCTCCGTCACGCCCGCCCTGGCGCGCGCGACGTTTGCCGCGACGTCGCGGGCCTCGATCTCGACGAGGACCTGTCCGGCGCGCACGTGGTCGCCCTCGCGGACGCGAACCGCCGTCACCTGCCCCATGATCTTGCTGGCGAGCGGGCTCGTCGTTTTTGACGCCACCGTTCCGACCGCGTCGTACCGGTCGACGAACGGCGCGCGTTGTGCGACGGCGATGGTCGCGGGAATGGCCGGCTCGCCCCCCGCCACGCCGGCTGCCTTGCCGGAACTGCAGGCGGCGAGCGAAGCGGCCATCAATGTCACGATGGCGATGAGAGCTGTGTGTCGCATGATCTACCTCACTCGGTGAACGGCGTGACGTCGGTGAGTTCGCCGGCCGCACACAGCAGACCCGCGTACCCGACCGCGTATGCGTAGCGCGCGTTGAGATGGTTGAAGCGCGCCCGAACGAGCGCGGTCTCCGAACGAAGGACCTCGGTGACGGTTGTGATTCCGGCTTCGTAGCGATTTCGGACGATGTGGTGCGTCTCGACGGCATCGTCGACCGATTTCTCGGCGACCTTTGTCTGCTCCTTCGCGGCGACAAAGTCCTCGTAGGCGCGCACGATCTCGAGCCGGACCTGGTTGACGCGCTCGTCGCGGTCCGCGACGGCAAGGTCTCGCTCGGCCACGGCGGCGTCGATTCGCGGTCTGCGGCCCTTGTCGAACAGGGTATAGGTGACGGCGACGCCGACCGTGTAGTCGCCGCTTCCGTTCGTCAGCTTGTCGCCGGAGTTCCCGACGCTCGCGAACGCGTCGACGCGCGGCAGGTACTCCCCGCGGGCGGCGCGGATGCTCTCGTCGTGCGTGCGGATCTCGAGCTCGAGTGCGAGCAGGTCAGGACGCTCGGCGATGCCGGTCCGTACGAGCTCGTCGAGCGCGGGCGCGTCGAAGGTGCGACGGCCGGGCTCGCCCGCGAGGACCCGTCGCGCACCAGGGGACGCTCCAATGGCTGCATCCAGCGCCGCGTACGCGCTCGCGAGATCGCCGTCGGCGCGGAGCTTCTGCTGGCGGAACTCGGCGAGCTGGACCTCGACGGCGAGCAGGTCCGAGGTGACGACGAGCCCGGCCTCGACGCGGTCGCGGACACGTGCGGCGTCGGCCTCGGCTGTCGCGACCGCATCCGCGGCGACATCGGTCGCCGCCGTTGCGGCGAGCACGCCGTAGTACGCGCTGACGACCTCGAAGCGAACGCGCTGCTCCGCGAGCTCACGCTCGGTGTCCGCCTGTGCGCGGCCGAGCCTGGCCTGCTCCGTCCGCGTCGACGTCTTGCGGCCGTCGAAGAGCGGTACGCGCATGTCGACCTGAGATCTGAAGTTCGTCACCGGGTCGGGTGCGTTGATCGAGTCGATGCGGAAGTTCTCCGGGCCAAAGCGGCCCTGCTCGAGCAGGGTGCCGAACACGAAGACCGGGTTGTTTGAGTTCGTGACCCGCTCGCCGAGCGTGACGGAGGGGTAGTGACCGCCGCGCGCTTCGGCGAGTCGCGCGTCGGCGGCCGCCTGACCGGCGGCCGCGCCCTTCAGGGCGGGACGCGACGCGAACGCCTCGTCGACTGCGGCCTGAAGCGTGAGCGGTGCGGTCGGTTGCTGTGCCTGGACGGCCGGAGCCGCCGTGAGGAGGACTGCGACGACCGAGGCGCGGAATGTGTGAGAGTTGTAGTTCATGATCCACCTCGAGCGAACGCGCGACGTTACGAGCACTCTCCGCTGTGCGGACGGCGCCGGCTGCCTGCAGGCTCGCGTCGCGCAAACTCCTCGTCGCTGAACCACACCCGCGCCTCGAGCGCGACCTGGTCACCGAGGCCGTGATCGCCGCTGACTCTCCACACGTCGGCGTTGAAGAGGCGTTCGACGAGAGCGAACAGGCTGTCGAAGGTGCGCTCCAGGATCCGGCTGACGAAGCGTTTCTCCTTCCCCGAAGCCGAGACACCATCGGGAACCGGCGAGAGTCCCTCGAACAGATACGTCCGGGATCTGTCGAAGCCGCCTGCGCTGGCCACCTTGCCGGATGCGTTCGGGCACGCCCTCTCGGAAACGGTGATGCGCCGGGCGTACAGTTCGCCGACGGTACTCATACTGTTGGCAGTCACTGGGAATCTCCTCCTCGAGAGCTCGAATGCAACACCGGCGACCTGCATGGCTTGCCGGCTCATTCGGTCGTTGCGACGGTAAATCGGAGGAGATTTTTGGTCTATGATCGGCGCACCGGCAGATATGACCGAAACGCCGGAATGCGATGGGAGCGGAAAGTGGACGCTTTATCCGATGTTTTGAGGGTGGCACGTCTGACGGGAGGCGTGTTTTTGCACACCGAGTTCTATGAGCCGTGGTGCATGGTGGCTCAGTTGACTCCCGGGTATTGCGCGCCATTCCTTGGTCCGACGTCGGACCTGATCCTCTACCACTACGTCGCCGAGGGAAGGCTCCGCGTGCAGGTGGGAGACGAGGAGCCGTTCGAGCTGGCTACGGGCGAGGTCGTGATGTTCCCGCGCAACGACATACACTTGTTGGGGAGCCAGCTGGACATGCCCCCGGTGGTGGCGAGCGACGTCATCGTGCCGTCCGCCAATGGAGGGCTCTATGCCATCCGCCTCGGCGGCGACGGCGCCCGAACGCGGCTGATCTGTGGCTTCCTCGGATGCGAGAGCGTCGAGGGCAACCTCTTGATCTCGACGTTGCCGAGTGCGTTGCGGCTCAATGTCGAGAAGGGGAGTGCCGCCGATTGGATCCGCTCCACGTTCCAGTATGCGGCGGACGAGGTTGCCACCGGTCGCCCAGGATCGGAGACCGTGCTGGCCAAGCTGTCGGAGTTGCTGTTCGTGGAAGCGGTCCGGCGCTACGCTGAATCCCTGCCGGAGGACGAGACAGGTTGGCTGGCGGGTCTGCGCGATCGTTACGTGGCGCAGGCGCTGGCGCTGTTGCATCGCGACATTGCCCGCGCGTGGACGGTGGACGAGCTTGGCCGCGAAGTCGGGCTGTCACGATCTGCGCTCGCCGAGCGTTTCACGCGCCTGATTGGCGTCGCGCCGATGCACTACCTCGGTAACTGGCGCATGCAGGTCGCCGCGCAGGAGCTGCGAAACAGCAGCGCGTCCCTCATCGAGATCGCGAACAGGATCGGCTACGAGTCGGAGGCGGCCTTTTCACGGGCGTTCAAGAAGGCGTTCCGTACGGCGCCGGCAACGTGGCGGCGTTCGCATGATCAACGCGGGCGGCCCGCGGGGTAGCTTGGCGCTCCTTTGTCTCTGCGCCTTTGCGTCTTCGCGTTCGGGTTTTCCATAGCGCTTCGTCCCCGGCCACCATCCCGTTGCCCCGATCGCTCAGGACAGGATGGCCGGAAGCGGCCGCATCCGCATGTCCCCCTTACCGAACGGGCCCGCGAGGACCAACCCCAACGCCGTGGTAGCCGACACCAACGCCACCGCCGACTCCGATCCAGTCGATGAACAACGCAGTCTCCCCGCCTGCCTTTGGCAACGTGCCGCTGATCACCTTGTAGTTGTAAACCATGTCGGCGCCGTCAACGACCGGATGGCTGATCTCGACCACGGCGAGCGAACTGTCGGGCTGCCCCGGTTCATAGACGGACAGCGTGGCATTTGGCGGGTCGTTGGCGAAATTGTCCGGACCCGCGGCCTTCGTCCATTCACTCATGTAATCCGACATCTTCATGTGCCCTGCGATACGTTGCGGCCTGTCCGCGAAATACAGGGCCTGCGGATTCACCTTCACGAGCCGGAGCGTGCTTGCCGCGCTGTCGACCTTCAGGTCTTCGGCGGTCTGAACGAACATGAGTTGGGCCTTCTCCGACGACGGGGTTGCGGCAGTTGGAGTGGAAGTGGACCCGGTCGGCGGCGGGGGCGTGGGACCCGGCGGGGTCTGCCCATTGCACGCTGCCAGGGACAGGACAGCCGCGACAAGCAACAGCGCCGGGCCGGCGCATGTCATGCCTCTGCGGCCTTCGGTGAAATGTTTCATGTGGTTCCTCCTTGAATTGCCATGAGACGGCGGAAGCGATCACGCCCGCGGTGGAAACGTCGGGCCGGCAGACCTCGGTCGCGAAGTGGTGGGCGCGCAATCCGCGTGCCAACAACGGTTGTCAGGGGCCGCGCGCCTGCGCGGGCCTCTGCGGGCGTTCCGAGCCCACGGCTGTGGTGAGAGTCCGCCGTTCGGGCTATTGAACGCGGAAATTGACGCATGGAACCGCGCGAACGGCAATCCTGGCTGGCTCAAATCCGGCGTCAAACTTGCATACTCTCGAAAGGGCCGTTATGCGGCAGCTCTGCAGCTCACGCTGCAGGTCGGCTCCACCGCGGCTTGCCCGAGACGGGTGGCTCCCGCACGCAACGGCAGGTCAGCGTGCCCGCGACATGTGAACCGTTCACGTTTGAATAGGTCGCTCGAGCCGAACGACCGGAGGAACTGCCATGGCTACGCCATCGATCCTCAATGAATTTGCAAGACACTGGTGGGTACTGCTGCTGAGAGGCATCCTCGCCATCGCGTTCGGATTCTTCGCGTTCGCGATGCCGGGCCTCGCACTCGTGACGCTCGTGCTCATCTTTGGATTGTTCGCGTTGGCCGACGGCTTTGCGGCGCTCTGGGTGGGCGCGAAAGCGCATACCTGGGGGCTCGCGCTGGTCGGCGTGCTCGGCATCATCGTCGGTGCCTACGCGTTCCTGATGCCCGGCCTCACCGCCGTCGCGCTGCTCTACCTGATTGCCATCTGGGCGATCGTCCGGGGTGTGTTCGAGGTTGTCACCGCCGTCCAGTTGCGGAAGGAGATCCCCAACGAGTGGGCGCTCATCATGAGCGGTGCCGTGTCGATTCTCCTCGGCGTGGCGCTGTTCGCGCGACCTGCCGCTGGCGCGGTTGCAATGGTCTGGCTCATCGGCGTGTTCGCGCTGGCCGTCGGATTCATGATGATCGTTCTCGCGTTCCGGGTTCGTGCAGTGACGCACGACGTCGGGAGAGTCGCCCACGTGTGAGACGAACGGTGGGGGCTGCGGGATAGCGTGACCGCCGCGCGAGCTGTGACACGTTCGGCGGATGGGGATTCGTCTGTCTGGCATCGCGTCCGAATCGAGCAAAGCCGTTGCCTAGGAACTCGTACGCAACGCGTGCACGAATCGCTTGCGATGCACACGGCGGCGCGCCGGCGGTGCGCTTGTTGCGGCATTGGATATCGGGTCATTGTTGGGTAAGGTGGGGCGGCCTCACGGCAAGGGAGCGTCGATCGCGTGCCCCCAAAGAGTCGATTCCCAACCACTCTCCTGCATATTGCGATGCGCGCTGCGGACCGCGCTCGGTCTCGCTCGATGCCCGTCACCAGGTGTCTCGCCGCTCTCGCGCTGCTTGTGCTCCCGTGGCCGGCGTTCGGTGGACAGAAACCTCAGGCCGAGGCCGGCACCGACGTCGTTACGGCATTTGTGCGAAGGAGGGTGCAGACGCTCCTGCTCGATGCGGGAGCGACGGAAGTTGCCAAGCAGGTGGTCGACCGAATCGACCCGTCCAAGGACCGTGCCACGTCGGGAATCATCTCGGTCGACAAATCCGACCTGGGGCGGCCCGGCGGTACCGACACGCTCGAGCTGGAAGTTGACCTCGGCTACGGGAATCGGGACTCCGACGGATTCTATGACGACGGCAGGAGCCGGCCCATCATGGCAGCTGCTGGGACCATCAACCTGTACGCGGCTCGAGCGGCGTTCCTTGGCGTTTCGCCCTACAACACGGTCTTCTACAACGACAACAGGGGATGGCGCGCGTCCACGTTCAGCGTTCAGATCGACAAGGCCGACGCACAGCCTTCGAAGCTCTACTACCAGGCCGAGGTGATGGTCCTCGACCTGCGCAACCCGAGACGCAAGTCGAACTGGGACGCCATTCAGGCCATTGCGCCCGTGCTTGTGGCGTACGACGACATCGAACCGGAGCTCCGGTCCGACGTCGCGGCACTGCTCGAGCAAAACCACGCCGGCATGACGGCCGAGGAGGTCATCGAGCAGCGGCGCGTGACCGCGATCGACGAGGCCGAGATTGCCGAGGTCATCCTGGACAACCTCGGCCGAATACCCGAGCGCAAAAAGGAGCTGAGACCGCTCGTCGACAGGATCCAGAAGCGGCCGCAATTGTCGCTTCTGGTGAACCAGGAGTTCCAGGACCTGGGCGACACGACGACGATCGTCGAGGCGGATTATGACCAGGGGGTCGGGCGCGGTCTGTTCGTGGGTGTCAACGTTGGATATCAGC
>JBGAKX010000020.1:41862-44752 GCA_044224215.1 Blastocatellia bacterium
AACGTTGGATATCAGCACGTGGCGCACCGCACGGGCGACCCGAGCGAGAACGGCGTGGAGGCGACGATCGGCACGCACCGGGACGGCCACTTTCCGCTGACGTTCTGGACAAAGGACGATACGGAGGTCGAATTCGACCTTGGCGGGACGTGGACGACGAATTCGTCTCCGAGCTACAGCGTGAACGGGACCGTGACGTTTCCGCTCACGCAGGGGATCTCGCTCCCGTTGAACGTCGGGTGGGAGACCAACGCGGGCCCGGACAGTCGGTCGCACTGGTCGGTACGGGCGGGGCTCTCGATCGATCCGCTCGCGCTGGTCAAGAACGTCCAGCGGGTGGTCGGGCGCAGGGGCAGGTAGCGCACCGCACGCTTCTTCGAAGCGAACGGGTCCCTTGGCACCGCGCCATCGTCACGAGCACGAGACCAAGGACACCTGACCTGCGGTCGCCCACGTCGACCGATTGCCCCCGTCGATCAGCGCTTGACGCGCATAAACATTATGTTTATTGCTGCACGGTGATCGTACTGGGCAGCGCACTTGAAGTCGAGATCGTGGATTACCACTGAGGAGAGAATGTCATGACCAAGAAGAGGCTGCCGGCCATTCATCCGGGTGAGTTTCTGGCCGAGACGCTTGAAGAACTGGAATATTCCCAGGCAGCCTTCGCGCGAGCCATCGGGGTGTCGCCGATGCGCATTTCGCACGTGATCAAGGGTGCACGTCCCGTGACGGCTGAACTGGCCTTGCTGTTTGGACGCGCTCTCGACCAGTCACCACAGTATTGGCTCAATCTTCAGGCCGACTTTGACCTTAAGACTGCCGAGGAGACCATCGGCCCACGCTTGCGCGTAGTTCAGTCCGTGACCCACGCTTAGATGAGACGACGCAAACCTGCTGAGCATGTCCCATTCCTGTTCATAAGTTCTCTTATCAGACGCATGAAGATTTGACTGTCCTCGAAGAGCGGGAGTATTTTGGTGGTATGAAAGTCAAGACATCTGTCACCCTTTCGGAAGACCTTCTCGACGAGATCGACAAGCTTGGAGACCAGTTCAGGAACCGATCCGAATTCCTCGAGACTGCTGCGCGTGCCTTCATTTCCCAGTTCCACAGGTCGCAACAGGATGCCCGGGACCTCGAGATCATCAATCGCAATGCCAAGCGGCTCAACCGCGAGGCCGCCGACGTCCTCGCATTCCAGGGTGAGCTGTGAAGCGAGGCGACCTGTACCTCGTCAGGCATCCATCATCCCGCGATCCGCGCAAGCAGCGAGCCTTCCTGATCGTCAGCCGACAAGTACTGATCGACTCGAGATACTCGACAGTCATCTGCGCTCCGGTGTACTCGGCCTATGATGGCCTTGCCACACAGGTGCTTCTCGATGCGAGCGATGGTGTGAAGCGAGAATGCAGCGCACACTGTGATGAACTCGTCAGTCTTCCGAAATCGATGCTCACGAACTTCATCGGAGCGCTCGCACGTCAGAAACTCGAACTGCTAAACAGTTCCCTGGGTGTGGCATTGGGAATTCCCGAGCCAGGATGAAGCCGATCCGCTCGCCCTCATTTCCCTTATCGGACGCACCTAATGCGCGATAGTGCATGTGTTCTGTGGCAGGTGCGGCAGGCGTTGACGGTTCTTCGCCGATGCAGGTCTACTATTTGCGAACTCGCTTTCGTGGCGTCACGTGGCTCGCAGTACCCTCAACACCGCCTATCCCCGTCAACGCAACCGGAGCCCGGTCAGGAAACTCTGCCACTAACGAAAGGCTCCCGCCCATGCTCTCGACGTACCTCGTGAGTGTCGATAGCAATAAGTCGCTTCGCTGCTCCAGGCGCGAAATCTGATCCTGGCTCATTCCTAAACTCTTCGCCAGCTTCGCTTGGGTCAGCCGATGCGCCCGCCGCAGGTCCCGCAGCGACATCTCCTCGGAAACGAGCGTTGCCACGCGAGCCTCGATCCTGCGACGACGCGCCGCGCCTACCTGCTTCATCTTCTTATCAAGTGTGATCATGACTTCGAATTCCTCTCTTCACGCAGTCGAGCGATATGCCGGTCAAACCGGTTGTCGGCCTTGTCGATCAGTCGACGGTAGAAACGCTTCTCACTCCCGCCCGACTTGTCACCCGCGACAAGGACGATGGCGCGCCGCTTCGTGTCAAACGCGAACGCGATACGCCACACACCATTCGCCGCATCAAACCTCAACTCCTTCATGTTGGGATGGCGCGATCCCTTCAACGTGTCCACCCGTGGCCTTCCGAGTTGAGGCCCGAACAACTCGAGCAGTTTCGCATGTGCGAGCAACTCGTCCTGGACGTCGATCGCAAGAGCTTCGAACTCTGGATCGAATTCGGCGTGAAACGTCACCTCCCACATCGGATGATTATGTAGTGGAGACCATATGCTGTCAACAACATATTCATGATCACGCCGGCACCTGCCGCGGCGCCGCCACCCTGCGGCGATGGGCAGCATCCCCTGTGCTCGAAGCATGCCCGCCCGACACGAGCTTATGGAGCGTCAGTAATTGTTCAGGTCGGGCACACAGTCAACGAGGGACTCGGCATGTTACGAGACGTGCGGCCGCTTGCAATCCGCGCAAGCCTCAGGCGCGCCGGGAGGCCATGGACTTCAGACGGCGCGCATCAGGTCGGACACAGGCGCACCGTCGTTCGCGATATCGTTGCCGGAGACGAGGTTGTTCTCCCATACCCCAGGGAACACGCCCCGGTACAGCGCAATCTCGACCCCGATGAGATTTCCGAAGATCAGATTGTTCCGGTAGACCTGCGGAGTAGCACCAATCCGGCCGTCGATGTAGATGCCGGCCTGGTTCCCGATCATGGTGTTATTGATCACAACCGGATACGCGCACGACGGCAAC
>JBGAKX010000200.1:0-6272 GCA_044224215.1 Blastocatellia bacterium
ATCCACGACTCATCCTGAACGGGTGATTCACGCTGACGAGCGCCGCGGTCTCGGTCATCCCTTAGCCGTGGACGACGGCAAAGCCGAGCCTTCTCCAGAAGAGCTCCGTCGACTCGTCGAGTGCGGCGCCGCCCGTCACGAACGCCCAGAACTTGGCTCCGAACGCACGGTGTGCGTGCCGGAAGACGATCCACCGCATGAACGGGTTCATCTCCGCAGAGCTCGCCACGCGATCCGAGAGCCATTCGAGTCGTCCTCGGTCCGCGTACTCGCGTTCAACGGCACTCTGCAGCGAGTGCAGCATCCGCGGCACGACGACCGCGACCGATATCCGTTCGCGCCGGATTGCATCGACGATACCGGATGGGCCGAGCGATTCGCGAAAATGCACTTCGCCACCGAGCAACTGAGGCACAAAGAGCCCCATGAATTGGCCAAACACATGGCTCAGCGGCAACAGGTCGAGAAACCGGATCGGATGGACGAACCGTTCCCAACGCGCATACTTGCGGATCTCGTTGGCGATGGGCTCGAGATTCGCTCGAATGTTTCCGTGCGTGATGACCACCCCCCGAGGTTCGGCGGTCGTGCCCGACGTGAACACGATCTCGGCGGGATCGCCCGGCTGGACGGTCGTAGGCGTGAACGGTTCGCTGCTCATGTCTGCGAGCGCTGCCTCGAGCGAATCGAGCGGCATCGCCGGACCATCGCCCAGTCGCCCGAGCTTTGTCGACGCGACGACGAGCCGGGGTCGAACTGACGCGGCAACCCGGGACCCGAATTCCGGAGTGCCGTGCTGGTCGAGCGGAACCACGACAACGCCCCGCAGCTGGCTGCCATAGAATGCCGCGACCCACTCTGGACAGTTGGGGCCCGCGAGCACGACCCGGTCGCCGCGGCCGATCCCGCGCACCTCGAGCGCGCGGGCAAAACGGAACGCGCACTCGCGGACACGCCCGTACGTCCATCGTTCGGCCACGAGCCCGGGCGTATGGACAAATGCGATGTCCCGTTCGCGCGCGGACGATTCGAACAGGAGTCCGGCGATGTTGGCATCCGACATCCGATGACAGGTTAGCCGCCGACACGCCGCGGCCGCAAAGTGCGGCGCGCGGGGTCCCGTCGCCGTGCCCCTTGTCAATCGGCTCTGCCGCGTCAGAAGATAGGGCGCATGAGCTTCGCTGCCCTGCGCCGGCTTCGGCGCCGTTTTGGCATCACCAACTCTGCCAAGATCGCGGAAGCGCGCCGGTATCTGCATCAGGAGCTCGTGGACATGGCCGGCGCGTCCGGCAGCGACCCGATCCGGACACGCGCCGCATCGTTGATCCGGGCAGCGGGTGTCGATTCCAAGTTCAGCCGCGAGCTGCATTGGGCGAGCGCACTCAGCGAGCGGGCGACCGGTCCCGCCGAGCCGTCGAACGACGACGTCGAGCGGTTTTTTGAAGTGGTCGAGAAGCTATATGGCGCCGAGCTTGCGGAACCCGTCGAGCCACGCGACCTGATTGGACGCGTCGTCGGAAACCGTTACCTGATCGAAGCGGTGATCGGCGAAGGCGCCGCCGGAGTCGTCTATCGGGCGCGGCACGTCGAGACCGACGCGCCGGTCGCCGTCAAGGTGCTTCACCCGTCCAAGGTGCTGCGACGCGAGATCATCGGCGAGCTCGAACACCCGCGCCGCTTCTGGGACGAGCTGGTGGCCCGATTCCGGCGCGAGGCGCGTGCCGCGGCAAACGTCAGCCATCCCGGAATCGTCTCGGTGTTCGACTTTGGCGCCGAAGGCACAGGTTTCTACCAGGCCATGGAGTACCTGACGGGCGAGACGCTGAAAGAGGCGATCGCCCGCGAAGCGCCCATGCCGCCCGAGCGCGCAGTGAACCTGATCCACCAGGCGGCGCTTGCGCTCGACGTCGCGCACGCGCGAGGCGTCGTCCATCGCGACCTCAAGCCGGCGAACCTTTTTTTATGCCGGTTCGACTGGGGCGAGTCGGTCAAGGTGCTCGACTTCGGCATCGCCAAGATGGTCCGCGAGGCCGAAGAAGAAGCCACGCGACTCACCGAAACCGGCGTCTTTCTGGGCACATACCGCTATGCGTCGCCCGAACAGTGCCTCGGCGAGCGGGTCAGCGCAGCAGCGGACGTCTATTCGCTGGCGGTGATCCTGTTCGAGATGATTGCGGGCCGCCCGCCGTTCGACGGGCCGAGCTCCGTGCTCGCGATCCGCCACGCGACGGCGAGGCCGCCGAGGCTCGACGACGTCCGCCAGGATGTTCCCGAGGGGCTCGCCGACGTCGTCAATCGCGCGCTCGACAAGCAGCCGGCCAACCGTCCGGCGCGCGGCGGCGAGTTCGCGGCGGGTCTGGCGCCTTACCTGGGAGCTGCGGTCGCGGTCGCTGCGCCGAAGGCGTCGGTTGCGCCGCGTCCGCGCCGGCAGATTCCGGCGGATGCGTTCGCGCCGCCGACTGCGTCCGAACCGGCGCGAAGCCACGTGGCATCCCTTCCGCACGGTTCGGGTTCGCTGTCCCGCGGCGCTCGGTCATTTGCCGAGCTCCTCGTCGACGAACTGCTGAGCTACTTTCCGGACCTGGTCGCAAAGGGGCGCGCGGGCGGGGACATCTACCGCCGGCTGCATACCGAGATTGACGTTCGCTGGTCCCTGTATGCGTCCCGATTTCCCGACGAGGCCGTCGACCACTTCTATGAACTGCTCGTCGAGAAGCTTGCGGAAGGAAAGGCCGACAAGTTTGGCCCAGGCATGCCCGACTCGACGACGCAGCGGCGCCGTCGACGCAAGAAATAGTTCCGGCTCAGTACGTTACGGGATGTCCTTGATTGCCGGAGCGGCTTCGCGGCGGACCGTGAGACCCGTTGCGGCCTCAATTGCATTAATCAGGTTTTCGTAATCGCCCTTGTCGACCCTGAGCGCGACGCCCTGTGCCGGTGCGGCACCCCAGACGATTTCAATGTAGTGGGCGGTCGACTTGGTGTTGCCGATGATCCCGCCGAGACCGGGTATGACGGAGCCGACGCCGACGGCTTCGGCGGTGCGCTGACGGATGCGCTGGCCGTAACTCACGTCGTTGATGCGCACGGCCTCGACTTCAACATGATCCGTCTTGGTCGAGAACGTCACGATTCCGTCCTTGATCGCGACGACGACCTTCTCGTCGTAGTCATATCCGAGGGATCCGCCTGCGTACTTTGTGTCGAATTTCGCCGTGACGGCGCGAGGCGCTGCGCGCACGGGTTCGGCCGGATCAGCGGCCGGCGCGGGGGTTGCCGCGGGAGCCGCGGGCGGCGGGTTGACGCGACGCACGCGGCCTGACTGGGCGGCGGACGCGACTGCGCCCAGAACCACGAGAAACACCATCGTTGCCACGACTCGACATGCCATCGAACAGCTCCCTCTTCGGCGAAACATTTGCGACCCGGACTCGTAAACGAGCAATCCGCTGGAATGTTACTATCTGTCGGCAACCTCGGTAAGGAAAGTAGCCAAGTTCAATGAGAATCCTCAGTGCCGTGCTCCTGTGCGCTGTCTGCGTGCTCCCCGCATTCGGTCAATCGTCCGACAAGCCCGTCGAAAAGCCCCAGGACAAGTTTCGCCAGCTCGACGAGCTGCTGCCGACTCCCAACGAGCAACGAACGGGGTCCGGCGCCCCGGGCCATGCATACTGGCAGCAGCGGGCCGACTATGTCATCGACGTGACGCTCGACGACGTCAAGCAGCGGATTGTCGGGACAGAAACGGTCACGTACCACAACAACTCGCCCGACACTCTGACGTATCTGTGGCTGCAGCTCGACCAGAACATCTTCTCGCCAACGTCGGATTCGAATACGACTGCCGGCGCGCCGGACTTCGATCACATGTCGTACGACCGGCTCGACAGCGTGCTCGCGCGCGAGACGTTCGAAGGAGGCTGCAAGGTTGCGGCGGTACGGGACGCGAAGGGGCAGCCGCTGCCCTACGACGTCGTCAAGACGAACATGCGTCTCGACCTGAAGGAGCCGCTGCTGCCGGGGGCGTCAACGACATTTGCGGTCGACTGGAGCTACAACATCAACGATGCCAAGCGGATACGCGCGCGGTCGGGGTACGAGTTCTTTCCAAAGGACGGCAACTACCTCTACACGATCGCGCAGTGGTTCCCGCGCATGGCGCCCTACACCGACTACAAGGGCTGGCAGCACAAGCAGTTCCTCGGCGCGGGGGAATTCGCACTTGAGTTTGGCAACTACCTGGTCCGCATCACGGCGCCAAACGACCACGTGGTCGCCGCGACGGGTGTGCTCCAGAACCCCGAGGTGGTCCTGACCGCGACGCAGCGCCAGCGGCTGCAGCAAGCGCAGACGGCTACGGCGCCGGTGCTGATCGTCACGCCCGACGAAGCGAGGGCGGCGGAATCGTCCAAGCCGACGGGCACGAAGACGTGGGTGTTCAAGGCAGACAACGTGCGCGATTTTGCGTTCGCGTCGTCGAGAAAGTTCATCTGGGATGCGCTGAAGCACGGCGTCGACGGCAACAACGTGATGGCCATGTCCTTCTATCCCAAGGAAGGCAATCCGCTGTGGGGCCAGTACTCGACGCAGGCGATCATCCACACGCTCAACGTCTACTCGCGGTACACGTTCACGTATCCGTATCCGACGGCGATATCGGTCCACGGTCCGGTCGGGGGCATGGAATACCCGATGATCTGCTTCAACGGACCACGACCTGAAGAGGACGGGACGTATTCTCAGCGGACAAAGTACGGTTTGATCACCGTCGTCATCCACGAGGTCGGGCACAACTACTTTCCGATGACCGTGAATTCGGACGAGCGCCAGTGGACGTGGATGGACGAGGGCCTCAACACATTCCTGCAGTACCTTTCCGAGCGGGAGTGGGAAGACAAGTATCCGTCGTCGCGCGGCGAGCCCAAGGCCATCGTCGAGTACATGAGCAGCGACGAGCAGGTCCCGATCATGACCGACTCGGACTCGCTGCTGCAGTTCGGAAACAACGCCTACGCAAAACCGGCGACGGCGCTCAACATCCTGCGCGAGACAGTGCTTGGTCGCGAGGTCTTCGACAAGGCATTCAAAGAGTACGCGCGCCGATGGAAGTTCAAGCGGCCCGAGCCGGCCGATTTCTTCCGCACGATGGAGGATGCGTCGGGCGTCGACCTCGACTGGTTCTGGCGCGGATGGTTCTACACGACCGACCATACGGACATATCGATCGAACGCGTGCGGCTGTTTACCATCGATTCAAAGAACCCCGACGTCGAGAAGCCGGCACGGGCCAAGGATCGTGACAGCGCGCCCGTGACGATGTCCGAGCAACGGAACAAGCCGCTGCCAAAACGTGTTGACCAGGTGCCGACGCTCAAGGACTTCTACAACACCTACGACGACCTGAAGGTGACCGATCGGGACCGCGAGGAGTACCAGAAGTTCGTGGCGTCGCTCAGCGACCGGGACAAGGCGTTGCTTGCGGGCGGAATGAATTTCTATGTCGTGGACCTCAAGAACATCGGCGGTCTCGTGATGCCGGTGATCCTGAAGATCGAGTACACGGACGGGACGTCCGATGAGCTTCGAAGCCCGGCCGAGATCTGGCGCTACAACAACCGCGAAGTGTCGCGGCTGATCATGACCAAGAAGGAGATTGCGTCGATCGTCCTCGATCCGCACCTCGAGACAGCGGACACGGATCTCGAGAACAACGCGTTCCCGCGGCGGCCGGTCAAGACGCGGTTCCAGCTGTTCAAGGACCAGAAGGAGCCCAATCCGATGCAGATTCTCGAGATGAAGCAGGCGCAGCCGGCGGCGCCGGCAAAGCCGTAGATGCGTCGCTCCGTTCTCGTCGTCCTGGTGGCGCTCGTGGCGTGCGTTCCGGTCTCGGCGCACAAATTCCACGCGAGCCTCGCCGAAGTCGATTACAACGCAAAATCCGGTTCGGCCGAGATTGCGATTCGCCTGTTCGTCGACGATCTCGAGGACGCAGTCAGCCGGAGCGCCGGCCGCCGCGTCCGGATCGATACCACGGCGGATTTTGACCGGTACGCGCTCGCATACGTGCAGTCCGCCCTGAAGATCACCGATCGTGACGGCCATGAGCTGCAGCTCGCGTGGGTTGGAAAGGACGCGAGCGTCGACGAGGTGTGGGTGTATGTCGAGGCTCCGGCGCCGTCGGGGCTCGACGGCGCGCGTCTGTCGAACAAGATCTTCTTTGACCTCTTCGACGATCAGGTCAACACGGTCATCGTGAAGCGCAACGGCGCCAA